>JAKBBY010000169.1 GCA_021808315.1 Pseudomonadota bacterium | reverse complement strand
CATGCGCTACGACCGCTGCGCTCACACATTCATGTCCGCCATCGCTATCGCAGCAACCGTGATTTTTTGGATCAATCAATGAGTCCTGACCGTAGCTATCATCCATTTAGCAAGTCGGAAAACTTGGGAATTACAAATAGTGCACAGATCGGATCAGAGCTTTTTATCGATGACCTTGGAATATTTTTCGGCAATTATAAAGGAATTACATTTGGCTCCATCACACCAAATGGGACGATGCACCCGCCCGCCCACGGACCTTGGTATGATGTGAAAATTGGTCAGCCAATGTCGTTGACGATAAATGCAGGAACCGTAAATGCCAATGATGAAGTTTCAATCGGAAACATTTCCAATCACGGTCATGTTTGGATCGATATCAACCCAAATAGCTTGGAAATAATGCAAGGCGCGTTAACGAGGGTTGCTTTAGGGGTTATTCATCTCAAAGACAACAAAACTGGAGACAAAATCACGACATCACCATCTCGACTGACTTTTTTCGATCAAAAAGGAAACCAAATTTGGCATGATCCTTATCCTTGAACCAATAATTTATTTCAGCCGCACCAACCGCGCCCGCGTCTCATGCGCCCAAATATAGCGTCGGCTCGCGGGCCCCGCCCGCCGCACGGGTCGCGCCCGCGCCATTTGCCACGCCGCCCGCACGGCCTGCAGCGTCGCCGCCGCCTGACCCATGCGCACGCCGCGCCCGCCATAGAGCAGCAAAAACGGCAGCATTCCCCACCACCCATGCCAATCATGGGCAATCACCAGCCGATTCCGCACATAATAACCCCAGCGCTCGCCCCGCCACGCCACCCGCGCCTGCGCCGCGACCGCGTGATGCACCGATAAATCGCCATGATAGGCAATCAACCATCCGGCCTCGATCGCCCGGCGCGAAAATTCATACTCCTCCCAGGTAAAAAACAGCGTCGCGTCAAACCCGCCCAATGTCGCAAAACAACGCCGCACCATCGCATAACCGCAGCCAACAAAGGTGGTCGCGTCAAACCGCTCTGCCGCCCGCGCCCGTAATCCGCGCGGATAGCCCCAGCTCGTCGCATCCAGCGTCACGCCATCGCGCGCCAAAATCCGAAACCCGATCACCCCAAGCTCCGGCACCTCGCCCAGCCGCGTCACCGCCTTGGCGACCACGTGATGATCGGCAAACACCGCATCATTATCCAGCGCCACCAGCACCCGCCCGCGTCCCAACCCGCACGCCAGATTGCGCCCGCCCGGCACCCCCAAATTCACCTCGATGGTGTAAAACGCAACGCGCTCCAACTCCGCCACTGCGGCCAAAATCTGCGCCCGCATCGCCGGGTCAGACCCCTGATCCAGCACAATGACCCAAAAATCCCCACCCGCCTGCGCCTGCGCCGAGCGGATCGCGGCCACCGTCTCGTCAGGCCGAAAATGGCTGATAATCACAATATCCGCGTCATAAGCGCGCAAGGGCGGTGCCTGCCCGCCGCAGAGCACCGGCTCAACAGGCATTGCGCCCAACAATCACGGCGGGCAGCGTGCGGAGCAAAATCATCACATCCAGCCAGGGTGACCATTGGGCAATATAATCCAAATCCGCCGCCACCCGTGCCGCCACATCCGCGCGCGTGCGCGTCGGCCCGCGCAAGCCGCGCACCTGCGCAAGCCCAGTCATTCCCGGCTTAATCCGGTGTCGCGCCCCATAAAGCCGGGTCGCCTGCTCGAAGGTAAAATCCCCCACCGCCGTCCCCGGCGCGTGCGGGCGCGGCCCCACCAGCGCCATATCACCGCGCAACACATTGAATAATTGTGGCAATTCATCAAGCGAGCTGCGCCGCAACCAGCGCCCCAGCCGCGTCACCCGCTGATCGCCCTCTTGCGCCTGGCGCACAATTTTGCTCCGCCCCCCCTGGCTCATGGTGCGAAATTTCAGCACATCAAACATCGCGCCATTCGCGCCCACCCGTCTTTGCCGAAACAAAACCGGGCCGGAACCGCAGAGCAGCAGCGCAATCACCGCCATCACCGGTGCGAGCGCCAACAGCGCCAACCCGCCCACCAGCACATCCATCGTCCGCTTGATCGCCGCCGCCTGCATCGGCAAAGGCCGCTCCAGCGCGGTGACCAAATGCAGCCCCGCGCCGGTGATCAGCACATCATCCGCCCGGTGCAGCGTATCCACCGCAAAGCGCAGCAAAATCGGCTGCTCGGCCAATCGCGCCAGCAGCGCATCATGCTGCGCCTGACCCGCCGCATCCTCGCGCGCTGCGAAAAACACCACCTCATCAACCCGCTTAGCCCGGATCAACCCTTCCAGCGCGGCAATATCGGGCAAGAGCCGCAGCCCGGCGCAGGAGGCCGCGCCGCCCACCAACCCATACGCCAAGCGTTGCCCGGTCAAATCATGCAGCCGCGCCAGCGCGCCCGCCGGGCAGGGCGCGGAACTCACCAGCACCGCCGCCGCCCCGGGCGCTGCCGTCGGCTCATGCCGCCACCAAAACGATACCAGCACCCGCGCCGCCAAAATCAACGCGAGTGCGCTGAGCGCATGCACCAGCCCTAAACGCGGCGTCAGCAGCGCCCGCGCCGCGCCAACGCCCCATAAATTCAACCCGAGCCAGACACCGCCATGCGCGATCGCCACCGCCCGCACCAATCCCGACACATGCGTCAGCGGCGCGCGCGCCTCCGCGAACCGATATTGCCCGGCCAGCAACAGCCCCAACCCGGTCGCCACGCTATAACCGGCACGCAGCAGCCAGCCATGCAGGAGCGCCGCATCCGGCGTCAGCGCCCAAGCGGCGAGGGCAGGGGCCATCAGGGCCGCGAACATATCCATCAGCGGCAGCACCAGCGCCCCCGACCAAGCGCCCGGCAGCCGCCGCCGTTCCACCCGTCCATCGAACGCCGCGCCCCGCCACCGCACCACCTGCTCGCCCATGCTGTGCCCCACCTTTGGCCTCCCGCCGCATCGGCGCGGCGCGATAATACAACCTCAGGTATATTTCTTTATCGGAACACAATCGCTCTGGAAAGCAAAAAATTCACCAAAAACCCCGCCCCAGCCCCCGCCGCCACCGCAATCACCGGCTCAGCCCGCGCCAACGGCTCGGTCGCAATCAGCAGCGAATACACGCCCCGGTTGAGCGCAAATCCCACCAAATTCACCGCCAAAAACCGCAACCATTGAATATGCGCCCCGTGTGCCGCGCCACCCGCCCGGCCCCGAAACGTCCAAACCCGGTTCAGCGCCCAATTGGCACTCGCCGCCACAAAATACGCCACCATCCCCGCGCCATACAGCCCGAGCGCGCCGCGCAGCGCATAAACACACGCCACATCCACGCAAAATCCGCCCACCCCCACCGTGCCGAAGCGCAAAAATTCCGCCCCCGCGGGCCGATGCCGCTCCGGCAAGCGCGCAACCACCAGCGCAAACGGATCAAACATCGCGGCGCCCCAAGCCATTCACGCCCATCGCCCGCAAAAATCCCACCCCGGCGGCGGAATTATCATGCATACCGTCTTGACCAAAACCGATTCCTCTCCTCATCATAGGGTGTGGCTTAATCGAAGCCGGACCAATCCCATAGCGTGCGCGCCCCCGCGCATGCCCATAATTGCGCGATCGTCAATGGAGGAAATAATGGCCCATATCAAACTCACCGTGAACGGCAAACCCGCCCACGCCCATGTCGAAAGCCGCACCTTGCTCGTGGAATTGCTGCGCGATCACCTGCATCTCACCGGCACCCATGTCGGCTGCGATACCAGCCAATGCGGCGCCTGCGTCGTCTCGGTCGATGGCAAATCGGTGAAATCCTGCACCATGCTCGCGATCCAGGCGGAAGGCGCGCACGTCACCACCATCGAAGGCCTCGCCGCCGCCGATGGCACCTTGCACCCGATGCAGGAAATGTTCCGCGAACATCACGGCCTGCAATGCGGCTTCTGCACCCCCGGCATGGTGATGAGCGCCATCGATCTGGTCGAATCGCACCCCGAAGGCCTCACCGAACAACAAATCCGCGATGGCCTGGAAGGCAATATCTGCCGCTGCACCGGCTATCATAACATCGTCAAAGCCATCGCCGCCGCATGGCCGATCATGCACAAAAAGCAAATGCCCCAAGCGGCTGAGTAACCTTGCCTCCTGCACAAAAATGATACGCGCCTGGGTATGGTCCCGTCAGCGCGAAAATTTGGGAAATGATCAATGAACGACATCATCAAAGGCGGAATCGGCGATTCCCCCAAGCGCACCGAAGATCATCGCTTCCTCTCCGGCAATGGCCGCTACACCGATGATCTCAATCGCCCCCATCAAACCCACGCTTTTTTCAAACGCTCGGATGTCGCCCACGGCGTCATCAAATCCATCGACACCAAAGCCGCCGCCGCCATGCCCGGCGTGATCGCCATCTTCACCGGCGCTGATCTCGCCGCCGATAATATTGGCGGTGTCCCCTGCGGCTGGCAGGTCCACAGCAAAGACGGCAGCCCGATGGTCGAACCGCCGCATCCGGTGCTCGCCCAGGGCAAAGTCCGCTATGTCGGCGATGCCATCGCGATGGTGATTGCCGAAACCAAGCAACAAGCCAAAGACGCCGCCGAAGCCCTGGTCATCGACATCGAAACCCTCCCCGCCGTCGCCACCCTGCGCGCCGCCATCGCCCCCGGCGCGCCCTTGGTGCATGACGACGCCAAAGGCAATGTCTGCTATGATTGGCATCTGGGCGATAAGGAAGCCGTCGAGGCCGCCTTCAAACAAGCCTATAAAATCGCCAAGATCGACCTGACCAATAACCGCCTGATCCCCAACCCGATGGAACCGCGCGCCGCCATCGGCGAGTATGACGTTTCCTCCGGCGAATACACGCTGCACACCACCAGCCAAAACCCGCACGTCATCCGCCTGCTGATGGGCGCCTTCGTGCTCCACGTCCCCGAACATAAGCTGCGCGTCGTCGCCCCGGATGTCGGCGGCGGCTTCGGCGCCAAAATCTTCCACTATATCGAAGAAGCCGCCGTCACCTGGGCCGCCTCCAAAATCCACCGCCCGGTGAAATGGACCTGCGAACGCGGCGAAGCCTTCATCACCGATGCCCATGGCCGCGACCATGTCAGCCACGCCGAACTCGCCCTCGCCGAAGACGGCAAATTCCTGGCGCTGCGCGTCAACACCTACGCCAATATGGGTGCCTATCTCTCCACCTTCGCCCCCTCGGTGCCCACCTATCTCAGCGCCACCCTGCTCGCGGGCGTCTACACCACCCCGGTCATCTATTCCGAGGTGAAAGCCATCTTCACCAACACCGTCCCGGTCGATGCCTATCGCGGCGCCGGTCGCCCCGAAACCACCTTCCTGCTCGAACGCCTGGTCGATATCGCCGCCCACACCATGGGCATGGACCGCGTCGCCATCCGCCGCCGCAACTTCATCCCGATCGATGCTTATCCGTATCAAACCCCGGTCGCCCTGATGTATGACAGCGGCAACCACGAAGCGACCCTGGCGCGCTGCATGGAACTGGCCGACTGGTCCGGTTTCGAGGCCCGCCGCGCCCAGGCCAAAGCCCGGGGCAAATTGCGCGGCATCGGCATGTCAACCTATCTCGAAGCCTGCGGCATCGCGCCCTCCGCCGTCGCCGGCGCCCTCGGTGCCCGCGCCGGCCTC
>JAKBBY010000168.1 GCA_021808315.1 Pseudomonadota bacterium | reverse complement strand
CCATGCCGGTCTGGAAAATCGCACCCACCGTGAAGCTCTCGATGCGCGGAATCGTGCCAATGATCGTCGCGTTGCCCTGCGGCAAAATCAGCGTAATCGTGCCGCCCACGCTGAGGCCCAACTGGCTCGCAATCCCATCACCAATCGCCACCGATTGGCCGTGGAAATTCGCCAATGAGCCCGCCGTCAAATGTCGCGAGACGGTGCGCAGTGCCATCAATCCCGGCGCTTCGATCCCGCGCGCGACGCCGCCAATCGCCCCGCCATGCGGGCCGGTGATCAACACCTCCCCTTGCACAATCGGCGTTGCCCTGATCACACCGGGGATTTTTTGGATCTGCCCGGCCATCGCATCGTAGCGCGTGATCGGCGCGCCCGCACCAAACACGCCAATATCACCATTCAGCCCCAGAATTTGCGCGAGCAATTCCTGACGAAACCCGTTCATCACGCTCATCACGATAATCAGCGTGGCCACACCAAGGGCGATGCCGATTAGCGAAAAAATCGCGATGATCGAAACAAATCGTTCGCCCTTGCGTGCGCGCAAATAGCGAAACGCCACATGCCGCTCAAATGCGGAAAACATCAGGACAAAACCCGCGCGATGGCATCTTCAATCGATAATTCGTGCCGCTCACCGCTGTCACGCCGCTTCAACTCCACCTGCTGCAGAGCGGCACCACGCGGCCCGACAATAATTTGCCACGGGTGGCCTAACAAATCGGCATCCGCAAATTTCTCACCCGCCCGCGCCGACCGATCATCATACAAAGCCTGATCGCCCAAATCGTGCTCACTGAGGCGGGCATAAATCTGCTCGCATAACCCATCCGTAACGTCATCGCCCTGGCGCAAATTCAAAATCACCGCGCGGAACGGGGCGACGTTATCGGGCCAGATAATCCCGGCTTGGTCATGGCTCGCCTCGATAATCGCCCCCGCAAGGCGCGAGACGCCAATGCCGTAGCTGCCCATTTCCGGATGGATTTTAGCGCCATCCGGCCCAACCACGGTGAAGCCCATCGCTTCGCTATATTTGGTGCCAAAATAAAAAATCTGACCCACTTCAATCCCGCGCCCTTCGCGCCGATCCGCAGCATCCACGTGGCTCCACGCTGTCGGGTCGTGTTTTTCATCGGTCGCGGCATAAAGCCCGGTCATCTGCGCGAAAAACGCATCAAGGTCCTCGGGCCGATCATAGGAATAGCTGTCGCTGCCCAAATCAACCGCTTCAAACGCGCGATCATAAAACACGCCGCTTTCGCCGGTGGGTGCCAGAATATGAAATTCATGCGACAAATCCCCGCCAATCGGCCCGGTATCGGCGCGCATCGGAATCGCGCGCACACCCAAGCGCCGGAAGGTGCGCATATAGGCCAGCATCATCCGCCGATAGCTCGCCACCGCGCCGGCCTGATCCTGATCGAAACTATAGCCATCCTTCATCAGGAATTCGCGCCCGCGCAGCACACCAAAACGGGGCCGCACCTCGTCACGGAATTTCCACTGCACATGATACAGCATTTGCGGCAAATCCCGGTAGGATTGCACATTATCGCGCATCAGCGCGGTGATCATTTCCTCATTGGTCGGCCCATACAACATTTCGCGATCATGCCGGTCGCGAATCCGCAGCATTTCCGGCCCATACGCATCATAGCGGCCACTCTCGCGCCATAAATCGGCGGATTGAATGGTGGGCATCAAAATTTCCTGCACCCCGGCGCGATTTTGCTCATCGCGCACAATCGCCGCGATCCGGCTCAGCACGCGCTGACCAAGCGGCAGCCACGCGTAAATCCCGGCGGCTTGCTGGCGAATCATCCCCGCGCGCAGCATTAGCCGATGCGAGACAATCTGCGCTTCGGCCGGGTTTTCCTTGAGGGTGGGGATCAGCGAGCGGGTCAAGCGCATGGTTTATCCTGTTCTGGTTTGCATTCTGCGATTGGTCTCTATGGTGCCAAAAGCGCAGGCGCAATCGGGGTTGGAGCGAAACTCTGTTTACAAGGGCACGGAGCCATCGGCCAGGGCCTCGGCACGTGCAGGGTCAAGCCGAGCGGTCAAAACCCGGCGCGCGGGCAATTCAACCAGATGATGCAGCGCCAATGCCAATATCATCGTCAAGATGCTCATCATCGCGGCATAGAGCCAACCATGCGTCGCTGGTGCCAAACCAAGGTGGCGCAAGGCTTGCGAGGTCAGCAATTCCGCCGGCGCGAAACTCATGTAAATCGTATAGGACAAAACCCCCAACCCATGCAGCGGCGCCAGCCCACCAATCACCGCAGGGCGCTCAGCATCCGCCTCGAAGGCAAAGCCGGTCAGCATCAGGCCGAGCCAAAATACCGTCAGCGCATCATGCAAAAACATCACGGAGAGCACCGCCCCCACCGCGCCAATGGCCGCAAGCGCGCGCCCCGGCATGTCATCGGCCCAGAGCGGCACAATGAATGCCATGCTCATGCCCGCAATAAATTCCACGAAAAAGCGGGGCAGACTATCAAGATAGGTCTGGTTCAAGCCACCATGCAGAAACGATAAAAACCCCAGCAGCATAAAACAGAGCGGGATGAAGGTGCCGATCACCATGGTCGACATTTCAATCAATCCCGCCAAAATGAACGGAAACACCAAATATCCCGCCCATTCGGCGCTGATCGACCAGGCTGGATAATTCCACGCCAAATGCCGCAACGCCCCCCAAGCCTGGATCAACAGCACATTATCCAGCAACGCCAGCATGCCAAAGCGGTGCGGGTCACGCGGCGTCAGCCCAAATGCCAGCCCGGCGGCCAACAGGAGCGCCAACAGCAGGATCACCGCCAGATGCACGGGATAAATCCGCGCCAGCCGCTTGCCCCAGAACCGCAACACGCCCGACACGCTGAACAGCATATCGCGCTCAACCCGCGCCAAAATCAGCCCGGAGAGCATAAAAAACCCATCGACCCCCAAATAGCCATGGGTCACCACCGGGGCGAACCAGCCGAGCGCCCCGGCAAACCCAACATGCAAATTAACATGGTACAAAAACACCAGCAGCGCGAAAATCGCGCGGCAAGCGGTAAGGTCGGTTAATTCGCGGGGGCGTTGCATGGCGCCGGGTTATGCCCAGAAAAATGCCCGCCGACCATAGGGCCAGCGGGCCAAGTTCAGGGAGGAAACGCCAGTCACACGGCGGAATGAAGAACCAACCTTCATCCTGTAATTATGATGCATTGATATTGCAGCGCGGTAAAGCGGTTTTTTGCATATTTTCGCATAAATATGAGGCTGTTATCCATAAATTGCCTAATTTATACCCAAAATATCGCCATTTTCAAAAATAATGCCTATTATTTCCGCTCATACCGAAATGACCTGGACATTCACCATCGGCTTCTTGCCGAATCGGCGGCCCAGCACCCGCCGCAGCGTCGATTCCGCCGCCTCGTTCAGCGCTTGCGGATTGCGCCGCACCGATTCAGGTAAATCGGCAAATCCGTCGGCAAAATCCTCCGCCAGCGCCACCAATCCGGCATCATCCGGCTCAAACAGCCCCGGCGCGATAATCCGGGGCGCACCGCGCAAAATCCCGGCCCGGTCCACCGCAATACTGCCAATCACCACGCCATTGCCCAGCATCCGCCGACGCGCCGCCATCACCCCGCCTTGCATCGGCACCAGCCGATCACCATCGATCGCGAGCCGCCCAGTCGGCACCTGCTCGATCACATCGACCGCGCCGGGTGCCAGCTGCACGACATCGCCATTTTCCATCAGCACCGTCTCGATTTGCTCAATTTCGGCCAGCTCCGCCTGTGCGGCCATGTGCCGCCATTCGCCATGGGTCGGGATCAAATAGCGCGGGCGCACCAATTTATATAATTTACGCAGCTCATCACGCGCCGGATGGCCGGACACATGCACCATATGATCGCCATCGGTCATCACCCGCACACCGGCGCGCACCAGCTCGTCCTGCACCGCGCCAATCGCCCGTTCATTGCCGGGGATCATTTTCGAGGAGTAGATCACCGTATCGCCCTCGCCGAGCGAAACGCTCCGATGCTGATCAGCGGCGATCCGCGCGAGCGCCGACCGTTTTTCGCCCTGGCTGCCCGTGACCAGAATCAGCAATTGGTCATCCGCAATCCGGTTGATCTCCCGCTCATCGACGAAATCGGGCACATCGCGCAAATAACCTGCGCCCCGCGCCGCCTCGACATAGCGCGACAGGCTGCGCCCCACCAAGGCCACGCGCCGCCCCGATTGCCGCGCCGCCGCGATCACGCTGGAAATCCGGGCAATATTACTAGAAAAACACGTCACTGCCACGCGCCCGCGCATCCCGGCGATCAGCGCGATCAAGCTTTTGCGCACCAACGCCTCGGAGCCGGAATGCCCCTCCACCACGGCATTGGTCGAATCTGAAATCATCGCCAGCACGCCTTCATCGCCCAGCGCCTGCAATGCCGCCTCATCCGTGGGCGGGCCCACCAACGGCTCAGGATCGAGCTTCCAATCGCCGGTATGCAGCACCGTGCCATAAGGCGTGCGCAGCGCCAGCGCCACGGCCTCTGGCGTCGAATGCGCCATGCGGATGGTGCTGATATTGAACTTCCCCACCGTCAAGGCGCTGCCAGGGGCAAATTCGTGCAATTTCACCCGCGTCAGCAACCCGGCCTCGGACAAGCGCGAGCGGATCAACGCCGCGGCGAACGGTGTTGCATAGATCGGGCAGCGTAATTCCGGCCAATGCCAAGCAATGCCGCCAATATGATCCTCATGCGCGTGGGTAATCACCAGCCCGGCCAGCCGATCGCGCCGCTCGATCAGATAGCGCGCATCTGCCACCAGCAATTCTGCCTCCGGCGCGTCCGGCCCGGCAAAACCCATGCCGCAATCAACCGCCAGATACGCGCCATCCAGCCCGTACACATTCAAATTCATGCCAATTTCGCCAGTGCCGCCCAGCGGCACGAAGGTCAGGCCGGTTTCGGCCTCATTCTTTAAGGTCAAGTTTAGGTCTCTCATTCATGGTAAATCCGATCTCACAGGCCATCGGACAAGGCCTCATTCATGATCCATATCCCGCGCCCGGCGCGGCAGCGCAGGGTTGCGCGCAGCCAGCAGCCGAAGCCCATCCAGGGTCAAATCCGGGTCAATCGCGCCCAACCGGTCGCTGCCCTCGGCAAAGAGCGGTGCCAAGCCGCCGGTGGCCACGGTTTTCAACGCCGATCCATATTCCGCCTCAATCCGTGCAACCAACCCTTCAACCAATCCCACATAGCCCCAATAAATCCCGGACCGCATGGCCGGGACCGTTGATCGTCCAATCACCGATTGCGGCCGCCCGACCCCAATTCGGGGTAACCGCGCCGCCGCCTGATGCAGCGCCTCGACCGACAAATTCGCACCCGGCGCAATCACCCCCCCAATATAGGAACCATCCGCGTCAACCACATCAAAATTCGTCGCCGTGCCAAAATCGATCACCACCAGCGGCCCGCCATAGCGGTGATGCGCCGCCAGCGCATTTAATAGCCGATCCGCCCCCACCTCATGGGGGTGATCCACTTTAATCGCGAAGCCCCAATCCAGCGTCGCCGCCGCAATCAGCGGCTCAATCGAAAACCAATCCCGGCATAAGCGCCGCAAATGATACAATGCCGCCGGGACCACCGTGCC
>JAKBBY010000167.1 GCA_021808315.1 Pseudomonadota bacterium | reverse complement strand
AAGGCTGGCCAATCCCACCCAGCTTCAGCGGCGCATCGAGCTTAACCCTGGCCATTTCCCGCGAGGAAAGCAGTTTTGATCCCAACGCGGTCAGCGGCGCCGGTGCCATCGGGTTGATGCAATTATTGCCCGGCACGGCGGCGCAAATCGCCCGGCGCGACGGGCTGGCGGATGGCGGCGCCGGCCTGCGCGATCCGGGACAGAATATCGCGCTCGGCACCGCCTATCTGGCGCTGCTCCGCCATCGATTTGGTGATTGCACCCCGCTGGCGATTGCGGCCTATAATGCCGGTCCGGGTAATGTCGCTTCGTGGCTGTCGCGCTTTGGCGATCCGCGCTTACCGGTGGCGGCGGGCGGGGTGAATTTGGTGACTTGGCTAGAGGAGATCCCATTTGGCGAGACACGCAATTATGTGCAGCGGGTGACCGAGGCGATGGTGGTGTATCGGGCTTTGCAGGGCAAACCCGCGCGCGATCCGGTGCAGCGTTGGGTGCATCGATGACCGGCTGGCCGTGGTGGCTCGCCTCGGGGCTGGGTGTGGGTTCGGTGCCGCGCGCACCGGGAACCGCTGGCTCGGCGCTTGGCCTATTGATCGGGCTGATCCTCTTGGCTTCCTTTGGCTGGTTTGGCTTGTTGCTCGGTGTGGTGTTGGTGAGTGCTGCCGGCTTTTGGGCGATCCCACGCGCCGGGGCGGACGCTGATGATCCGGGTTGGGTGGTGATCGATGAGGTGGCCGGGCAAATGATCGCGCTGCTCGGCTTGGGCGGCGGCGGGTGGTTCGCGGCGATCATGGCGTTTGGCCTGTTCCGGCTGTTCGATATTTGGAAACCCGGCCCGGTCGGCTGGGCGGATGCGCGGGATGACGCGCTCGGGATCATGGCGGATGATTGGATCGCCGGGCTGCTGGCGGCTGTTTCGCTCCTGGTGCTCCGGTGGGTGTTTTGAGCGAACGAGCAGCCGCTTTGGTGGCGCGCGCGCGGGCGTCCGCGAAAAAAATCGCGACGGCGGAAAGCTGCACCGGCGGGATGATCGCTGCGGCGCTGACCGACATTGCCGGCGCATCATCGGTGTTTGGCTATGGTTTTGTCACCTACGCCAATGACGCGAAAACCGCCATGCTGGGCGTTCCCGCCCCCTTGATCGCTGCGGAGGGCGCGGTGAGCGAGGCGGTGGCTCGGGCGATGGCCAGCGGCGCGCGCGCCCGCGCTGACGCTGATATCGCCATCGCGGTGACGGGCATTGCCGGGCCGGAGGGTGGTTCGCCGGACAAGCCGGTTGGCACGGTTTGGTTTGGCCTCGCCACGCGGGATGCCGTGTGGGCTGAACGGATTATGTTCGCGGGTGACCGCGCCGCCGTGCGCGCCCAAACGGTTGAGCACGCGCTCGCACGCCTGCACGACGCGATCAGTTGAGATCGCAGCGCCGCACGGCGATGCGGCGGGATCGATCAGGCGAACCCCAAGATTCCAACGAGTGTAGCCCCGGCCAGCAGCCAGAGCGGGTGGAGCTTTGGCCGCAGGGTCGCCACGAGAAACACCGCCACCGAGATCAGTGCTTCCCGCCAATCATGGTCGGCAGCGCGCAGCAGCACTGAGGCGGCGGCGAGCAGCAGGCCGCCAGTGACCGGCGTGATCGCGCTTTGCAAAATGCGCCGCCAGCGCGCTTCGCGGAAACGATGCCACCAACCGGCAACCGCATAAGTCAGCGTGCTGGATGGGCCGATCATCGCGATCGTTGCGATCGCCGCACCGGGCAGCCCCGCCACATGCAAGCCGATGAGCGTCGCGATCAGCATATTCGGGCCGGGGCTTGATTGTGCCACGCCGAATAAGGCCGCGAATTGCGGCGCGGTCATCCAATGATGGGCAATCACCGCGCGCGCCATGGCTGGCAGCGTGCTGGCCACGCCGCCAATGGCGAGCAGCGATAATTCGGCGAACAGCAGAGCCAAGGTGAGCAGGATCATCGCCCGTTCAAAATCAAGTTGGGCACTATCAAGTTGGGCACCATCAGGGCGTGCGCCCGCGCGCAATCAGAATCGACACCGGAAAGGCGATTAAAATCACGACCGGCAGGGCAAAATGCAAAATGGCGAACAGGGTAAAAGCGAGTGCCACCACCGCGATGGTGGCACTATGGCGCAAAGCGGGTGTGGCGATTTTGACCGCCGTGGCTAGGATGAGGCCCGATGCCCCGGCGGCGAGACCTTCGAGACCATGATGGACCAGGGGTAATTTGCCATAGCGCTCGAACAGCACGCCGAGCGTAACCACAATGGTGATCGGGGCGGCGAGCAGGCCGGTGAGCGCGGCCAAGGCACCTTGTATCCCCCGATGGCGCGCCCCGAACGCCACCGATAAATTCACGATATTCGGGCCAGGCAGGAACTGGCAAAGTGCGAATAAATCCGCGAACTCGGCATCGGTCAGCCAGCGCCGTTGATCGACCATGATCCGGCGGGCGAACGGCAACACGCCGCCAAAGCCGGAAATGCCGGCCGCAAAAAATCCAGCGAACAAATCCCGGAGCGAGAGCGTTGCGGGGGCCTGCGACTCCATGCCCGCACTGTCGGGGATAATCGGGTGATCGACAAGATAAGGGCGGCTGCGATAGGAGCGGCTCATGGATGAGCATGAAGCAGAGATGGCGGCATCGGGCGCGCAAAACACGCGCTTGGCGGTGCTGGAAATCTGGGCGGCCGCACCCTCCCCTTCACCGCCCTACCTTGTTGTCGCCTTGATCGTGCTGATCGCTCTCGGCGGGCCGATCATGTTTGTGCATATCGGCGCAAAAAGCCTGTTTCTCACCGCGATGGCGCTGTTACTGCCGATTGCCGCAGCCCTCGTGGTGGCCGGGGCCATCGGCGATTGGCGGCGCTATCATCAGGACCGCGGCGTGCGGATCCGAGCGCTCATTACCCCGGATGGCGTATCGTTGCGCGGTTTGCGGGATCAAAACGATCATTATCGCTGGGATGAGATTGCCGATGCCCGCGTGACATTGAGCGTTCTGATGCTGCATCTGCACGGCGAAGGCGGCCAGCGCACCCGGCGCGCGATGCGATTTTCACGCCTGCAAACCCCCGTCGAGATGATCGACGCCCGGCTCAAGATGTCAATTCAGATCAAAAAATAGACTCTGCTTCAAAAATAGTAACTCGATGTCGATGTCATAAAAGCTTCATCATTACCCCGTCGCACTGTCACACAGCATCGCTTAGAGACCCGGTCGTAGGGGTTGTTCATCCCCGCATTCTTTAACAACTGAACAAGGAAATCCTCTCATGCGAATTGGCAAGTTACTCCGTCGCTCCATGCTGGCGCGGACCAGTGCCGCGGCTCTGCTGATTGCAGGTCTTGGGGTTGGCGCCGCCTCGGCAGCCTCGACCGTCACGCTGAACGAAACCGGCTCGACCCTGCTTTATCCGCTGTTCAATATCTGGCTGCCGAGCTTCGAGAAGGCCCACCCGACCATTAAGGTCGTGACCCAGGGCACCGGCTCGGGCGCTGGTATTTCGCAGGCGATTTCGGGCGTGGTCCAGATCGGCGCGTCGGATGCTTACATGTCGGATGGTCAGATCAAAAAAGATCCGAATATCCTGAACATCCCGCTCGCGATTTCGGCTCAGGCGATCAATTTCAACGTCCCGGGCCTGAACAATGTCCATCTGCATTTGTCCGGCCCGGTGCTCGCTGGCATTTACACCGGCAAGATCACCATGTGGAACGATCCGGCGATTGCCAAGCTGAACCCCGGCGTGAAGCTGCCGAACCACAAAATCATCCCGGTGCATCGCACCGATGGTTCGGGTGACACCTTCATTTTCTCGCAATATCTGAGCTTCTCCACCCCGGCCTGGAACAGCACTGTGGGCTACGGCACCACCGTGTCATGGCCCGCAGTGCAGGGCGGCTTGGGTGCTGAGGGTAACCCCGGCATGGTGACCGCGCTGCAGCAGAACCCCTACAGCATCGCCTATATCGGTGTGTCATTCTACAAGGAAGTTGCGAAGGCCCATCTGGGCGTCGCCGCGATCGAGAACAAGGCGGGCAAATTCCTGCTGCCGTCCGCCAAAACGATCAGCGCCGCTGCCGATACGCTGGTGGGCAAGACCCCAGCGGATGAGCGGATCAGCTTGGTGTTCGCGCCGGGTGCGATGAGCTACCCGATCATCAATTATGAATATGCGATCGTGAATGCGAAGCAGGCGAACGACGCGACCGCCAATGCGGTGAAGACCATGCTGACCTGGGCGAGCAATCAAGGCAATGCCGAGCATTTCTTGAAGCAAGTCGAGTTCAAGGCGCTGCCGCCGGCGATCAAGAAGCTCTCTGCCGCGCAGATTGCGAAAATCCACGGCTAATCTGACCAGAACTGCCCTTCCGGAACACCGGGAGGGCAGTTTTATTTTACGAAAATGGCTTGCTCTGCTATCGGCATGCGGTGTTTGTGGAGAAGCGGAAATTGGCGAGTTCGGCGCATCAATCCCCGATAGACCCAACGCCCGAAGAGCGGCGTAAAATTCTGGCCGCCGCCGGGCTTGAACTGAAAACCGGATTGGCCTCCGGGTCGGGTCAGGCCGGTGGCTCAAAACTGTTCCGCCGGGTGATGGCGGGCATCGCCTTGATTATCCCCGCAGCTTTGTTCGCTGTTGTGTTTTTTTTGGCCGCCTATGCGTGGAAAGCGATTGGCTTTAACGGCATCCGGTTTCTCGGCACCATTAATTGGAGCCTGGGTAATTTATACGGCAACGGCGTGGTCAGCCATGGCTATAAAATTGAGCCGGGCGCCAATTACGGCATTCTAGCCTTCATCGTCGGCACGCTGGCCTCCTCCTTTCTCGCAATTTTGTTTGCGGTTCCAGTCAGTATCGGCACCGCTTTGTTTTTGGCCGAGAAAGCGCCCCCGAAATTACGGCCCATTTTGTCCATGGTGGTCGAATTGGTCGCGGTGGTGCCCAGCGTGGTGTTCGGCCTTTGGGGCATTTATGTGCTGGTGCCGCTGATCGCCCATGGGATCGGCCCGGCAATGACCGCCATCGTTGGATTTATCCCGTTTTTCAACATGCATAACAGTTCGGGCAGCGGCTACGGGCTGCTGGCGGCGGGTATCATTCTGGCGCTGATGATCACGCCGATTATCGCGACCACCTTGTATGACGCGCTGGTGCAAGTGCCCAAGGAGTTGCGCGAATCGGCGTTTGCACTCGGGGCCACGCATTTCGAAGTGGTCACCAAGACCATGTTGCCCACCGCGCGCGTGACGCTGATTGGCGGCATCGTGCTCGCGCTGGGCCGCGCTCTGGGCGAGACGATGGCGGTGCTGATGGTTTCCGGCGGCGGGTTGAATTACCTACCCGACACGATTTTTACCCCGATTAGCACCATGGCGTCGTTTATATTGTCGCAGCTCGACAGCGCCTTGCAGGACCCGACAGATATGGCGGTCAAATCGCTCGCGGAAATTGCGCTGGTGCTGTTCGTCATTACCGTTGCGGTCAATGCCGCAGCACGGTTGCTGGTGCGGGGGTCTCGCCATGTCGGCTAGTGTCGAATCCGCGCACGCCAAGCGCTCGCCGATGGAGACACGGCGGCATATGTATAATCTCGTCGGCTGGGGCATTTGCGGTTTGGCGTTTTTGCTGATCGCAGTGCCGCTGGTGGATCTGCTGGCGGTGGTGATCATCAAGGGCGCTTCCGCCTTTTCGATTAAATTATTCACCACC
>JAKBBY010000166.1 GCA_021808315.1 Pseudomonadota bacterium | reverse complement strand
CTGCACAAATCGCGTGAGTGAGGCGATGGCGGCGGTGAAATTCTGGCGCTGATAATCGGCATAGCCTTGCAGCAGCGCGGCATGGGTCGCCCAGGTCGAATAAGGATGATTGACCTGCACCGCGCCGAAATCGGTTGCGGCTTTTTTGTTGTTGCCTTTACGCAACTGCTCGATCCCGGCCTCATATTGGGCGCTGGCCGAGAGCGGCGCTGCGGTTATCGCGTCGGCGGCGCCGAGCTTGGGTTTCGGATGGCTTGACCCAAACAGCCCGCAACCGCTCAGCAGAAGCGGAAGCGTCAGGCAGATCGGCAGCAGCGGGTTCAAGCGGCGCGGCAATGCGAAGCGATATTCTCTCATGGGAGGGTTCTATAGCACGAGACGTCGCGGCGCGAAGCCTGCCCGGCTGATCTTAAAATTGCCGTGGTTTTCGCTTGATTACCCTTGCGCAGGGGTGGTTTTGCCGGTAATGGAGGGGTCAGCTGCGGCATGGTGCTTGCGGCTCGATCCGTTTTGGATCGTCATGATTAACCAAGCCGGCTGGCAAAGCCGTGCTAGACGTGGGTTTCTGATCACAGTTGGATCATGGAGTATCCGCGCACGCCAACCCGATCGGCTTAGGGCCGGTCTCGTTTCAAGGATCAACACCGTCTCATGGGTTCTACCGCAACTGCCACGCGCTCGCACGCTGATCAGCATGCCGCCGATAATGATTTTGCCGCGATGCTTGATAGCTCTCTCGGCATCGATACGGGCTTTGAAGGCTCCGTCGTCACCGGCCATGTGCTGCGGATCGACGATGATTTTGTCGTTGTTGATGTCGGGCTGAAAAGTGAAGGCCGGGTGCCGGTCAAGGAATTCGGGGCGCAGGAAGTCAAGCCCGGCGACTCGTTTGATCTATTCGTCGAGCGCTATGAGGACAAAGACGGCTCAATCGTGCTGTCGCGCGAAAAGGCGCGGCGCGAGGAATCCTGGACCACATTGGAGCGCGCCCATGAATCGGGCGTGCGGGTCAATGGCGTGATCCATGGCCGAGTCAAAGGCGGTTTCACCGTCGATCTGGGCGGCGCCACGGCATTTTTGCCAGGCAGCCAGGTCGATATTCGTCCGGTGCGCGATGTCACGCCGCTGATGGGCATGTCCCAACCATTCCAAATTCTGAAAATGGACCGCGCGCGCGGCAACATCGTGGTGTCACGCCGCGCCGTGCTCGAAGAAACCCGCGCCGAGCAGCGCTCCGAGCTGATCCAGGGCCTCAAAGAAGGCCAAATTCTGGATGGCGTGGTGAAAAACATCACCGATTACGGCGCCTTCGTTGATTTAGGCGGCGTGGATGGCTTGTTGCATGTCACCGACATCGCATGGCGCCGGATCAATCACCCAGCCGAAGCCCTCACCATCGGCCAGCCGGTGCGCGTGCAGGTGATCCGCTTCAACCCGGATACCCAGCGCATCAGCCTCGGCATGAAGCAGCTTGAGATCGATCCGTGGGAAGGGGTGGACGTGAAATATCCCGCCGGCATCAAGGCCGCCGGTCGGGTAACCAACATCACCGATTACGGCGCGTTCGTGGAGCTGGAGCCGGGCGTCGAAGGTCTGGTCCATGTCTCCGAAATGTCGTGGACCAAAAAGAACGTGCATCCGGGCAAAATCGTCTCGACCAGCCAGGAAGTCGAAGTCATGGTGCTCGATGTCGATGCCTCCAAGCGCCGCATTTCGCTGGGTCTGAAGCAGGTCAGCCGCAATCCGTGGGAGCAATTCCTCGATGATCACCCGGTTGGTTCGGTGGTCGAAGGCGAGATTCGCAACATGACCGAGTTCGGCTTGTTCATCGGGCTGGCTCCGGAAATCGATGGCATGGTCCATATGTCGGACCTGTCATGGGATGATACCGGCGAGCTCGCGATGGCCAAGTACAACAAGGGCGATCACGTCAAAGCCAAGGTGCTCGATGTCGATGTCGAGAAAGAGCGGATCAGCCTGGGCGTGAAGCAGCTCGAGGAAGATCCCGCCGCCGGCGTGCTGGACCGTGTGAGCAAGGGCATGATCGTGACCTGCGTGATCACTGCCGTGCAGACCAACGGGCTTGAAGTGAAGGTCGATGATGTGTTGACCGGCTTTATTCGCCGCGCCGAACTGGCCCGCGATAAGGGCGATCAGCGTCCGGAGAAATTTGCCGTCGGCGAAAAAATCGACGCAAAAATCACGGCGGTTGATCGGGCAGCGCGCAAGCTGCAACTCACCGTCAAAGGCAAAGAGATGGACGAGGAAAAGCAGGCGATGGCCGATTACGGCTCGGTCGATTCCGGTGCCTCGCTGGGCGATATTCTGGGTGCCGCGATCCGTCGCCGCAATCAGCAAGCTCAATCCGAGAACTAACCCCGTCATTCATCGAGCCTTCGTTCGATCAATTCCGAAAACGCCGCCCCTCAAGGGCGGCGTTTTTTATGCCGCTTGCGGATTAAAATAACTGGACAGAGCGCAAAAATCCGGTAGGGTTACAACCTTAACGCGATTTTATCGGAAGGTTCGCGTCTATCGTGTGGGATCGATTGCTGAAAACCCTGCGCCGCACTGAAACAGAACCGTTTCCTGACGCGCCAACGCGCCGTGTCAGCGGCATGGCGGAGCGACCGGCGGCGTCACCCACGCCAGCGCCAGCCCCCGCGCCGCAATCGGTGGACGGGGTTGGTTTGGGTGATGCGGGCTTGGATCATCTGCCCTTTCCCAGCACCGGGCCGCTCGGGCATCGGGCGCGGATGCGCGAGCGCTTGTTGGAGCGTGGTGCTGAGTCGCTGGCCGATTACGAGCTTTTGGAAATGCTGTTGTTTCTCGCCTTCAAAAAGGGCGATACCAAACCGCTTGCGAAATCATTAATCAACCGATTTGGTTCTTATGCTGGCGTGCTGGTGGCATCGCCTGAGCTGTTGGCCGTCGAGCCGGGCGTGGGGCCTCATAGCGTGGCGGCGATCAAATTGGTGCAGGCCTCGGCGGAGCGCTTGGCACGAGCCGAATTGGCGGATCAGCCGATTTTGAATAATTGGGATCGGCTGATCGATTATTTGACGATCGCAATGGCCCGCGAGCCGATCGAGCAATTTCGGATTTTGTTTTTGGATAATCGTAATCGGCTGATCGCCAATGAAATCGCCTCGCGCGGCACGGTGAATCACACCCAGGTTTATGTCCGCGAAGTGGTCAAGCGGGCATTGGAATTGCACGCGACGGCGTTGATTTTGGTGCATAATCATCCGAGCGGTGACCCAACCGCCTCGCGGGATGACATCGCCATGACCGCCGAGATCGAGCGGGCCATCCAGGTGATGGATATTGTGCTGCATGATCATCTGATCATCGGCAAAGGCCGGTTTTTGAGTTTCCGCCAACAGGGCCTGATTGGCCGTGCGGCAGGCCGGGCATGAGCGTCGCGCGCATCCAGAGCTTTGCCTTTGCCGGGATCGAGGCCATGAAGGTGGAGGTGCAGGTCCAAATCGCCCCAGGCTTGCCGGTGTTTTTGATCGTTGGTTTGCCCGACAAGGCGGTGGCCGAATCGCGCGAGCGGGTGCGCGCCGCCCTCACCGCGATGGGGCTGGCACTCCCGCCGCGCCGCGTGTTGGTCAATCTCGCCCCGGCGGATCTGGCGAAGGAGGGTAGTCACCTGGATTTACCGATCGCCCTCGGCGTGCTGACCGCGATGGATATTTTGCCCGTCGATGAAATGGCGAATTTCGCCGCCTTGGGCGAATTATCGCTCGATGGCAAATTGGCGCCGGTGAGCGGGGTGTTGCCCGCAGCAATTGCCGCGTCAGCGCGTGGGCTGGGCCTGATTTGTCCGGCGCAACAAGGCGCTGAGGCCGCATGGGCCGGGGATATTGGCGTGTTGGCGCCACCGGATTTGCTGGCCCTGATCAATCATTTCAAAGGCGAGCAGATTTTATCGCCCCCGCCGCGCGGAGGGCTTGATCAGAGCGATCCGGGTGGTGATTTGGCCGATGTGCGCGGCATGGAAACCGCTCGGCGCGCGTTGGAAATTGCGGCGGCGGGTGGGCATAATTTGCTGATGATCGGCCCGCCAGGCGCGGGCAAGACCATGCTGGCGTCGCGGCTTGCGGGCTTGCTCGCGGATTTGACCCCGCGCGAGGCGTTGGAAGTCAGTATGGTGCATTCGGTGGCGGGGATGCTGACCGAAGGGCGATTGATCACGAGGCCACCATTTCGCGAGCCGCATCATTCCGCGAGCCAGGCGGCGATTGCCGGAGGGGGTAATCGCGCCAAGCCAGGGGAGATTTCGCTGGCCCATTGCGGCGTGTTGTTCATGGATGAATTGCCCGAATTTCCCCGTGCGGCGCTCGAAGCGCTGCGCCAGCCGCTGGAATCGGGCCGCACCACCGTCGCCAGGGCAGCCGCCCATGTTACCTATCCGGCACGATTCCAATTGGTGGCGGCGATGAATCCCTGCCGCTGCGGGCATTTATTCGATCCCGCTCGCGCCTGTGGCCGCGCGCCGCGCTGTGGCGAGGAATATCAGAGCAAAATTAGTGGGCCACTTTTGGACCGGATTGACCTCGTTTTGGAAATCAGTCCGATCCCGCCCTCGGAATTACTGCACGCCCCCCAAGGCGAGAGCAGTGCAATCGTGGCGGCACGGGTGCGCGCCGCCCGCGCCCGTGCCCAAGCGCGGGCGCAAGATTATGCTGAACACGCTGGTGCGGCTGCGGGTGGGGTTTCGCCGGATCTGCCGGCCAATAATGCCAACGCGCCGACCGATCAAATCATTTTGCTCCCCGAAGCCAAGGGCTTTGCCGAGCAAGCGGCGGAGCGGCTGCGCCTCTCGGCGCGCGGTTTTACCCGCGTTTTGCGAGTGGCGCGCACCATTGCCGATTTGGCCTGCGTCGATCAGGTACGGCGGGTCGATGTGGCGGAGGCGCTCGCCTATCGGCACCGCATGGCGGGGCGGGCGAATGTGGCGAGCCTGCCGGGGCCAACGGCGCAGCGCCGAGGCTCATAGCGCGAGGCCCGCGCCGTCCCGTAAAATTTGGCTCGCCGCCGGTGAAAATCCGTCCGCATCGTGAAGTGTCAGGCCGGCGAGTAGCTGCAGCGGGCTGCGGCCTTGGAGGGTGCCTTGCACGATCATCAGCTTGGCGGGTCGCCCGGCGCGGGGCCAGAGCGGCATGATTTTCAGCGCACCGATCCGTGACATGGCGCAGCTTTGCACGAATTCTGGCAATCGGCTGGCCGGAAGGATTAGGCTGAGGGTGCCTCCAGGGCGCAGCAGGCTGGCGAGGCTGGTGATCCAATCTTGCAGCTCCGATGGGGAGATGACGCGAGCCAGGCGGCGCAGCGGATCAGGTGAGGCGGTGCTGGCGGGATCAAACCAGGGCGGGTTGGCCATGACATGATCAAACCGGTGGCGCGCCAGCGGGGCCGCAATTAGATCACCGATCAGGATTGCGCAGGCGGAACAATGATTCGCCCGGAGATTGGCGGCAGCGAGGGCGGCGAGGGTTGGCTCGCGCTCCAGCCCAATCCCGATGCCAAGCTCGACGCGGTGAGCGAGGCACAGCAGTCCCGCCCCGGCGCCGGTCCCGGCTTCAAGGATCGTCGCGCCGGGTTTGGCTGGGATGCTGGCCGCGAGCAGCACCGGTTCGATGCCGGTGCGATGGCCGGCGTCGAGCTGATGATAGATAATTTTGCCGCCAAGGAGTGTTTGCTGGGCTGCCATGCTTAACTGACTTGCGCCTCGCGCAGCACCCGGCGGGCTTGACCGGCTTGATCGCGCGGGACGGCGAGGCGG
>JAKBBY010000165.1 GCA_021808315.1 Pseudomonadota bacterium | reverse complement strand
TCACGCTCGCCGCCATCGGGCCGACCGGCGAGGAACCAGAGAATGCCAAGCGTCGCACTATAGCTGGTGACGCCGATGAAGATCGCCAAGCCGAGACGCACCGCTTGTTGATGATCGGTGCCGGGATGATCGCTCCAGCCGAGATGCAGAGCGACCAGCAGCAACGTCATCACGGCGGCGGCGGCGAGGCTGCGCCAGACGCGGGCGAACAAGGTGGCGAGTGACAATTCGAGCCGGTGGATGGTGACGACGAGCAAGACAAGCTGGTCGATCAGATCGGTGATGGCGATGGCGATGGCGGCACCGCGCAGGCCATAATGGGGCATGAGCAAAATGATGAGGCCGAGGCGCAGGATGGTGAGTGCGACGGCGAGTTTGAACAGGGCTTTCATCCAGGCTTGCACCCTGAACACCACGCCGCTGATCATGCTGAAAATGCTGAGGGCGTTGGCCACACCGATGATTTGCAGCAGCGGCACCGCGCCGATCCAGTTTTTGCCAAAGCCGAGCTGGACAATCGGGTAGGCGGTGAGTGACAGGCCAAGACCGGCGGGGAGTGCGATGATCATCATCAGGGCCAGGAGGCGGAGCAGCAGGCTGGCCCCATTATCGCCGCCGGCACGGGCTTCGGCGAAGCCGGAGAACGCCGCGCGGCAGAGCGGGCCGACCAGCTCGGTGTTGGGCAGGCCCGCGATTTCGTTGCCGAGGCCGTAAATGCCGACCGCGCCGACGCCGAACACCTTGCCGATGACGAAGTTGGTGCCGTTGGAATTCAGCAAATTGACCAGATTATTCACCCAGGTCCAGGCTGAATAATGCGCGATACGCCGCCACGCGACGAGGGTGAGGCGCGGGCGATACGGGTGCAGCCGGTAGGTCATCAGCGTGGTGAGGGTTTGATTGACCAGCAACGCCACGATCAATGCCCAATAGGAGCGAAACAGCAGGCTGAGGGTGATGGCGATGGCGGTTTGCGCGACGCGCGGGATGATTTTCAGGATGAATTCGCGGTCAAACGCGATGAAACGCCGAAAATCCACGACACCAATATTTTCCATCGCGCCGATGGCGCTGATCGCCGCGACCGCGAGCAGGACCGGGGCGAGATGCGGGTTGTGAAAAATCACCGCGATGGGGTAGGCGGCGATCAGCAACACCAGGGCGACCCCGAGGCCACGGATGAGATTGATGGTGAAGCCGGTGTCATAGAGCGCGCGATCCGGGTTGGTATCGCGGATGATCGCGGCTTCGACACCCGCTTCGCAAAGCTGGCTGAAGCCCTGGGCGAAGCTGGTGGCGAGGGCGACGATGCCGAAATCCGCCGGGGTGAGCAGACGCACCAGGATTAGGGTGCTGAACAGGCCGATGAAGCGGGTGGAGAAGCGCCAGCCGATCACCCAGCCCGCGCCGCGCGCGGTGCGGCTGAGAATCGATCCCGCTCCGGCGAGGCTGGCGAGACCGACATCCGAGGTGGCGGCCGGGTCGGGCACCGGAGATGGGACCGTTGGCTCGGTGGTCATCACGGGCTTGCCGATGGGGTTTGCCAGCCGGTGAGAAACCCATCGAGCACCAGCAAATGCCAGAGCAGCGCAGTATGATCGCGCCGCCCGCTGGCGTGGGCGCTGAGCAGGGCGGTGAGGCCCGCGGCGCTGAACCAGCCGCTGGCCAGCAGGGCGGACTCTGGCCCGCAGAGTTTTTGCTGCAGGCTGGCTGCAGCCTCGCGCAGGGCGGGCGCCAAGCTGGCGGTGAAGCCTTGTTTGGGACGGGTGAGCACGGAGGCGGGCAATAAGCGGGCGGCGACATCGCGCAGCACCGCTTTACCGTGGCCACCGCGCAATTTCAGCCGATGTTCGAGCGCGAAACCAAAAGCGAGCAAGCGCGGATCGAGCAGCGGCGAGCGGACCTCAAGGCCGACGGCCATGCTGGTGCGATCCGCCTTGACCAGAATATCGCCGGGCAGCCAAGTCGCGAGATCGATCTGCTGGGCGATGCGCAACGGATCATCGCCCTCATGGGCCGCGGCAATGGCGTGGAAGCGTTGGGCGGGATCATGGCCCGCGATCAGGCGGCGAAAAGCGGGGCTGAACAAAGCGGAGCGGGTTTGCGCCTCGCTGCGGCTGACGCTGCGATAATAGGCTTCGGCGGAGTCGAGGCTGAGTTCGGTGAGGGTGGATTTGGCGCGCAGCCAGCGGGGCGCGGCATCGAGTTTCGGGTAGGCGCGGGCCAGCGTGCCGATCAGGTGGCGGCGCGCGCGCGCGGGCAGCAGGCGGCGGCCGGCTTCGGTGAGGTGGTGGAAGCGGTAGCGCCGATAGCCGGCGAAGGCTTCATCCCCGCCATCACCAGACAGCGCGACGGTGACATGCTGGCGGGCCAGGGCGGCCACGGCGCGGCTGGGTACGGAGGAATGATCGCCGAACGGCTCGCCGAACAAGGCGGCTTGTGCGGCGGCATCACCCAAGATGGTGTGGGCGGACATCAGGGCGGTTTCGTGGTCAGCACCGCAATGGCGGGCGATTTCGGCGGCGGCTTGCCGCTCATCGGCTTCAGGAAAGCCAATGGTGAAGCAGCGCAACGGATGATCGACCGCGCGGGCGGCGAGGGCGACCACGCAGCCGGAATCGATGCCGCCAGAGAGAAATGCGCCGAGCGGCACATCGGCGATCATGCGCTTGGCGACGGCTTCTTCGAGCTGATCCTGCAGCTGGGCGGCGGCGGTGGGGGCATCGCTCGGCACCACGAGGCCGTCGGCGGCGGTGGGCAGATGCCAATAAGGCTGCGGGGTCGGCATGGGCTGGTCGGCGGTGATCAGCAGGTGATGGGCGGGCGGCAATTTGCGAATATCACGAAAAATCGAGGCGGGATCAGGGATGTAGCCGAGGGCGAGAAAATCCTCGATGGCGCTGGGATCGAGCTGGTCGGTCAGGCCGGGCACCGGCTTGAGGGCGGCGAGTTCGGAGCCGAAAGCGAGGGTGCCGTCCGGCGCGATGCCGTAATAAAGTGGCTTTTTGCCGATCCGGTCGCGCGCGAGCAGGAGTTGGCGGGTGCGCCGATCCCAAAGCGCGAAGGCGAACATGCCATCCAGCCGGTCGAGCACGCCGAGGCCCCATTGGCGCCAGCCATTGAGGATGGTTTCGGTATCGCCCCGGGTGCGAAACACCTGACCCAGCGCGGTGAGTTCGGCAGCGAGGCTTTGGAAATTATAGATCTCGCCGTTGAACACGATGGTTTGGGCACCATCCGCGCTATCCATCGGCTGCTGGCTGCCCGCAAGGTCGATAATGGCGAGGCGGCGGAAACCAAGGCCAATTTGGCCATCAAGGCGCAAACCGGCGGAGTCGGGACCGCGATGGGCGATGGCATCGGTCATGCGCTGGAGCATCGCGCCATCGACCGGGCCGGATTGGGTGAAAACCGCATCGCGCCGGAACAGACCCGCAAGACCACACATGATTATACAACTCCGCGACGGTTAATATTTTTGTAATAAATTCGATGGCTTAGCGGACATTTTTCAAAAGAATGATGACAATCCAAGGTTTTTGCCGATTGCGGCGATTTCGCGCTTGACGCGATTCGCGCTTGATTGAACCGACGAGAATGTCTCATATTACGAACAACAGATTTGGTTTTGTGACTCAAAAAAATGAAACGAGATATGGAGATGGCTCGCGCGATTGTGGTTGACACAGCAAATACGGTGAAAACGCCAGAGCTTCTACCTTTTCCCAAGGCGGCTTTGGCGATCATGCTGTTGTCGGCGGCGACTTGGATGATCATTGCAGGGGTGTTTTTCCTCATCTGAGCCTCGGCCTCGGCGCATCGGCCCCCAGGCTGGCGGGGGCGAGCAACGCTTGCCAGTGCGCCGTCATCACCGCGACATCAAAGCGACGCTCCGCCTTTTGGCGATTTTCGGCACCGATCATCGCACGATCGAGAATGTGTGCCCGCTGGATGGCATCGGCAAGGGCCTGATCGTTCGGGGCGGCGAGCAAAGGAAGATTGGCCTCGGCGACCATGGCGCTGATGTCACCGACGGCGGTGGCGATGACGGGTAAGCCGCTCGCCATCGCTTCGATCACCGAGAGCGGCATTTGCTCGGTATCCGACGAGAGCGCGAACAGATCGGCATTGTGATAAAGCGGCGCGGGATCGGCGATATTGCCGAGAAACGTGACATTCAGCGCCAGATCGGTGGCGAGGGTTTGCAGGGCTTCGCGCTCTGGCCCGTCACCGGCGATCAGCAGGTGGGGGGCTGGGGTCAGGCGCGCCAAAGCAAGGGCGCGTAGCAGGCGGGCGATATTTTTCTCGCGTCGCAAGCCCGCGACGCAGAGGATAGTAAGGCCAGGATCGGTGCGGCTTAGCGCGAGGTTGCCGTTGGGGTTGGGGGTGAAGCGGGTGAGATCAATCCCGTTGGGGATGTAATGGATGCGCGGTTCGGGCAGACGCCAGATCTGGCGGGCGGCGTGACGCAGCAGGGTGGATGGCACCACGACATCGCTTTGGCGCAGCACCAAGCGCCGGGTGAGCACGCGGCGGGGTAATTGGGTTTGATGTTCTTCAGGCCCGAACCCATCTTCGGTGTGAATATGGCGGGCGATGCGCGCGAGCGGGCGGGCCATCGCCCATTCGATGGAACCCCAATTGCTCGTGATCAGCAGATCGGGCGCGATGCGGCGCAGCAGGGCGCGGATGGCACGCAGGCGGGCCGGGAGTGTGCGGGCGGGCTTGGGTGGTGCGATCAGCTCGACGTCAAGCTGCGGATCGAGTTGATCGCGGCATGCGGTTTGCTGATCAAGCGCGATGATCGCGTGGCGGAAGCGCGGGCCGAACCGATTGGCCAGGGTGGCCATGCGCATTTGCGCACCGCCGACCGCGAAGCTCGGGAACACATGCAGAATTAGCGCGGGGGGTGACGCTGTCATTTTTGTTTCGCGTGTGCGATGATGCGGGCGGCGTTGTGATCCCACAAATAGGGGTGCGCGAGGATTTCGTGGCGGGCGGCGCGACCGAGACGATCGCGCAACGCCGGATCGGCGGCGAGGCGATGCACGGCGCGCCAGAGCGCTGATTTATCGGTGGGATCGACCAGCAAGGCCGAATAATCATGGGTCAGGATTTCGCGGATATTGGGTTGATCCGGGGCGATGATGGCGCAGCCGGCGGCCATATATTCGAATAATTTGAGCGGCGAGGCATAAGCGACCGAGGCAGGCTGGAGCGCGATATCGATCTCGGCGAGCAAGGACGGGATCTCGGCGCGCTCAACAAGGCCGGCGAAGCGCACCCGATGCGCGATGCCGCGCGCGGCGGCCAGCGCGCGCAGATCAGGCAAAGCCGGGCCCTCGCCGGCGATGATCAGATTAAGGGCTAAATCCGGGTCGTCCGCCATGTCCGCGATGATCAGATCAAGCCCGTGCCAGGGGCGCACGAAGCCGATGAAGCCGAGCACCGGGGCGCGCACCGCCGGGGGGAGGATCGGGCGATCAAGGGCGGGGAAGCGGCTGATCTCGACGCCGTTGGGGGTGATGGTGATGTTTGAGGCCGGTGCGCCTTGGGCGATCAGAATATCGGCGAGCACCTGGGTGACGGCGAACACCTGATCGGCACTGCGCCAGACCGCCCGTTCACCCGCGCGCGCCACGGCGTGCAGGCGCAACCCGCCATGCTGCGCCCGCTCATCGGCCAGCGGGGAATTCACTTCGACCAGATAGCGGGTGCGCGACAGGCGTGCGGCCCAGGCACCGGCGAGATAGAATAAATTATAACGCTCATAGATCACATCGGGCTGGAAACGGCGC
>JAKBBY010000015.1 GCA_021808315.1 Pseudomonadota bacterium | reverse complement strand
TCGTCAAGCGCGGGTGCAGGATCAATTGGCCGAGGGGGCGGGCGTGACCGAGGCGATGTATCAGGCCGGGTTCAATTCATCCGGGCGATTTTATGCGGAGTCTGATGCCATGCTGGGCATGACCCCATCGCGCTATCGGGCGGGCGGCAAGGGCGAGAGACTTCATGTCGCCTATGGTCAATCCAGCCTGGGCGTGGTTTTGGTGGCGGCGACGGCGCGGGGGGTCTGCGCGATTTTACTGGGGGCGGATCGGGCGACGCTGTTCGGTGCGCTGCAGCAGCGATTTCCCAAGGCCGAGCTTGCCGCAGCGCCGCCTGATTTTGCGGCGCGGGTGGATCAGGTGGTCGCGCTGGTCGATGATCCGGGCCATGCGGCGTGCTTCGATGTGCCGCTTGATATTCGTGGCACGGCGTTTCAGCGTCTGGTTTGGCAGAGGTTGCGGGCGATCCCGGCGGGCGAGACGCGCACCTATGGCGAGATTGCAGCGGCGATTGGCAAACCCACCGCGTTTCGCGCTGTGGCGCGGGCTTGCGGCGCTAATCCGTTGGCGGTCGCGATTCCCTGCCATCGGGTGATTGCGGCGCAAGGGGGTCTTGCGGGCTATCGGTGGGGAATTGAGCGCAAACGCGCCTTGCTTGCGCGCGAGCGCGGCGCGCACGACGAAGCGTTAATGAGGGATGCCAGCGCCGGAGCAAAAGTGCGTTTGAAACCACGGTGACGGAGGAAAACGCCATGGCGGCGCCGGCAATCACCGGGCTGAGTTGGCCGAGGGCGGCGAGCGGGATGCCGATGGCGTTGAAGAAGAAGGCCCAGAACAGGCCTTGCTGGATTTTGCGGTAGGTGCGGCGCGAAATATCGAGGGCGGCGGCGACCAAGGCCGGATCGCCACGCATGAGGGTGATGCCCGCGCTATGCATCGCGATGTCCGAGCCGGTGGCCATGGCGATGCCGAGATCGGCGGCGGCTAAGGCGGGCGCGTCATTAACGCCATCGCCCACCATCGCCACAACGCGGCCTTGCGCGCGGAGTTGGGCGATGGCATCGGCTTTTTGCGCGGGCAGGATTTCGGCCTTGACCTCGATGATGCCGAGCGCGTGGGCGGCGATGTCGGCGCTGCCTTGATTATCGCCGGTGAGTAGCACCACACGCAGGCCGCGTGCGCGCAAGGACGCGATGGCGGCGGGCGCTGTTTGTTTGATCGCATCGCCAAAACCGATTAGCCCCAGCACGCGCGCGGTGCTGGGTGTGGCGTTGTCCCCGCGATCAATCAGCCAGGCGATGCTGCGGCCTTGCTGTTCCAGCGTTTGGGCGTTGGCGGTGAGGGTGCTGGGGATGGTGCTAAGGTCGATATGGAGGTCGTGGAGCAACCGGTTGCTGCCGAGTGCCAAGAATTTTTGCGCGACCATGCCTTCGATGCCGCGCCCTGGCAGGGCGTGCAGCTTGGTTGCGACGGCGATGGGATTGTCCCCGTGGCGCGCGAGCACGGCTTTGGCCAGCGGATGATCGCTCCCGCGTTGGAGGGCGGCGGCGAGGCGCAGGATGGTCGCGGGATCGCTGCCCTCGGCGGCCTCGATGGCCAGCACGGTGGGTTGGCCTTCGGTGAGGGTGCCGGTTTTATCGAACGCGACGGTATCGACGAGGCGGGCGCGCTCAAGGGTTTCGGCGTCTTTGATCAGAATGCCGTGGGTGGCGGCGACGCCGGTTCCAGCCATGATCGCGGTGGGGGTGGCGAGGCCGAGCGCGCAGGGGCAGGCAATCACCAGCACCGCGACGGCGCTCAGGATGGCGTGTTCGAGCTGGCCATTGGCGAGCCACCAGCCGAGCAGCGTGAGCGCGGCGATGACCAGCACGGCAGGGACAAAGATGGCGGCCACCCGATCAACCAATTTCTGGATCGGCGCTTTGGCGGCTTGCGCGTTTTCGACCAGCCTGATGATGCGCGCGAGGGTGGTTTCTGCGCCGATGGCGGTGGTTTCGATGAGTAATAACCCATCGCCATTGATCGCGCCGCCGGTGACAGGGCAGCCGGGCCCTTTGGGCACGGGCACGCTCTCGCCGGTGAGCATGGATAAATCAACGCTGCTTTCGCCCTCGCGCACCACCCCATCCACGGCGATGCGGGCACCGGGCTTGGCGACCACCAGATCACCCACCATGAGGCTCTCGACCGCGACATCGCGTTCGCGCCCATCCGGCAGGCAGCGCGTCGCACGATCGGGGCGCAGCGCAGTGAGGGCTTGCAGCGCGGCCCCGGTTTGGCGCTTGCCACGCGATTCCAGGGTTTTGCCGAAAAGAATCAGGGTGATGACGATGGCGGCACTATCGAAATAGAGTGCGGGTTGGCCCCCCTCGATCCAGGCGCGGATCAGCAGAAACAGGCTCATGCCGTAGGCGGCGGTGGTGCCCAAGACGACCAGCACATCCATGGTCGCGGCGCCGGCGCGCAGGGCTTTATAGCTTGCGCGGTAAAAGCGGGCGCCGACCCAGAATTGCACAGGCGTGGCCAGCGCCAGGGCGGTCCAGCCGGGCAGGCCCATCGGCGCGCCCGCGAGATGCGCGATCATGCTGAGCACCAACGGCGTGGTGAGGCCAGCGCCGATCAGGAGTTGGATGCGGTCATGCCGGGCTTCGTGCTGGTGGCGGGCCGCTTCGGCGGCTGGCGCGGTTCGCTGCAGATCGAGCGCGTCAAAACCGATTTTCTGCACGGCGGCGATGAGTGTGGCGGCATCAAGCCCCGCCCCGGTGATCTGCGCGGTTTCGGCGGCGAGATTGACCTGGGCTTGAGCGACGCCGGGCACGGCACGCAAAGCGCGCTCAACCCGGCCCGAGCAGGACGCGCAGGTCATGCCCCTGATCGCGAGATTAAGCGGGTCGGTGATCGGATAGTCGGCCATAGCGTGATCCTTTTGCACCGGGGATTTCGCCCCGGTGCGTCCTATGTAGGGATTGCCATCATAGGAAGGTCAAGCGTGAGGCTGATGCGCTCACCGGGTTGGGTTGATCAGATATTTTGCGCCGGTCGCGCGCTGGGCGAATTTCGCGATGATCGCGGGGTCAAGCACATCATGTAATGCGATCTGCGCGGTGTAGTGGCTGGCAAAAATATCATGGAGATGATCGCGGATGAATTGGCGCATCCGTGCGATTTCCGCACCGCCCGCTTCTTGCAAATAGGGGGTCAGCAGCCAGCCGCCGACATTCCAGGAAAAGCCGAAGCTGCGGGTGATTTCCGTGGGGCCGGTGTTCAGGCTGCCATAGATATAGACCTGCTTTTTCTGGGTGGTGCCATAGACGCTGTAGGGTTTGCCGCGGCCGGCGGCGGTTTCCATGGCTTGCAGGATTTGTTGAGCCAAACGCCCGCCGCCAATGGCATCGAAGGCGAGATAGGCGCCGGTTTGCTCAATCGCCTGGGCGAGGGCGGCGGGGAAGTTCTCGGCGGAGGAATCGATGACATGGGTGGCACCGATGCCGCGCAGCAAGGCGGCTTGGGCGTCGCTGCGCACGATATTGACCAGGGGGATGGCTTCGGCCTGGGTTAATTTCACCAGCATTTGGCCAAGATTGGAGGCGGCGGCAGTGTGTATCAGGCCGGTGAAGCCCTGCTTGCGCATGGTGCCGATCATGCCCAAAGCGGTCATCGGGTTAACGAAGCTCGACGCACCTGCCTCCGCGCTGACGCCGGTGGGAAGCTCCAGGCAATCTTGCGCTTTGGCGCACCGATATTGCGCATACATCTGTCCGCCGGCGAGGCTGACGATTTTGCCGAGCAAGGCTTGGGCGGCGGCGCTGGCACCGGCGGCGATCACCGTGCCAGCGCCTTCATTGCCAATCGGCAGTGCCGCGCCGCGCCGTGCGGCGACCACGCGTTGCAGATGCGGCGGGATGGGGGCCGAGGTGACGCCGCCTTCGGTGGTGAGTTGGGTGATATCGGCGACGCTGAGCAGCAGGCCGAGATCGGACGGGTTGATCGGCGTGGCTTCCACCCGAATGATCACCTCGTCATCGGCGGGCTGCGGCACGGGCACCGGGCGGAGCGACAATTCGATCCGTCCGGCCTCGGTGACGGTTGAGAAAATCTGCAGGCCGGTCTCGGGCAATTTTGGGGTCATGATGGCTCCTGGCGTGGCTGGATTTGACTGGGCTGGTGCTTGATCGCGATGACAGGCAGGATGTTTGGTGCGATTTGATCATCAGTTAATCACTGCCTGAGGAGAGAGCAATGATGAGCGACCGGACACAACAAGATCGGGCGGCGACGGTCGCGGTGATTGGTGCGGGGGACTTCATTGGGGCGGCGATTGCCAAACGGTTCGCGGCAGAGGGCTATATTGTGTTCATCGGACGGCGCGACGGCGAGAAATTACGGCCCTTGCAGCAAGAGATTGAAGCCGCCGGCGGGCGGGTTGAGGCGCGAGCGCTCGATGCGCGCGACGAGGCGCAGATGGTGGCGTTTTTGGCGGAGGCCGAGGCGATGGCGCCGCTCGCTGTATGCATTTTCAATATTGGTGCCAATGTTAATTTCCCGTTGACTGACACCACGGCGCGGGTGTTTCGCAAAGTGTGGGAAATGGCCTGCTTTGCCGGGTTTTTGGCGGGGCGTGAGGCGGCGCGTCACATGCTGCCGCGGGGCCGAGGGTCGATTTTTTTCACCGGGGCTACGGCGTCGCTGCGCGGTGGGGTGGGTTATGCGGCCTTTGCCAGCGCCAAATTCGGGCTTCGCGCTGTCGCGCAATCAGCCGCACGCGAATGGGGGCCGCGTGGGATTCATGTGGCGCATTTGGTGATTGATGCCGGGGTGGATACCGCCTGGGTGCGCGAGCGGATGCGGGCGCGCGCGGGCGATGAGGCGGTGGCGGCGATTGAGCCGGGGCAGTTGATGCGCCCACAAGCCGTTGCGGACGCGTATTGGGCGCTGCATTGTCAGCCGATCGATGCGTGGACGTTCGAGCAGGAAATCCGCCCTTTTGCCGAGCCGTGGTAGCAATTTACCGGTTGGCGACCGAGGCGAGCGCTGCTTTCACCCGCGCTGGGCGGAAGGGCAATTGGCGCAGCCGCGCGCCGGTGGCATCGAACACTGCGCTCGCAAGGACGGCGGCTGTCGGGCAGGTGGCGGGCTCGCCCGCGCCGTGGCTCGGATAATTCGGGTCGTTATTGACGAGAACGACCTCGATACTCTCTGGCACTTGGTCAAAGCGCAGGATCGGGTAGCCCACCCAATCCCGGCTGGTGACATTCGCATGATCGAACGTCACCTCCTCATGCAAGGTGCGGCTGAGGGATTGAATGACATTGCCTTCGACTTGATTGCGAACCCCATCCGGATTGATCACGAGGCCGCAATCTTGCGCGACCACCACGCGGGTGACCTGAATGCGCCCGGTGGCGGGATCGACCACCACATCGGCAATGGTGGCGACGCGCGTATCATCGCGATTGACCCAGGCGATGCCGCGCCCGGCGGCGGGCTTGCCGTCTTGCGGTTTTTTGGCGTGCGCGGGGCGGGGCTGCCAGCCATACTGCGCGGCGGCGGCGCGCAGCACGGCGATGGCGCGCGGGTCTTTTAGATGATCGAGCCGGAATTGCAGCGGGTCGGTTTGGGTGGCGGCGGCCAGCTCGTCGATAAAGGCTTCCATGGCGAAGGTGGTTTCGAATTGTGCTGGTGAGCGCAACCAAGCGGTGCGCAGTGCGACCTTGCCTTCATCATGGCCGGTGATCCGGGCATTGGGGAAATCATAGGCATAGGTGACGGCGGGCGCGCCATGGCCGATGGCGCCCACGCGGTTGGGATGGCCGATCAACGCGCAGGCGATCAGCGTGGTATCGCCCAGTGTCGGCACCCACATATGATGCTTCCAGGCGGTGACTTTGCCTGCCGCATCGATGGCGGCTTCGAGATCCTGCACAATGGGCGGGCCTTTTGGCTCCCAGCCATGTTCATCCCAGCGCATCCATTGCACGCGCACCGGCTTGCCCACGGCTTGCGATAGGATCGCCGCATCCGCGACCGCATGATCGAGCCCGTTGCGGCCATAGGCACCGGCGGCCTCGACCCAACGGATTTCGAGTTGATCGGGGTTCATCCTCAGAAGTTTGGCGATATCGTGACGGTCTTGATGCGGCATTTGGGTGCCGGACCAAAAAATCGCCCGCTCGCGGGTGACATCGGCAATGGCGCAGGAGGGGCCGATGGAGCCGTGCATTTGGAACGGGCTTTGGAAGCTGGCTTTGAGCACGCGCTGCGCGCTTGCGATGGCTTGATCCACCGCGCCGCGCTCGAACACCACCGCCTCTTGGCCGGGGGCCTCGCGCACAATGGTCTCCAGCGCCTGCATGGCGGGCAGACCCTGCCAATTTGACCATTTGGCCGCATAGGCCTGTGGATGTTTCGGGTGCAGCACCGAGCCGAGGATTTTGGCGGCGGTGATCGCGCCCCATTCGGTTTCGCAGACCACGCCGAGGAAATTCTCGCGGCGGACCAGCTGCACGAAGCCTGGAATCTGCTTGACCGCGCTGTCATCGACGCTGATCAATTTGGAATGCACGCCATAGGGCCGCACCACGCGGCCATGCAGCATGCCGGGCAGTTTGACATCCTGCACATAGGTGAATGCGCCGGTGACCTTGGCGGGAATGTCCTTACGCGGGATCGATTGACCAACCACGCGATAGTGTTTCGGGTTTTTCAGCGTGGCGTGCGGGGCGACCTGCATGGCAAAGCCGCGCCCGGTGGCGCCGATGGTGACATCAAGACGCTGGCCGGCGACGAGCGCGCCATAGGCGATGCGGCGATGCGGCGCGCCTTTGACGGTGCAAAAACCATCCCGCGCTTCGATCATGTCCGCCGATGTCGCGAAATGCGCGGCGGCACGCTTGATCAGCGCGGCCCGCCCGGCGGCGGCGGCGGCGCGAATTTGCGGGCCGGCATAACGAATGGTCAGCGAGCCATAGGTTGGCCCTTGATCGACGGTTTCCGAGGTGGTGCCCATCACCACACTCAGCCGGTCAATCGGGAAATCAAGCTCTTCGGCGGCGATTTGCGCGAGGGCGGTTTGCGCGCCGGTGCCGACATCCACCTTGCCGGTGAACAAGGTTGCGGTGTTGTCCGGATGCACGGCGAGCCAGGCATAGAGCTTGGCGGCGTTGGGGGGTGGGGCGGCGGTGGCGACGCGGCTGGCGCTCTTGGTCATGTCGCTGCGCGCGAGGAGCGGAAAACTCACCACCATGCCGGTGGCGAAGCCGACCATGTCGCGGCGGCTCAACCGCAATCGCGGGCGCGCGCTCATGGTGTGGCCCCTGTTGGTGCCGAGCCTGTGGGCGATGGGTTGGTCTGGTTTTGCGGCTGGGTGATCCGCTCGATGGCGCGCAGAATCCGCAGATGAGTGCCGCAGCGGCATAAATTGCCCTGCAGGGCGGCCTTGATCTCATCGCGCGTGGCGTGCGGGTTGCGGGTGATCAAGGCTTGGGCGGTCATGATCATGCCATTGAGGCAATAGCCGCATTGCGCGGCTTGCTCATCGATGAAGGCTTGTTGCAGCGCGTTGGGCTTGCCGCCGACGCTGAGCCCTTCGAGGGTGGTTACTTGATGGCCGATGGCGGCGGTGAGCGGGGTGACGCAGGCATGCACCGCTTCGCCATCGATCAGCACCGTGCAGGCCCCGCATTCCGACAGGCCGCAGCCGAATTTCGGCCCGTGCAGACCGAGATTATCGCGCAAGGCATAGAGCAGCTTCGATGTCGGGTCGGCCTCAATCGGGTGGGTTTGGCCGTTGATGGTGAGCATGATCGGTTTGGTCATCTGCATAGCTTTCAATGACGATTTATCCCGGCAAATTGTGTGGGGCCGGGCAAAAGCAAGCGATGGCGGGCGACCCCGCGACAATCACCCGCGTAACAATCAGCGGGGCGCTGATCAGCGGCGGGCGCGGCGATGCCAATCGCGCAGGAGCGGCAGGGTAACCATGCCGCCCGCGATGTCTGGGCAGGGATGATCCGGATCGCCCAGATGCTCGACCACATGCAGGGCCGGGGCAAAATTTTGCCCATCGGTGTAGGGGCTGCGGGTGATGAGGCAAGCGAGGCCAGCGGCGCGGGCGGATTCGAGGCCGTTGCGGGAATCCTCGATGGCGAGGCAGGATGCGGCGGGCAGGCCGAGTTGCTTGAGGGCGAGGTGATAAACATCCGGCGCGGGTTTTTTCGCCGCGACCTGATCGCCCGCCGCGATGGCATCGAACCAGCTCAGCGCGTCGGGCGCGAAGGCGGCGAGCAACGCATCGATATTCGGGCGGCTGGTGGTGGTGGCGATGGCGCAAGCCAGACCGGCGGCGCGCGCTTCGGCGATCAGGCGCAGAATGCCAGGGCGCGGGGCGATGGCACCTTCGGCCATGCGGGTGGTGTAGAGCGCGGTTTTGGCGGCATGCAGGGCGGCGATGTCCGCCGCGGGGAGGGCCGGACGGCCCCCAAATTGCGCGATGAAATAAGCGATGCGCTCTTTGCCGCCGGTCACGCCGAGCAGGTCGCGATAGAGCGGTTGCGACCAGGACCAATCGAGCCCGGCGGCGGCAAAGGCCGCATTGAAGCACAGCCGGTGCAGCTCCTCGGTTTCGGCCAAGGTGCCATCGACATCGAAAATCAGGGCTTGGAGATCGTCCATGGGGGTTGGTTTTCCATGGCCTCGTGCTGCGCGCAAGCAAAATCGATCATCGCGGGAATGGCGGGTGCGGGCGCTGTGGCGGGGATCAAAGCGAGATGGCGGGTCATGGCGGCTTTATCGAGGGTGAGGCCGGTCAGCGCTTCGCGCAGGGCGGCGAATGCGCCGCTGGCGGTGAGCATCAGCTCTGGCCACACGGCCTGTTCGCCCTGCCAGGCACCGGCAGCGCGCTCATGCTCCTGCGGGATCGCGCTCAGCAAGGTCGCGGCGAGATGCGGGGCGCGCAAAGCGGCGGCCCGCACGATGATCGATAAGGTCGGATTATGCTTATGCGCCATGGCCGAGGAACCACCGCGCCCCGGCGCGCTCGGTTCAGCGAGTTCGCCAATTTCCGGCTGCATCAGGAGCGAAATATCGGTCGCGATTTTGCCGAGGCTGCCCAGCCCGGCGGCGAGCGCGCAGCCCAGCCGCGCGAGCGGGGCGCGGCGTGTGTGCCAGGGCAGGTCGCCCGGCGGCAAGGCCAGGGCGGCGGCGAAGGCGGCGATGAAGCGGGCAGCGTCAGCGCCCAACCCGTCCCGCGTGCCGGCTGCACCGCCGCATTGCAGCGTTAGCGCGTCGGCGGCGGCGCGGCGCAGCGCGGCGCGCATATCGGTGATCAGCGCGAGCCAGGAGGCGGCTTTCCATCCCATGGTGCTGGGCAGGGCGGGTTGCAGCAGGGTGCGCGCCAGGATCGGCGTGGTGGCGTGACGGCGGGCCAGCGCCACCAGCGCCGCCCCGATGGCCGCCGCATCCGCCTCCAGGAGCGATAAACCGTGGCGAAGCTGCAGGACTAAAGCGGTATCGATAATGTCTTGCGAGGTGCCTGCCCGGTGGACCGCCTGTGCATGATCGGGCACCCGCGCCCGCAGCCAGGCGACCAGCGGGATCACGATGGTGCCGGCATGAGCGCCTGCGGCGGCGAGGGCTTCGCAATCGAGCGTGCTGGCATCGCAGGCGGCGCTAATCGCGTCGGCGGCGGCTGGGCTGATCAGGCCGAGGGCGGCGTTGGCGCGGGCCAGCCCAGCCTCGACATCGAGCAGGGCCTGCGCGCCGCCCTGCGCCTCGAAAATAGCGCGCATCGTCTTGGTGGCTGCCATCTGGTTGGGCAGCGGCAGCATGGCGGTCAGACCCGTTCGAGCAAGAGCGCAATGCCCTGACCGACGCCAATGCACATCGTGGCCAAGGCGCGTTTGCCGCCATGGGCTTCGAGGGCGCGCAGGGCGGTGCCGGCCAGCCGCGCGCCGGAGGCGCCGAGCGGGTGGCCCAGCGCAATCGCCCCACCATGCGGGTTGACCCGCTGATCGTCATCGGCGAGGCCGAGGCGGCGGGTGACGGCGAGGGCTTGGCTCGCGAAGGCCTCATTCAGCTCGATCACGTCGATATCGGCGAGCGACAGGCCAGTGCGCGCGAGCAGTTTTTCCGTGGCGGGTGCGGGGCCGATCCCCATAATCCGGGGGGGGACGCCCGCCGTCGCCATGCCGATGATGCGGGCGCGTGGGGTCAGGCCGTGGGCCTGTGCGGCCTCGGCTGAGGCGATGATTAAGGCAGCGGCACCATCATTGACGCCGGAGGCATTGCCGGCGGTGACGGTGCTCATGCCGGAGTTGGGGCTGCGGAAGGGGGTTTTGAGTTTGCCCAGCCCCTCCAACGTGGTGTCCGCCCTTGGATGTTCATCATTCTCGATGATGATGTCGCCCTTGCGCCCGGCAATCGTGACCGGGGTGATTTCGCCCGCGAAAAATCCGGCTCGCTGGGCGGCGGCGCATTTCATTTGGCTGCGATAGGCGAATAAATCCTGGTCGGCGCGGCTTACGGCGAAATCGGCGGCGACATTTTCGCCGGTCTCCGGCATCGAATCGACGCCATATTGTGCGCGGAGTAGCGGGTTGATGAAGCGCCAGCCAATTGTGGTGTCATAGACCTCGTTGCTGCGGCTGAACGCCTCTTGGGCTTTGGGCATCACGAAGGGCGCTCGGGTCATGCTTTCCACGCCGCCTGCAAGGATCAATGAGGCTTCGCCGGTGCGAACAGCACGGGCGGCGGTGCCCACCGCATCCAGGCCCGAGCCGCAGAGCCGATTCAGGGTGGCGCCGGGAATTTGGTCGGGCAGGCCCGCGAGCAGCACCGCCATCCGCGCGACATTGCGGTTATCCTCGCCGGCCTGATTGGCGCAGCCGAGTAAAACCTCATCGATGGCCGAAGGGTCGAGCTTGGGGTTGCGCGCTTGCAAGGCCCGCAGCGGGATGGCGGCCAGATCATCGGCGCGCACCGAGGCCAAAGCGCCGCCATAGCGACCGAACGGCGTGCGGATATAATCGCAAATAAAAGCCTCGCGCATGGGTCAGAACTCCAGAAAGACGGTTTCGGCGGCGCCTTGTAGGGCGATATCGAGATGGTAATGGTCAGGGCCGATGGCTTGGGCGATCAGGGTTGCGCGCCGGGCGGGCGGTTCAATCAGCGCCAGGATCGGGTCGGTCGCATTCAGCGGTTCATCGGGGAAATAGAGCCGGGTGAAGAGCGGCTTGAGCAGCCCGCGCGCGAGAATAGCAAGGCCGCAATGCGGGGCTTGCGGCGTGTTGCCGCGTGCGCCCGCCGGGCCGGGCAACGGGCTTGGTTTCAGGGTGATGAACCGGAATTGCCCCGCCGCGTCGCACGCGGCGCGCCCAAAGCCGGGGAAAATGGCCGACCGCGCGGGGGCGGCTTGGAATAATTCGATGGCGGCATCGCTCACCGGCGCGTCAGCCCCATCGGTAATGCGGCCTGAGAGGGTAATGATGTCCCCTTCGGCGCCGAAGCGGGTGAGGTCATACCCGCTTGGATCATCGATCAGGTGCCAATAGGGGCCGATGGTTTGGCTCGCGGTCGGGATCACGCGCCCCCCTCCATCGGGGTGGCGGCGCGGCCACGGAGCGTGATGTCAAACCGGTAGCCGAGCGCGTGGTTCGGTTCGGTGACCGCGAGATCGAACCCGGCGATCAGGCGCGCCCGGGCGGCTGGATCGGGGGTGGCGAGAAAAATCGGGTCGAGCGCCAGCAGCGGATCGCCGGGGAAATACATTTGGGTGATCAGCCGGGCGGCAAAACCGGCGCCGAACAGCGAGAAATGGATATGGTTGGGCCGCCAGGCATTGGCATGATTGCCCCACGGATAGGCGCCGGGCTTGATGGTGACGACGCGATAATTGCCGTCCTGATCGGTAAACACTCTGCCATGGCCGTGGAAATGCGGGTCGAGCGGGGCGTCATGCTGGTCATGGGCGTGATCATAGCGCCCGGCGGCATTGGCTTGCCAGATTTCGATCATGGTGTGGGGCACGGGCCGCCCGGCTTCATCGCGCACCTGGCCGGTGACGATGATGCGCTCGCCGAGGGCGGTGCCGCCGTGATGCTGGGTCATGTCGATCACGGGTGGGAACCGGTCTGGCGTAAAATTGGGGCCGGTGGTTTCGGTGAGCGTGGGGGGAATGGTGATTGGCGCGTGGCGCGGGCTGCGCAGGATCGTGCTGCGATAGGATGGCTCAAAATATGGCGGTTGGGTGCCGGGTGCGAGCGGATCGAACGCAATGGGTGGGGTAGGCGGGGTAGGCGGGGTGGCGTTGGGGCACATGGGGCTTCCTCGGCGTGCTTATCGTTAGGGGCCGGGATAGCAGTGCGCCGGGGGGTCAAGCAACACGGGTGCCGGCGCGCCAGACCGCCCGGATTACCGGCATGTCGTGATGCAAGCGCACCTGCACCAGATCCGCCCGCAAACCCGGCGCGAGCCTGCCGCGATCCGCAAGCCCAACCATGGCGGCGGGGCGGGTGCTGATCAGCGCGATGGCGGCGGGCAGGGCGAGTACGCCCTGGGTGACGCAGGCAAAGGCCGCTTCGATCATCGAGGCGGGCACGTAATCGGAGGCGAGCGCGTCGATCAGGCCCGCGCGCACCAAATCGAGCACCGCGACATTGCCGGAGTGCGAGCCGCCGCGCACGATATTGGGCGCCCCGCCGATGATGGCGATGCCGTGTGCGCGCGCACAGGCGGCGGCTTCCTCGGTGACCGGGAACTCCGCGATGGCGATGCCATCACGATGATTATCGATCACCTCGGCGAGTGTGCGATCATCATGCGAGGCGACGGGAATGCCATGATCCCTGGCCCGGTTCAGCACCGCCGCGCGATTGGGCAGGGTCCAGCGGGCGCGGCTTTGCTGGAGCTGGTCGATCATCGCGGTGATGGCGTCTGGCTGATGGCCTTCGCTCGCGCGCATCTGCCGGTATTTTTCGATATCGGCATATTGGCCGACGCCGGGGCTGTGATCCATCAGGCTGATCAGCCGCACTAGCGGGTCGGTGATCGCGGCATCCAGCAGGTCCAGCATCATTGGCGAGGGCAATTCGCAGCGCAAATGCAAAAAATGCTCGGCCTTGAGCAGATCGGTGCCGGCCAGGGCGGCGAGGTCGCGTTGACCATCGATGAATGTGTTCAGGCGCTCTTTCTCAAACCCGATATCGCCGAGGCACAGGGCATCGAAGATTGTGGTGACGCCGGCGACCGCACATTGGGCGTCATGCGCGAGCAGAGCCGAGCGGGAAGGCCAGCGCGCATTGCTGCGCGGCAGCACCTGGCGTTCGAGATTGTCGGTGTGCAGATCGATAATGCCGGGGATCAGAAAATCCCCCGCGCAATCGATCCCAGCACCGCCATGGCCGGGTTCGATGGTGGCGATCACCCCATCCTCAACCGTGAGATGTCCGGTGATGATATGGTCAGGGAGCACGATCTGCGCGTTGGTGAGGATCATCATGCGGGCGCTGATAGCGCAATTTCGACAGGTGAGCGAGGCGGCGCTCTGGCTTGGCGGCTGAATTTGGGTGCCTGAATTGTCATGAAAAAATCATGCCTGTCCGGACTGCGCCGTGCTTTATCGCTCTGGCAATGATGGAACAGCCATGATGGGCGAATCGCTTTCGTCGGCACGCTCCGAGCGGGAGATGGGCCGGGCGGTGGGTGCGCTGATCGCAGCACGGCCGGTGCGGGTGCATTTTGTGTATTTCGATGCGGGCGGCGGCCATCGCAATGCGGCGATGGCGCTGCGGGCGGTGATTGGCGAGCGATATCCGACTTGGCAGGTTGATCTGGTCAATTTGCAAACGCTGTTAGAGCCGGTTGATCCGGTGGCGCGGATCACCAAGCGGCGCGTTTCCTCCGAAGATGTCTATAATGGGTTGCTCAAGCGTGGCTGGACTTACGGGTCGTTGCCGATGCTGCGCGGTTTGCAAGCGGGTATTCGCCTGCAAGCGCCCCGGCTGGAGGCGGTGCTCGATGCGTATTGGCAGAGCCAGGATGTTGATTTGGTGGTGTCATTGATCCCCAACTTCAACGCGGTGCTGTTTCGCTCGCTGCGGCGGGCCCATCCCACGGCCCCCTATGTCACGATCATGACGGATTTGGCGGATCGCCCGCCGCATTTTTGGCAGGAGCCGCAGGATCAGTTCATCATTTGCGGGAGTGAGCGCGCGGTTGAGCAGGCGCGGGCGATGAAATATCCGCCAGAGCGGATCATGCAGGTGTCCGGCATGGTGCTCAAGCCCGGCTTTTACGCGCCAGCACCGCAGGACCGGCGGGCTGAGCGCCTCAAGCTTGGGTTGGACCCGACGATGCCGACCGCGCTGGTGATGTTTGGCGGCAATGGGTCAAAGGCCGCCCGCTTGATTGTGCGCAAGCTGGCGCAGGTGCCGTTTCCGGTGCAGTCGATTGTGATGTGTGGCCATAATCAACGGCTTGCGGCGCAGCTTGCTGGCATTGATCGTTGCTGCGCGATTGGTTTTACCGATCAAGTGCCGCATTACATGCGCTTAGCCGATTTCTTTATTGGCAAACCGGGGCCAGGCAGCATCAGCGAGGCGCTGCATTGCGGATTGCCGGTGATTATTGAGCGCAATCGCCGAACCATGCCGCAAGAGACCTATAATGCTGATTGGGTGGCGACCCATCGGGTTGGTCTGGTGGTAAAGAGCTTTCGGGATTGTCCGGGCGCGGTGGCGACCTTGTTCGAAGGGCGTCGTTTGGAAAGATTTAGGATTCACGCGCGACGTTTACAAAACCATGCTTTGTTTGAAATCCCCGCCAAATTGGCGACCATCCTTTATTTTGACGCTTGAGTTGTTGACTTAAGCGTTAGGCCGATCAGAGGTGGTGCAAATATTTTATTTGGGAATGGTGTCAAAAAATCATCGAATTCCATTTTTCCGACGGGGTTGATCGATTCGATTTGTTGTAGATTTCGGCGAGGATTCTGGTGATTTCAATAAGATCCGCCTAATGGCTGTGCTTTAATTTACCGATTGTTAATGTTAATCCGGCGTGGCCAGCGGGGCTAGTAGGCTTGACAAGAAAATCTTTAAGAAAAATTTAGGAATATACAACGCAAAAGTGTGGACGAACCGAGGGGTTCTTTGATACTCACGACGCTTAACGGTCGAATCGATTCGTTTAATTTTCATTCATGTGATGGCGGGTGAGTTATGGGTTTAATATTGGCATCTAACGCAAGTCTTCTTGACGAAGCACAAAAAAATCGTGGCGAGCGCCGCAAGGAGGTTCGCAGCCGCGTACTTGGTTCGGCCAAGTTGATTTTCGGCGGTTTCAGTAAATCGATTTTCGATTGCGTGATTGTTGACCGGTCCCAAAACGGGGTCCGTGTGCAATTGGGATCGACGCATATTTTGCCGAATGAATTGACGATTGAATTTTCCAACGGCACGCGGCGGTTGGCCCGGCTCGTTTGGGCCTCTTGCGCTGAAGTGGGGTTGGAATTTGATCGCGGATTCGTCTGAGTTCAAAGCTTCGTTGAGTTTCGAGATTGTTTTTGCTTGATTTTGTTGTTCCTGACTGTTTGTTAGGCCCCTGATTGTTAGTCGATTCGCGTTAGTTTCCTGGAGTGTGTGGTCGGCGCGCACTTGCGCTGCTGGTCTTGTTTGCGCCACCATGTAAGCTTGCAGGAGCAAGCCATGTCGCAGGATCATTATCATCGTTTCGCGGCCAGCCATCATCACGCCCCGCATCATGCGCGGCGCTTAGACCGGCTGGATGATCAAGAGCCGGTGACGCTGAGCCTCTACGTCAAGCCCCGCGAGCATGCGGCGGAGCCCGATATGCTGACCGCGCGCGCTGCCGCACACGCACCAGATGTGGCCGCGATTGCCGCGTTTGCCGCCCAGCACGGGTTCAGCGTGGTTGAGGCGGATGCGCGACGCCGATTGATCCGGCTCAAGGGCAGCGCCGCTGTGATGCGCGCCGAATTCGGTGCTGATTTGCACTGGTATGAGGGCGCAGAAGGCCGATTCCGGGCTTATACCGGCGCTTTGCATCTGCATGAGAGCATCGCGCCAATTGTTGAATCGGTGCTGGGGTTGGATACGAGGCCGGTTGCATCGCCCCGGTTGCAGCGCATCGCCCCAGGGCAGAGTGTCGCAGCCTATTTGCCGCGCCAAATCGGTGCGTTTTATGGCATTCCCACCAGCCCGACGGGGGCGGGCGAATGTATCGCGATTATTGAGCTGGGTGGCGGGTTTCATCAGAGCGACATTACCGCCGCGTTCGGCGCGATGGGTCTTGCGCCGCCGAGCGTGATCGCGGTCAGTGTTGATGGTGCCGCCAATGCGCCGAGCACGCCGAATGGGGCGGATGGCGAGGTGGGGCTTGATATCCAGGTGGCCGGGGCGATTGCGCCGGGTGCCAAGCTCGCCGTGTATTTCACCCCGAATACTGATGCGGGGTTTGCCGATGCGATCAGTTTCGCGGCGACCGATGCCACCAATCGCCCCTCGGTGATGTCGATCAGCTGGGGATCGCCCGAGGAAAATTACTCGACGCAGGCGCGCACCACCCTCAACACCGCCCTGCAAGATGCTGCGGCGGCGGGGCTGACGGTGACGGTGGCAGCGGGCGATAATCTCGCGACCGATGGGGTGAATGATGGCGCGGTGCATGTCGATTTTCCGGCCTCCAGCCCGTTTGTGGTGGCGTGTGGCGGGACTAGCCTGACGGTGAGCGGCGGTGCGATCACCGCTGAGACGGTTTGGAATAGCGGCAGCAGTGGCACCGGCGGGGGTATTTCAACCCTCTTCCCGGTCCCGGCCTATCAGAGTGCCGTGACGCTGCCGCGCAATGTGAGCACCGGCCAGGCTGGGCGGGGCGTGCCGGACGTGGCGGGCGATGCCGATCCGGCGACGGGTTATCAGGTGACGGTGGATGGCCAGAGCTTTGCGGTGGGCGGCACCAGCGCGGTCGCGCCGCTTTGGGCGGGGTTTTTCGCGCTGGTCAATCAGGCGCGCGGCAAGCGGCTTGGTCAGGCCAATCCGGCCCTCTATGCGCATCAAGCGGCCTTGCGCGCGATCACCACGGGCAACAATATGCCCACCGGCACCACGCTGGGCTACCCGGCTGGCCCGGGCTGGAACGCTTGCACCGGGTTGGGTGTGATGCGCGGTGCGGCGCTGTTTGCCGCCTTAATCGCGGCTTGATCGGCTACTGGAACTCCAGCCGATCACGCGCGGCAGCAAGGCCCGCTTTCGCGCAAGCCTCGTCCGTATGGCCCGACGGCGTGCCCGCGACGCCGATGGCACCATAGAATACGCCACCCACCTCAATCGGCACGCCGCCGCCGGCGAATACTAAATGCCCGCCGGTGGTGGCGAGCGAGGCATAGCGATGGGTTTGCTCCAGCACGGTTCCGGCTTTGTTAAACATTGCGCTGGTATAGGCTTTATCGATGCTCAGCCGCAGTGCCAGCGGTGAGGCGAGGCTGTCGCGCAGCGAGACTTGCGGCACGCCATCGCGATCCACCACGCTGGCCGCCACCTCGTAGCCACGCCGGCGGCAATCCTTGATCGCGGCTTGCGCCATGGTGAGGGCGGTGCCCATGGTCAGCCGGGCGATGCTCAGGCTGGGCGGCTTGTGGGCGGCGGCGCTGCCGATCCACGCGCTGTCGATCAAGACGGGGGCGATCAAGACGGGCATGAGCGTCAGCGCGGTGATGCCAATCCGATGGATTTTCATGGTTTTGCTCCACATTGACTGTTGGATTGCCCTGCGCGACGGATCATCCGCGCCCGAGCAGCGGCATGGCGAGCGGCAGCATGATGGCCTCCAGCATGTTGATCCCGTCCGGTAGGCTCGCCATCAGCACTGCCGCACGGGCGACCTCGGCGGCGGGCATCAAGCCCTCGGCGGCGCGCACCGCCTCGGCGTCCGGCCAAATCTCACTCTCAGTATTGCCGGGATGCAGGATCGACACCGCGATGCCATGGGCCCGGCCATCGAGTGCCAGTGCGCGGGTCATTCCGTCCAGCGCGAATTTCGAGGTGGTGTAAGGCACCGCGTTGCGCCGGGGCACGCGCGCGGACACCGAGCCGATATTGATGATCCGCCCGGATTTTTGGGCTTTCATGATCCGAAAGGCGCGTTGCGCGCAGGCGAAGGACGCGGTGACATTGACCGCCATGACGGCGGCGAAATCCTCCACATCGAGATCTTCGGTGCGTTTGGCGGTGGCCCGACCGGCATTATTGACCAGGATGTCTAATCGACCCGCGAATAGCCGCGCCGCTTGCGCGAACAAGGCGGCACGGTCGGCCTCGCGGGTGATGTCAGCGGTGAAGCCATGCCCGTTGGGGCCGATTTCGGCGGCGGCTTTGGCGAGTTTTGTGCCATCGCGCCCGCAAATCAGCACGGCACAGCCTTCGGCGGCGAAGGCACGGGCGATGCCAAGCCCGATGCCGCCGCCGCCGCCGGTAATCAGCGCCGTCTTGCCCGCGAGCAATCCGGTCATGCGGCTTACGACGCCTGGGTGACGAATTTGGTCGTCAAATAGGCGTCAATCGCCTCGGCCCCGCCTTCCCAGCCAATGCCGCTATCCTTCATGCCGCCGAATGGCGTTTCCGGCAGGGCGATGCCGTGATGATTGATTGAGATCATGCCGCTTTCAATCCGGTGGCCGAGTGCGGTGACGGTTTTGGTTGAGCGCGTATAGGCATAGGAGGCCAGCCCGTAATCCAGCCGGTTGGCTTCGGTGATGGCTTCATCGAAGGTCGAGAACCGGTTGACCAGGGCGAGCGGGCCGAACGGCTCCTCGTTCATGGCGCGTGCGCTGATCGGCACGTCGGTCATCACCGTTGGCTGGAAGAAATAGCCCTTATTGCCGATGCGCGCGCCGCCGGCCGCGATTTTGCCGCCATGCTTCTGGGCATCAGCGATCAAGCCCTCGATGGCGGGGATGCGGCGTTCATTGGCGAGCGGGCCCATGGTCGAGCTGGGGTCCAAACCATCCCCCACCTTGATTTTGGCGACCGCGCCGAGGAAGCGCTCCATGAAGCCGTCATAAACCGATTCTTGCACCAGGAATCGCGTGGGGGCGACGCAAACCTGCCCGGCATTGCGGAATTTATTGGCCGCGAGGATTTTGGCGGCGGCGTCCAAATCCGCATCCTCGAACACGATGGCCGGTGCGTGGCCGCCAAGCTCCATGGTGGCGCGCTTCATATGCTGGCCCGCGAGCGCGGCCAGATGCTTGCCCACGGCGGTGGAGCCGGTGAACGAGATTTTGCGCACGGCGCGGTGCGGGATCAGATATTCGGAAATTTCCGAAGGCACGCCGAAGACCAAGTTCAGCACACCGGGCGGCAACCCGGCATCGGCGAAGGCGCGCACCAATTCAGCGCAGGAGCCGGGCGTTTCTTCCGGGCCTTTCAAAATCACCGCACAACCGGCAGCGAGACCGGCGGAGACTTTGCGCACCGCTTGATTGATCGGGAAATTCCAGGGCGTGAACGCGGCGACAATGCCCAGCGGCTCTTTGACCACGAGTTGATAAATGCCATCCGCGCGCGCTGGGATCACCCTTCCATAGGTGCGCGGGGCTTCTTCGGCGAACCATTCAATCACATCGGCGGCCAGCATGGTCTCGCCTTTGGCCTCGGCGAGGGTTTTGCCTTGTTCCATGGTCATGATCGGCGCAATCGCGTCGGCCCGTTCGCGGATCAGGCTCGCGGCTTTGCGCATGATTTTGGCGCGGGCTTGCGGGCTGGTTTTACGCCACACCGCGAAACCGGCCTCGGCAGCGTTGATAGCGGCGTCCAGATCGGCGCGCTCCGCGTGGGCGAGCGTGCCAATTTTTTCCTCGGTCGCCGGGTTGATAATATCGATGGTACGGCCTGATTGCGCAGCCACCCAGGTGCCGCCGATATGCAGCATGACGTCTTGATACATGATTAACTCCGTTCCGTGTGACGAGATGATCGAGGATAAGACCTTATATGGTTGCGAGCACGCGCCGGAGAATAGCAAACATGGCGTCGAGCTGATCGTCGCTCGTGATGAACATTGGCGAGAAAATCACCGTATCGCCGGTGACCCGCAGCACCAAGCCCTCATCGAAACAGCGGCGCATCACCGCGAACCCGCGCGCGCCGGGGCTGGCGCCGGCGGCAAGATCCGCCGCGCCGAGGAGGCCATAGCCGCGCGTATCGATCACGCCGGGTAGCGATGCCAGATCGGCAATCCGGGCGAGGAAGCTCGGCGAGAGTGCTGCGGCGCGGGCAAATAAATCCTCGTCGCGATAGATTTTCAGCGTTGCCAACGCCGCCGCACAGGCCACCGGATGCGCTGAATAGGTGTAGCCGTGGAAAAATTCGATGGCATCCGGCCCGGCGACATCGAAAATGGCTTGCTGGATTTCTTCGCGCACGGCGATGGCCGCCATCGGGATATTGCCGTTGGTGATTGCCTTGGCCATGGTGAGGATATCGGGTGTCACGCCGAAAGCCTGGGCGGCGAAGGGATGGCCGGTGCGCCCGAACCCGCAAATCACCTCATCGAAAATCAGCAAAATGCCGTGCTTGTCGCAAATGGCGCGTAGGCGCTGCAAATAATCCACCGGCGGCACCAAAATGCCGGTTGAGCCTGCGATCGGCTCGACGATGCAGGCCGCAATCGTGTCCGCGCCGTGCAAATCGATCAGGCGTTGCAAATCATCCGCGAGATCAAGCCCACCATGCGGGCCTTGGCCGATGATATGGCGATTTTCTGGAATATGCGTATGGCGCATATGGGCAACGCCGGGCAGGCCGAGGCCGAAGGCTTCGCGGTTTTTGACCATGCCACCGACCGACCAGCCGGCGAAATTGACCCCGTGATAGCCGCGCGCCCGCCCGATCAGCCGCTGGCGCTGCCCCTGGCCGCGCGCGCGATGGTAATTGATGGCGATTTTCAGGGCGGTTTCCACCGCTTCCGAGCCTGATCCCGCGAAAAACACCCGGCTCAACGGTGCGGGTAAAATCCGGGTCAGCTCATGCGCGAGCCGGAACGAGCCTGGCACCCCGAATTGAAATGGCGGGGCAAAATCAAGCTCTTCTAATTGTTTCGCGACGGCCTCGCGAATTTCGCGGCGGCCATGCCCGGCGGGGGTGGTGTATAGGCCGGAAATACCATCGAGCAGTTTTTCACCGGCACTGTTCCAATAATGCACGCCCTCGGCGCGGGCGATCATGCGCGGCGCTTCGAGGAATTGCCGGTTGGGGGTGAACGGCATCCAGTGATGGATCAGCGGTTCGTTGGAACGCGGGGTTGCTTGGCTCATGATGGTGTCCTCCAGAGAGAAAGTTTAATATTTTCGACACGGTTTCGGCAAGTAATATCTCTGATAGCTGTTCACGCAAGAGGACGTTTAATATTCTAGTCAGCACTTTAGTCAGCGTCGCTGGCATGCTTTCCTTAGCGCGGGGCTTGGCCTAAGCTTGATCCGCATTGAAATAAGGGGAGCAAAAATGAAATTATTTCGGCATGGTGCGCTTGGCGCGGAACAGCCCGGCATGCTCGATAGCGCGGGCGGGTTGCGGGATCTCTCGGCCCATTTGGTGCGGCTGGATGGTGAGGCGCTGGCCCCGGCCCGGCTTGCTGCGTTGGCGGCGATTGATCCGTTTTCCTTGCCGTTACTGCCCGCCGACACCCGCCTGGGCCCGCCAGTGCCGCGCCCGGTCAATTTCATTTGCATTGGCCTGAACTATGCCGACCACGCCGCCGAAACCGGCGCGAAAATCCCGGCGGAGCCGATTATTTTTCTGAAAGCGGGCAGCGCCTATGCCGGCCCGAATGATGATGTCGTGATCCCGCGCGGCTCGACCAGCACAGATTGGGAGGTGGAGCTGGGCGTGGTGATCGGCACCGGCGGCTCGTACATCACCGAGGATGCGGCGATGGCGCATGTCGCGGGCTATTGCGTGGTCAATGATGTCAGCGAGCGCGATTACCAAATGAAGCGCGGCGGCACTTGGGATAAGGGCAAAGGCTGTCCCAGCTTTGGGCCGACCGGGCCGTATCTGGTCACCGCCGATGAGGTGCCGGACCCGCAGAACCTCGATTTATGGTGCGATGTCGATGGCCAGCGGATGCAGACGGGCAATACCCGCACCATGATTTTCGGTGTGCGCAAGCTGGTCTCGTATGTCAGTGATTTCATTGCCTTGCAGCCGGGCGACATCATTGCCACCGGCACGCCGCCCGGTGTGGGGCTCGGCAAAAAGCCGGAGCCGATCTTTTTGCGGGCAGGGCAGGTGATGCGGCTGGGCGTAAGCGGGCTTGGTGAGCAATGTCAGCGCGTGATCGGGGCCAGCGTGTGATGGGGGCCAGCGTGTGACCGGGAGATGAAGCTGCGGTAACGCGGTGGCGGCGTGCGGTTCTGCCCATTGTCGATTGTCCGGCACTCCAGTAAATGCCGGGCATGCGCAAAATTTCGCTCCTCGCTTTGATCGTGGTTCCCGCTTTGGCCGGATGTGCGTTGACGCACCCGAAAGTGCCAGGGCCATATGCAGATGCGCCGTCGCTGGTGAATGTCGCGGCGCTGACCAAGTTCGATGGGCAATTGCCGTTGGTGATTATTCCCGCGAACGCCGCTGATTGGGGGCCATCGTTGAGCTACGCAGTGAAAGCGGCGCTGAAAATCAAACCGACGGCGCAGTTTCGCGTGGCGTTGGCGGGTCCGCCCGCAGCGATTCCGAGTGTGACCGAAGAGCAACTCGCGCCGCTGGCCCCGGAAGCGGCGTTGGTCGCGGATGCCATCGTCGCGGATGGTGTGGCCACCAGCCACGTGTCGCTCGCCGGGCCGACCACCATCGCCAAGGCCCCGGCACCGACGGGGCCGGAGATTGTGGTTCTCGCGAAATAATGGCGCTCGCCGATCTGGCCGTTCCGCTCCTGCAGCGTTTTCCGCCGGAGGCGGCGCACCGCCTTGCCATCGCCGCGCTGCGCGCGGGCTGGGGGCATCAGGCGCTGAGGGTTGATCCACGCCTCGCGAGCACGGTGTTTGGCCGCAGCCTTGCCCATCCGATTGGCTTGGCGGCGGGGTTTGACAAGGATGCGGTTGCGCTGAAGGGCTTGGCCGACATTGGGTTTTCGTTCATCGAGGCGGGCACCGTCACCCGCCGCGCCCAGCCGGGCAATCCGGCGCCGCGCTTGTTCCGGCTGCGCGGCGATCACGCATTGATCAACCGGATGGGGTTTAATAATCACGGGATCGAGCCATTCAAAGCGGGTTTTGCCGCCGCCGCGCGCGTGCCGGGTCGGCGCATCATGCTCGGGGCTAATCTTGGGATCAATAAAGAGGGCGCGGAGCCGCTGGTCGATTATCCGTTTTTGGTTCAAGAGATTGCGAATGATGCCGATTACATCACCATCAATGTCTCCTCGCCGAACACGCCGGGCCTGCGCGATTGGCAGCGCGTGGATCGGCTCGGGGCGATTCTCGGTGCCATTTCCCAGGCTGTCCCGACCCATCCGCCTTTGCTGGTCAAGCTCGCGCCCGATTTGGATGAGGCGGCGTTGCCGGATTTGGTGGCGATGGCTGTTGAGCAAGGTGTTGCCGGGTTGATCGTCAGTAATACCACATTGGCGCGACCGGAGGGCCTTGGTGATTCCGCGCGCAGCGAGGCGGGTGGCCTGTCCGGCGCGCCCTTATTTAATCGCTCCACGCGCATGCTCGCGAAAATCCGCTTGCTCGCCGGGGATCGGCTGGTGTTGATCGGCGCGGGGGGCGTTGCGACACCGGCGCAAGCCTTCGCCAAGCTGCGCGCGGGGGCGCATTTGGTGCAGCTTTACACCAGCTTTGTGTATCAGGGTCCGGCGGTGATCGAGCGTATCGTGGCGGGGTTGCCGGGGCTGCTCGCGCAATATGACGCGGCGCAGTTGACGGATATTATCGGGCGCGATGCGGATCGTTTGGCGGAGTTGGCACCGTGAGCTTGTCGGACCTTGCCCGCGCGTATGACGGGTTCATCGTTGATCTCTGGGGTGTGGTGCATGACGGGGTGCAGCCTTATCCAGGGGTGATTGATGCGTTGATTTGGCTGCGCGCGTGGCAAAAGCGCGTGGTATTTCTCTCCAACGCGCCGCGGCGCGCTGCCGCTGTGGTCACCGCACTTGCCGCTATGGGGATTACGCCGGATTTGTATGATGGGGTGATGAGCAGTGGCGAGGCGGTGCATAGTGCCTTGCGCGATCGCACCGATCCGGCCTTTGCTGCGCTGGGCTCGCGCTTATTGCATTTGGGCCCGGCGCGGGATCGGAATTTGTTTGACGATTTGCCGTTGGTTGAGGTTGAGCGTGCGGCGCAAGCGGATTTTTTGCTGAATACCGGCCCGGATGATTTGGCCGGCGAGAACGATCCGGCGGCCTATGATGACGTGTTGAATGCGGCCTTGGCGGCGGGCTTGCCGATGGTCTGCGCCAATCCTGACCTCGAAGTGGTGCGGGCGGGCAAGCGCATTATTTGCGCGGGCTTGCTGGCCGGGATTTATGCGGCGCGCGGCGGCGCGGTGATAACCCGGGGCAAACCTGATCCGGCAATTTATGGCCCTACCCTCGCGATGTTGGGCACGCGGCGGCAACGCACCCTCGCGGTGGGCGATTCGCTGCGCACCGATATTGCCGGGGCGAAGGCGGCGGGGATTGATTCGCTGCTGATCCTCTCGGGCATCCACAATTTTACGCCCGAACAAGCGCATGCCGCCTGTGCCAGCGCCGGGCTCAGCCCTGTTGCGATTTTGCCCGCGTTCACTTGGTAGGGGTTTCGTGATAGCGACGTCGCGATGACCATTCGTGTTCGCTTCGCGCCCTCACCCACCGGCATGCTGCATATTGGCAGCGTGCGCACGGCTTTGTTCAATTTTCTGTTCGCCCGCCATCATGGCGGCGAATTTTTACTCCGCGTGGAAGACACCGATACTGAGCGCAGCACGCCGGCGGCGACGCAGGTGATTTTTGACGTGCTCGATTGGCTCGATCTCAAGGCGGATGCGCCTGCGGTGTTTCAATCCACCCGGTATCAACGGCATCGCGAGGTTGCTGAGGCGATGGTGCAGGCGGGCACGGCTTATCGCTGTTATTGCTCGCGCGAGGAATTGGCCGAGATGCGCGCGCAGGCCGATGCGGCGAAAAAGCCGTTCCGGTATGATGGCCGTTGGCGTGATCGTGACCCGTCCGAGGCGCCGGCGGGCGTGGAGCCGGTGATCCGGCTCAAGGCACCGCGCAGCGGTGAAACCGTGGTGCATGATCGGGTCAAGGGCGAGGTGCGCGTGCAAAACGCCGAACTCGATGACATGATTTTGCTGCGCTCCAACGGCGTGCCGACCTATTTGCATGCGGTGGTGGTGGATGACCATGATATGGGCATTACCCATGTGATTCGCGGCGATGATCATTTGACCAACACGTTCCGCCAGGCGCAAATCTATGACGCGATGGGGTGGGCGCGGCCCGAATTTGCGCATTTGCCGCTGATCCACGGCCCGGATGGCGGCAAACTGTCCAAGCGCCATGGCGCGGTTTCGACCCTGCAATTCCGCGATGAGGGTTATTTACCGGAGGCGCTGTGCAATTATCTGCTCCGCCTGGGGTGGGGCCATGGCGATGCGGAAATTCTCTCACGCGATGAGCAGATTAAATTATTCGATCTGGATGGTGTGGGCCGTGGGGCCGCCAAAATGGATTATAAAAAACTGATCCAGGTTAATGCGGTGTGGCTTCGCGCCGCCGATCCCGCCCGCTTGACCGCGCTGACGCTGCCCCGCATCGAGGCGCTGCTGGAGCGACCGCTTGATGCGATCGGCGCGGAGCGGGTGCACGTTTTGATGCCGCGCTTGCAGGAACGCGCCCGCACGCTGGCGGAACTGGCCGATTCATCGCTGTTTTTGGTGCGTGAGGTGCCGTTGCCCTTCACCCCCAAGGCGCTGGCGCTGCTGACGGAAGAGGCGCGCGATGATTTATCGGCCTTGCTGCTGGCTTTCGCGCAGACCGATTATACCGCGCCCGCTTTGTATCAAGCGATGGTGGCTTATGCCGAGTCGGTCGAGAAAAAACTGGGCATCGTTGCGGAACCGTTGCGCGCGGCGCTCACCGGCAGCACCACCAGCCCGCCGATTGATGCGGTGATGGCAACGCTGGGTCAGATTGAGGTCGAGCGTCGCGTTTTTGCCATACTGGCCGAATGATTACAGACGGTTGATTTAGATCAACGCATGATGCGGTGCGGCACCTAAAACTTCCTGGCGTTGTCGGCGCGCTTGAGCGCTGACCTGATGCGGAAGGAAATAAAGATGATGCGCAAATTATGGGCCGGGATTGCGCTGGCGTCCCTCATGGCGGTTGCGGCGCCGGCCTCGGCGCAGCTGGTGCAACCGACAGGGTTTTCCAGCGGTGATGTGATGGTGCGCCTGCGGGTGGATGGGGTGTTGCCGCAAAACATGTCGAGCACTGTCTCGGCGATTGGCGGCACGGTGCGGGCCTCGAACACGGCCATCCCTGAGGTGGATTTATCATATTTTTTCACGCCGAACCTGTCGGTTGAGGCGATTGCGGGAACATCGCGTCATAATGTGTGGGTGGATAATTCGGCGCTCGGCACCGTTAAAGTCGGCAGCGTTTGGGTGTTACCGCCGACCGTGACGATGCAATATCATTTTGGCGGCATGGGTAATTTTGTGCCCTATGTTGGTGCGGGCGTGACGCTGATGCTGTTTTATGATCAGCACACGGCGGCGGATTTGAAGGCGCTGGGGCTGAATACCGTGACCTATCGCACCGGGATTGGCCCGGCGATTGAGGCGGGGTTTGATTACCGCCTGCGCGGCCATTGGTATGCCAATGTCGTGGTCAAGCAAACCTTTGTCGCAACCCGGGCGAGCATTGGTCATGGCACGGTGATTGCCCACACCAATCTGGACCCGACCATTGTCGGTGCCGGTATCGGCTACCGGTTTTAACACGGCCAATAAAGGCGGGAGCGTGATGGATGACGACCCACCACGCTCCCATACGGGCGCGGAATTAGCGATTCAATGCGGCCATGGCGACTTGCGGGTAGCGCGTGCCGGCGGCGGTGCCCGGCGGCAAGATCCGGTCGATCGTGGCGAGATCATCGACCGTCAGCGTCACATCCACCGCGCCGATATTTTCATCGAGATAGGTGCGGCGCTTAGTGCCGGGGATCGGCACAATGTCCTCGCCCTGGGCCAGCACCCAGGCCAGCGCCA
>JAKBBY010000164.1 GCA_021808315.1 Pseudomonadota bacterium | reverse complement strand
CGATTGAATACAAATGCGACGCCCAAGGCCTGCGGCGATCACTTGGGCGGGCTGAGCGCTGCGGGCGTGAGGGTGAATGATCGGCGGATCAGGGTTTGCGGGCCACGAGGTCGATCAGGGCGGAGGGGCCGTGATGGGCGGTGCCTTCGGCGATCTCGGCGTCATGGCTGCGCAGATGAAGGAGGGTAAGGCCCGCGAATTCGGTGCGGAGCAGCTCTTCGGTGTAGCAATGGGCGGGATCGGACGGGCCGCCGGTGCCGTTGGCGATTTGTTCGGGGCGGTAGCCTTGCAGGAGCAAAAGACCGCCGGGGCGGAGCGCTGCGACCATGTTGGCGAAAAAGGCCGGGCGGGCGGCGGGCGGCACGAATTGCACGAAAATGGCGACCACCGCGTCATAGGCGGCGACCGGCCACGTCCAGCGCAGCACATCCGCTTGTTCGATGTCGAGCGAAACGCCCTGGGATGCGGCGAGGCGTTGCGCACGGGCGATGGCGGTGGCGGCATATTCGACGGCGTGAACCCGATGGCCGCGTGAGGCGAGAAAAACGCCGTTGCGCCCTTCCCCATCGGCCACGGCGAGGATTTTGGCGGCGGGCGGCAGATGGGAAGCAGCCTCGACCAGAAAGCAGTTCGGTTCGGTGCCGAACAGATAGGTGCTGGTTGCGGCGTATCGGGCTTCCCAACGGGCTTCGGGGGCGAGATCGGTCATTGTGCGGTTTCCGGGGGTGAGGGAGCTTGCGCGGTCGGGGATGATGAGGATGGCGACGCAGGGCTGGTCAGAGGAGCAAAAACCCTTCTTTTTTGGACAAAAAAGAAGCAAAAAAACTTTGCTCTTCTCCGTCCGTGCTGGCTTCGACGCCACTGCCCCAATTTGAGAGCGTTTTTTGCTGCTTTTTTTCAAAAAAGCAGGGCTTCCTTACCTCCAACGATAGTGCAAACCCAGCCAATCTCTTCATGAGTTGGTATCATGCGGCTGATTTGTCAATTAGAGCGCGAGGGCGGGGTGCGGCGCGCAAAAAAAACCGGCCCCATGATAGGGCCGGTTTTCGTTAGTGCCTGGTCGGCGCGAAAATTAGGCGGAATAATACATTTCGAATTCGACCGGGTGGGGGGTGTGTTCGAAGCGGTAGACTTCGCCCCATTTCAGTTCGATGTAGCTTTCGATTTGTTCTTTGCTGAACACGTCGCCGGCCAGGAGGAAATCGTGATCGGCGGCGAGGGCGCCGAGGGCTTCGCGCAGGCTGCCGCAGACGGTGGGGATGCCTTTGAGTTCCTCGGGCGGCAGGTCGTACAAATCCTTATCCATCGGGTCGCCGGGGTGGATTTTGTTTTTGATCCCATCGATCCCGGCCATCGCGATGGCGGAATAGGCGAGATAGGGGTTGGCCGTCGGGTCCGGGAAGCGGACTTCGACGCGTTTGGCTTTCGGGTTGGTGGTGTAGGGGATGCGGCAGGAGGCGGAGCGGTTGCGCGCCGAGTAGGCGAGCAGCACCGGCGCTTCGAAGCCGGGGATCAGGCGTTTATAGCTGTTGGTGCTCGGGTTGGTGAAGGCGTTGATGGCTTTGGCGTGTTTGATGATGCCGCCGATGAAATAGAGGCAGAGTTCGGAGAGATCGGCGTAGCCATTGCCCGCGAACAGCGGCTTGCCGTTTTTCCAAATCGATTGGTGGGTGTGCATGCCGGAGCCGTTATCGCCATAGATCGGCTTGGGCATGAAGGTGGCGGTTTTGCCGTAGGAATGGGCGACGTTGTGGACGCAGTATTTGTAAATCTGCATCTGGTCGGCCATTTTGGTCAGGGAGTTGAAGCGGGTGCCCAGCTCGTGCTGGCTTTGCGCTACTTCGTGATGGTGTTTTTCGATGGGCAGGCCCATTTCGCCCATGGTGGCGAGCATTTCGGCGCGCAAATCGCTATCGCCATCGACCGGCGGGACCGGGAAATAGCCGCCTTTGACGCCGGGGCGGTGGCCCATATTGCCTTCCGGATAGTCTTTCAGCGAGGAGCCGGGGCCTTCCATGCTATCGACCTGATAGGTGCCGAAATTGCCGCCGGTGCCAAAGCGCACACTGTCGAAAATGAAAAACTCGGCTTCGGCACCGACCACGATGGTGTCACCGATGCCGGTGGATTTGAGGTAGGATTCGACGCGCTTGGCGGTGCCGCGCGGATCGCGGGCGTAGCCCATGCCGGTTGAGGGTTCGATGATGTCGCAGAACAGGATCATGCTCGGCTTGGCGGCGAACGGGTCCATCACGGCGGTTTCGGGGTCGGGCATCAGGATCATGTCCGACTCATTGATGGCTTTCCAGCCGGCGATGGAGGAGCCATCGAACATGATGCCGTCGCGGAAGGCATCGGCGTCCATGGTGGAAACATGTTGAGCGGTGTGCTGCCATTTGCCGCGCGGATCGGTGAAGCGGAGATCGACATATTCGACGCCGTTCTCCTTCATCATCTCCATCGCCTTGCTGATCGCATCGCCGGTTGCGGGCTTTTTCGCCATTCGAAGTCTCCCTGAGGGTCGTGAAGCGGCGCCGCCCCGTGCGACGCCGCTGTGATCGGGTTAAGGCACAATTCCGGGAGGGCCGGAAGGTGCGGGTGGATGAAATCTGACTTAGACCACGATTGGGTTGAATGAAATTGGTCTTGGGTCAGGCTGTGCGAGAAATTTTAGATCGCCGCCTCGCCTTTTTCGCCGGTGCGGATGCGGATCACTTCCTCGATGGTGGAGACGAAAATTTTGCCGTCGCCGATGCGCCCGGTACGGGCGGCGTTGGTGATGGCTTCGATGGCGCGCTCGGCGACGGCATCTTCGCAAATCACTTCGATTTTCACCTTGGGGAGGAAATCGACCACATATTCCGCGCCGCGATAAAGCTCGGTATGGCCTTTTTGCCGACCAAAGCCCTTGGCTTCGGTGACGGTGATGCCCTGCAACCCGACTTCGTGAAGGGCTTCCTTCACCTCATCGAGCTTGAACGGTTTGATGATCGCTTCGATTTTCTTCATCCGCTCCTCGCCCTTGTGCCGGGCGGCCTCCTTGTTGCGCAGCTTTGATCCAATTTTCTCATCGCCAACCCGCGAGAGCGCGATTGAGCGACGAGGAGTCCGGTGGGGTGGTTCATCGTCAGTCTGGTTCGTGGTTACGGTATAGCATAGGCCGTGCCAAGACCATGGGACGGGGTTTTTTGCGGGTTGAGCGGCGTGATCGGCGCGAAAACGGGCAGGTTGTGCCTATCAAATAATCAGCGCTTGCCGATCGGGCGGGGTGGGGCGATATTGGCGGCTGGTGGGAGCAAGGCTCGGCGTTGGGCCGGTTGGGATACGGAGCACGATGATGCGCGCGATGAATTCGCTGTTGGAGGCCACGGGGACCACGATTTTTACCGTGATGTCCGCACTCGCGGTGCAGCATGGCGCGATTAATTTGGGCCAGGGATTTCCCGATGAGGATGGGCCGGATGCGGTGGTGGCGGCGGCGGCGGCGGCGCTGAGCGATGCGAGCCTGGGGCCGACGCGCAATCAATATCCGCCCTTGACGGGCGTGCCGGTGCTGCGCGAGGCGGTGGCGGCGGCGAACCGGCGGTTTTATGGCTTAGAGATCGACCCGACGAGCGAGGTGGTGGTGACGTCGGGCGCGACCGAGGCGTTGACCGCCTGTTTAATGGCGCTGCTCAATCCGGGCGATGAGGTGGTGCTGCTGGAGCCGACCTATGATATTTATGTGCCGGTGGTGAAATTGCTGGGGGCGGTGCCCAAGCTGGTGCGCTTAGAGCCGCCGGGCTGGGATTTGCCGCGCGCGGCGCTGGCGGCAGCCTTTACGCCCCGGACCAAGCTTTTGCTGCTTAATTCGCCGATGAACCCGACGGGGAAGGTGTTTGGGGTCGAGGATTTGGATTTCATAGCCGATTTATGCGTGCGGCATGACATCTATGCGGTGTGCGATGAGGTTTATGAGCATTTGGTGTTCGATGGGGCGGCGCATATTCCGCTGATGACGCGGCCCGGGATGCGCGAGCGCTGTGCGCGGATTGGCAGTGCTGGCAAAACCTTCAGCTTGACCGGCTGGAAGGTGGGGTATGTGAGTGCGCCCCGGGCGATGGCGGCGGTGATTGCCAAGGCGCATCAGAATTTGACCTTTACCACGCCGCCGCATTTGCAACGCGCGGTGGCGGTGGGGCTGGCGCAGCACGATGATTATTTCGCGGCGATTGGCGCGCGATTGGCCGCCAAGCGCACGCGCTTGGCCAGCGGGCTTGCGGATGTGGGTTTTGTGCCGCTGCAGACCCGTGGCTCGTATTTTGTGACGGCGGATTTTTCCGGGTTGGGGTTTGACGGCGATGACGCGGCGTTTTGCCGCTTCATGGTTGAGCGGGCGGGCGTGGCGGCGATTCCGGTTTCGGCGTTTTATGCCGGGGAAGCCGCGCCGCGCGATTATGTGCGGTTTGCGTTTTGCAAGCAGGATGCGCTGTTGGATGCGGCGATTGAGCGGTTGGCGCGGCATTTTGCGCCCCGGCGATTGACGCGGAGCGCGCAGACGGCCTAAATCGGCCTCGGTGGCGGACGTAGCTCAGTTGGTAGAGCGCCGGTTTGTGGTACCGGTTGTCACGGGTTCGATCCCCGTCGTTCGCCCCAATTTTCTCCGGTTTCATCATGGTTGATCAACGCTGCATCGGGCTGATTCTCGCGGGCGGCCAAGGAAGGCGGATGGGCGGTGCCGATAAGGCGTTACTCACGCTGGGCGGGCGCACGCTGCTGGAGCGGATGATGGCGCGGCTGGCACCGCAGGTGGATCAGATTATGGTGGCGGCGGGGGCTGATCCGGAGCGGATCAGGCGGCGCTATCCGGGTGTGATCGCGCTGGATGATGGCGAATTTGCCGGGCTGGGGCCGCTCGCGGGGATTTTGGCGGGGCTGCGGGCGGCGGAGCAGGCCCAGGTGGCGCAGGTTTTGAGCGTGCCGGTGGACACGGTGTTCGTGCCCATGGATTTGCGGATCAGGCTGGGGGCCGCGCCCTCGGTGGTTGACCATGGCGGGCGGGTGCATCACTCGGTTGCGATGTGGCCGCGTGCGGCGTCAACGCGGTTGGCCGGGTTTTTGGCGACGCCGGGGCGGCATCGGGTGCGGGATTTTGCCGCGCTGATCGGGATGCGGCTTGTTTGGTTTGCCGATGCGGGCGATCCATTCATGAATATCAACGCGCCCGAGGATTTGGCGGCGGCGGAGCGAATGGTTGAATGAGATGTTGACCAGCGGGATTGGCGATTTTTTATATGCCGTGGTGGCGCTGTTCGTGATCATTGATCCGATTGGCACGGGCATCGTGTTTGCCGCGCTCACGGTGAATGATGCGCCGGAAAAATGCCGGGTGATGGCGCGGCGGGCTTCGATTGTGAGTTTTGTGGTGCTGCTGGTGTTCGGCATTGGCGGCGAGGCGCTGTTGCGGGTGCTAGGGATTGGGATTCCGGCGTTGCAGATTGCCGGTGGTGCGCTGTTGTTTCTCTCGGCCAAGGATATGGTGACGGCGAAGCATGAATTGCGCTCGACCGATGAGGAGCGCGCGGCAGTGACGGCGACGGGCGAGGATATTAGCGTGTTTCCGCTGGCGATTCCGCTGATTGCCGGGCCGGGGGCGATGACCACGATGATTTTGCTCCACGCCAAAGCGGGGTCTGATTTGGTCGCGATTATTGCGGTGACGCTGGCTTTGGCGGCGCTGATTATCGGCACCTTCATGGCGATGCGCGCCTCGCGGCTACTCGCGCATTTGACCGGGGCGACCGGGGCGAGCGTGATGGGGCGGGTGCTCGGAATTTTGGTGGCGGCGTTGGCGGCGCAATTTATGATTGAGGGG
>JAKBBY010000014.1 GCA_021808315.1 Pseudomonadota bacterium | reverse complement strand
CTTACCCAGACATAGCGGCTCCATCTTCGCCCATTGGGCGTCAGTCAGTACGAATCGATCCATCCAAAGCTTGAATCACAACCAAACCCAAATGGGAATCCCGAATCTCAACAAGCCCTAATCTGATCGGATAAAGTTGCGCGCCAAAACAAGGCGCCAGGGTTTGCGGCTGGCGAGGGGGTGTGTTGACCTGTCGACACAAAAATTTCATTTGATATCGAACGAATAAGCCCCTAAATCGCGGGCATCGATCATCCTCAAGGAGCGAAAAATGGCGAAAATTCTGGTTCTTTATTACAGCACATGGGGCCATCTGGAGACCATGGCGGAGGCGGTTGCCGCGGGTGCCAAAGAGGCAGGCGCGGACGTGGTGGTCAAGCGCGTGCCCGAGACCATGCCGGCGGAGACGCTGAGCGCTATTCATGCGAAGACCGACCAGGCCGCGCCGGTGGCGACGCCGGGCGAGTTGGCAGATTATGACGCGATCATTTTCGGCACGCCGACACGCTTTGGCAATATGTGTGGCCAGATGCGCAATTTCCTGGATCAGACCGGCGGGCTTTGGGCCAAGGGCGCGTTGATCGGCAAGGTGGGTTCGGTGTTCATTTCCACCGGCACCCAGCATGGCGGGCAGGAAACCACGATCACCTCGTTCCACACCACCTTGTTCCATCATGGCATGGTGGTGGTGGGCGTGCCCTATTCCAACCCGGAGCTGACCAATATGACCGAGATTACCGGCGGCACACCCTATGGGGCGAGCACGCTGGCGGGCAGCGATGGGTCGCGCAAGCCTTCGGCCAATGAGCTGGCGATTGCTCGCGCGCAGGGCAAGCATGTGGCGACGATTACCGCCAAGCTGCACGGCTAATTTTTCGAGCCCCCCACCTTGGGTTTCGCCAAGGTGGGGGGAATTTGGTTAAGGCGCTTTCATGCCGAGGGCGTGGCCCATGAAGCCCCAATTATCGGCATCGTGCCGCAGATGTTTGTGCACCGGCATATAGATATGGCTGGTGGCAGTTGCAGTGTGCAGCAGGATTGGGTTGGCGCAGCCTTGATCGCGCTGCATTTGGGCGGCAAATTTATAGGCGTTGCTGGGCACCACGCGGTCATCATCGGTGGAGGTGGTGATGATGGTGGGTGGGTAGCAGACGCCCTTTTTCAGATTTTGCAGCGGGGAATAGGCATCGAGCCATTTGAAGTCTTTGGCTTTGGTGGCGGTGCCGTATTCAGAAATCCAATATTCGCCGCCGGAGAATTTTTCAAAACGCAGCATATCGAGCACGCCGTGGCCGATATAGACGGCACCGAACAGATGCGGGTGTTCGGTGACGCTGGCGCCGGTGAGCAGGCCGCCATTGGAGTAGCCCATGATGCCGAGATGCGCGCTGCTGGTATAGTGATGATCGATCAGCCAGTGGGCGGCGTTGGCGAAATCATCAAACACGTTCTGCTTGTTCTGCAACATGCCAGCTTGGTGCCAGGATTGGCCATAGACGCCGCCGCCGCGCAGATTGGGCATGGCATAGACCCCGCCGAGGCGCAGCCAGGTGGCGATGCTCGGGCTGAAATAAGGCGGGATGGTCACGTCAAAGCCGCCATAGCCATAGAGAATGGTGGGGTTTTGGCCGTTCAGCACCACGCCTTTGCGCGCGACGATGAACATCGGCACTTTGACGCCGCCAGTGGAGGGGTAAAAGACTTGCTGGACCGTGTAGTGATCCGGGTTGAACGGAACGGTGGGGCGGAAAAATGTGGTTTCCTTGCCAGATTCGACATTATAGCGAACGATTTCGCCGGGGCGCAGGAATGAGGTGAAGGCAAAATAAATATGTTTTTTGGTGTTACGGGCGGAAATACCGCCGACGGTGCCGGTCGCGTCGGGCAGCTTGACCGGGCCGATCAGGCGACCGCCAGTGGTGTAGAGATCAAGCCGGGCTTTATCGACCACCATGCGGTGCACTAGAATTTTGCCGAACGCCATGTGGGCAGAATCGAGGAGTGAATTTTTTTGCTCTGGCACCACCACGCGCCAATCGGCGGGGGCGGGATGATAGATATCGACGGCCGCGATGCGCCCGAGCGGGGCGTTCAGATCGGTTTGGATGAAGACCGAATCACCCTCGGTGCCGATCGGGACGTAGGAGGCGTCATCCTTGGTGAAGAGCGGGCGGATTTTGGCGGTGAGTTTGGGGTGATTGGGATTGCCGAGGCTCGCGACATAGAGCTCGTTGCGGGTGGTGTGAAAGGCCAATGTGATGAACAGATAGCGGCCATTTTCCGAGACATCGCCATTGATGATCCATGAAGCGAGGTCGGGTCGGCGGTAAATTAAAATGTCTTGCTTTTGGCTTTGATCGATCCGGTGGTAATAGAGGGCTTGGTTTTTCAGCCGCTCGGCGATGGCTTGGCCTTTCGGCGGTTCGGGATAGCGCGCGTAGAAAAAGCCTTTGCTGTCATGGGTCCAGCTGATGTCGGAGAATTTTACCCAGCGCACCGGATGGGGCAGGGTTTTGTCGGTCGCGACGTCAAGCACATAGAGCGTTTGCCAATCAGAGCCGCCTTTGGACAAGGCGTACGCCACGTATTTGCCGTTTGGCGAGGGGGCGTAGGCGGCGAGGGCGGTGCCACCATGGTGCGAAAAGCTGTTCGGGTCGAGCAGGATATGTGGCGTGCCAGTGGGGCCGCGCTGCATATAGAGCACGGATTGGTTCTGGATGCCGGAATTGCGGCGATAAAACAGCAAGCTGCCGCGCTGGAGCGGGGAGGTTTGTTTGGGGTAGTTCCAGAGTTTGGTGAGTTTTGCATAGAACGCGGCGCGGAGTTTCAGGCCGGCGAGATAATGGGCGGTGAGTTGGTTCTCTGCAGCAACCCAGGGGGCGAGGCGTGGATCGGTGAGATTTTCCATCCATTGATAGGGGGCAGGAACTTTGGTGCCGAAATAATCATTCACGATCGTGTCGCGTGGGGCAACGGGATAGGTGAGCGGGGCAGGTTGCGCGCCATATCCGACCCCGATGCCGCCGAGTAGGAGCGAAATGCAAGCGACGCGACGCAGCGATGATAATTTTGACATAACGCAAATTTGCTCCGGAACATGCTGATTGGACGTTGTTTTTCCGAGTTTATCAGGGGTGGGGCGCGGGTGAAAGCCCTGCCGACGGGTGCCTATGGTGATTGACATATTCGTCTTTTACGTTACATTGATTTCAGTAATTTCTGAAAGTTCAGACGATGAAATTGACGCCAATCACCGAGGCGTTTGTGCTGCATTTTGGCGAGATGGGTAGCCGGTGGGGCATTAGCCGGACGGTGGGGCAAATTTATGCACTGCTGTTTGTTTCGGAGCGGCCTTTGCCGGCCGATGAAATTGCCGAAGTGCTGAATTTTTCGCGCTCGAACGTATCGATGGGGTTGAAAGAGCTTCAATCTTGGAATCTGGTGCGATTGCAGCATTTGCCCGGTGATCGGCGGGAGCATTTTTCGACGCTGGGCGATGTCTGGCAAATTGTTCGCACGCTCGCTGAGGAGCGGCGGCGGCGCGAGATTGACCCGACTTTATCCGTGTTGCGCGATCTGATCATGGAGACGCCGACGAATGCGGCAGACCGGCATGCGCAAAGCCGGTTGCGCGAGATGCATGAATTGATCGAATTGCTGCTGCGTTGGGCGGATGATGTGCAAAAGCTCGATCCGGACCAACTGATCCAATTGTTGAAACTCGGCGGACGCGTGGTGGCGCTGCTGGAGTTGAAAAACCGGCTGCCGCTGATGGGCAAAGGCAAAGGCAAGAGAAGCTCTGACGCGGATATTGATGTTGATGAAATGCTCTAGACCCTTCCTGTTATGATTCTGCAACGAGGACGTGATGACCAATAGCCCATTATCGGTGATGCTTTCCCGGCTCGATTTTGCCTGGATCACGAGTTTTCACATTCTATATCCGCCGCTCACCATCGGCCTTGCGGTGATTTTATTTTTGTTTGAATGGCGTTGGCTGCAGACCAATGATGAGCAATGGTATCGGCTAACCCGATTTTTTGAAAAATTATTCATCATCAATTTCGGTGCGGGCGTTGCCACCGGCATCACCATGGAGATGGCGTTTGGTATTCTCTATGGGCCATTTTCCCAAGCGGCGGGGCCATTTTTTGGGCAGGTGCTTGGCTATGAGACGATTACAGCCTTTATGTATGAGGCCGGGTTTATCGGGCTGATGATTTTCGGTTGGGGTAAGATCAACAAGAAAATGCATCTATTCGCAACATTTAACGTCGCGTTATCTTCCTCCTTCTCGGCGATGTGGATTTTGGTCGCGAATTCTTGGATGCAGACGCCGACCGGCGTCGTGTTCAAGGACGGCATGTTTCAGGTCAGTGATTGGTATAAAGCGATTTTCAACCCGGATGTGATTTTGGGTTTCCCGCATATGCTGATTGCCTGCTTTGAATTGGCGTTGTTTTTCGTGGCGGGCGTTGCGGCCTGGTTTGTGTTGACCAAGCGCCATGTGGCGTTGTTCACCAAGCCGTTGAAATACGCGATTTTGGCGCTGCTGGTGGTGGCGCCGTTGCAAGTTTATGTTGGCGATGGCTTGGGGCAAGTGGTCTCGCATGACCAGCCGGCGGCGCTTGCGGCGATGGAGGGGCATTACCACACCTATAACCAGGATGGCTCGGTCAATACCGGTTGGCATGTGGTGGCGTGGCCAAATGCCAAGGGCGATGGCAATGCATTTGCCATTACCATTCCGCATGTATTGAGCCTGCTCGAGACCCATAGCTGGAATGGCAAGGTGCAAGGGCTGGACAGCATCAAGCCGCAGGATAGACCCCCCGTGGTGGTGCCGTTTTATGCATTCCGGGTGATGGTTGCGATTGGCATGGCGCTGATGCTGGTGGCATTCTGGGGCACATTCTTGATCCTGCGCCGACGCTTCAGCGCCGCCAAGCTGGTTGAGCAAAAATGGTTTTTGCGCAACGTGGTGGGCGCGGCGTTCTTGCCCTATCTCGCGGTGTGGACCGGCTGGTGGACGCGTGAGGTCGCACGGCAACCATGGATTGTTTACGGGTTGATGCGCACATCCGCCGGGGTTAGCCGCATGTCGGTTGCTGCTGAGATCTTCTGGATGATTGGTTATATGGGCTTTGAGTTGGCGGTGCTGGGCGGCGCTTGGTATTTCATTGCCAAGATGATCCGTAAGGGGCCTGATATGGTCTCGCCGGTGATTGAAGAAGGGCATCAGGCTTTGGGCCATATGGAAGCGCCTGCGCATCAGCCGAGTGCGGCCCCTTCATACCCACGGCCGGCGTAAGGAGACCGATTATGGATGTTCTCACACAAACGCAGCATATTCTCACTTTCGTGTGGTGGCTGTCGCTCGGGCTTGCGGTTTTGCTTTATGTGATGCTCGATGGCGCGGATTTAGGCGCTGGGGTATTTTCGCTGTTCGTTGCCGATGAAGACGAGCGCGGCGCCATTATGTCGGCGATGGCCGGCACGTGGGATGCCAACGAGACATGGTTGATTGTGGCGGGCGGCGTTTTGTTCGGCACGTTTCCCTCGGTCTATGGCTCGTTGTTCAGTTATTTGATGATCCCTTTGGCGTTAGCGCTTTGGGGCATCATTACCCGTGCCGTCGCTTTGGAGTTTCGGCATTTAGCGGAGCGGCGATATCAGCGTTTTAGCGATTGGGCGTTTGGATTATCGAGCCTGGCCACCACGTTTTTTGGGGGTATGGCGGTGGGTGCGACGTTGCATGGTTTTCCGCTCACCCATGCTGCCGGGACGGTGCCGACCTATGTGGGCGGGGCGCTGCGCTTCATCACGCCGTTCAGCGTGTGGACCGGCGTTGCGGCGGTGATTGCGGTTTCGCTGCAAGGGGGCTTGTTCGTGCGCGCCCGGTTTGAGCACGACGAGCCGATCCGCCAATTTGCAGCGCGCTGGACCAATGGCGCGTTTTATCTGGCACTGCTGGCTGTGTTGATTACCGTGACCGTTAGTGCATTCATCTTTCCGTGGGTCGCTGATAAATGGTTTAGCGGTGCATTCTGGGTTTGGGGCTTAGCCGGCCTTGTGGTGATGGCGGCGATTGTGAAAATGCGCCAAGCCTCGGCACGCGAGCGCGATTTCTCGGCTATTTTATGGCTCAATCTGGCGATTGCGTTGATGGCGGCGGGGATGATGGCAACGATGTATCCTTGGATTGTGCCAGAGACCTGGACGATCTATTCAGGTGCGACGCCGGAAGTGTCGATTATCACCTTTACGTTGGCCATGGCTGGGTTTTTCCCGGTGATGCTGATGTATAATTGGTATCAGATTTGGGTATTTCGTGCGCGGATCACCAAGCTGGCCGCTTATGGTCACTAACATGAATAGTGGCGTGGCGCTTTGGCTTGGTGCGTTGCGCCGCCAATGGCCGATGCTGCTGTTCATGATGGGGCCGGCGGCGGGGATTTTACTGGTTGCGCTGGTGTTCGGGTTGCCGCGCACGCTTTGGCTGATGGCGGGGACGATGTTCATTTTTGCGGCTCTGCTCATTGTCGTGCTGCTGCGCGCCGATATCCGATCACGCGCTAGCTGATCGATGGCGACGCCGACAGAGCCCCTGCCCCGCTCGGCGAGTAAAATATTGGAGCGGTGGTTGCGCTCCTATATTGGCCGCGCCCGGTGGCCTCTGGGGCTCGCCATTGGGGTGAATGCGGGGAGCGGATTACTGCTGGTGCTGCAATGTTGGCTCCTCGCCCTGGTCGTTAATCAAGTCGTGATCGCGCATGGTGGAATTCATGCGATCCGCCACGGGCTGATTGCTCTTTTTGCGGTGTTTTTGGCCCGCTCGATTTTAGCGGGGCTGGCCGAACGGATTGGCTTTGAGGCCTCGGCGCGCATTAAATATGATATTCGCCAGCAACTCTATCAGCATATGACCGCACTGGGACCGGCTTGGTTGACCGGACAGCGCACCGGCGCGCTGACGAGCACGATTGTGGATGGCGTTGAGAGTTTGGACAAATATTATACCGGCTATTTGCCCGCGATGGCGCTCGCTGGGTTTCTGCCTTTGGCGATATTGGTCTTTGTGTTTCCAAATTATTGGGTTGGCGGGCTGATTATGCTGATGACCGCGCCATTGATTCCGTTTTTTATGGTGCTCGTTGGCAAAGGTGTTGAGCGGATCAATCAGCGACAATGGCGCGAATTGGCGCGGATGAGTGCGCATTTTTTCGATGCGATTGAGGGGCTGACCACGCTGAAATTATTTGGCGCCAGCCGTGCTGAGGCGGCGATGATTGAGCGTGTGTCTGATCGTTATCGGCAAGAGACGATGATTGTGCTGCGGGTTGCGTTTCTATCCTCGCTGGTGCTGGAGTTTTTTGCCACCGTGAGCGTTGCGATGGTTGCTGTTTATATCGGCTTTGATCTCTATTACCGCGAAATGCCGTTTATGTCCGGATTTTTTGTGTTACTGCTCGCTCCCGAATTTTATCGGCCCTTGCGCATGATGGGCACACATTACCATGCGCGGATGGAGGCGATTGGCGCTGCCGAACGGATGGTCGCGTTGCTTGACGCGCCGGTTGGCGCACAGCAGGCCCGCAAGCGCGCCTTGGGTCCATCAGCGATGCAGATTGATTTCAACCATGTGGCGTTTGCGTATCAAGCCGACCATGCTGTGATCGAGGATATTGATTTTACCCTTCATGCTGGCCAGAGCGTTGCCCTGGTCGGGGCGAGTGGCGTTGGAAAAACGACAATTGCCAAGCTGTTGCTCGGGTTTTTGACACCGACTTCCGGACGAATTTGCGTCCAAGGTGTTGATTTATGTGATGTGGACCTTGCTGATTGGCATGAGCGCGTCGCTTGGGTGCCGCAACAGGCAACTTTGTTTCAGGGCAGTGTGCGCGATAATATTCGGCTAGGAATGTCGGCCGATGACGCGGCTATTTTGGCGGCGGCGCAGGCGGCGCATGCTGATGAATTTATCAGCCGATTGCCCCAGGGGCTCGACACCATGCTGGGCGAGCGGGGGCAAGGTTTGTCCGGCGGGGAAATTCAACGTATTGGCTTGGCGCGCGCATTTTTGAAAAATGCCGAATTGCTGGTGTTGGATGAAACCAGTGCGCATTTGGACCCACAAACCGCTTTGTTGGTCAATCAATCCGTGGAAAAATTGATGCGTGACCGGACAGTGCTGATGATTGCGCATCGGCTGGAGGCGGTGCGCCATGCTGATTTGATTTTGGTATTAGAGCACGGACGAATCATCGAGCGGGGCGCGCATGAACAGCTAATGACTGCGCGTGGCGCCTATGCGGCGAGCTATGCGCTGTATCATGGGACGGCATGATGCGTGATTTGGCGCGGCTCTATCGGTTATTCCGACCATCTTTACCGCGCTTATTGGCGGGCGTTGGGTTGGCGAGCTTGGTTATTTTGGCCAATGCTTCACTGATTGCGCTGGCTGGCTGGTTCATTGCCGCGATGGCGTTATCGGGGTTGGGGGGGCCGTTGCTCGATTATTTTGCGCCGGCTGCGGCGATTCGTGGATTGGCAATTCTGCGCACCGGCGGGCGTTATGGTGAGCGGTTATTGACCCATGATACCACGCTGCGCTTGCTCGCGACGCTGCGCGTTTGGTTTTACACGCGGCTTGAACCGTTGGCACCTGCCCGGTTGGCGCATTATCGCGGTGGTGATTTGTTGAGCCGGATTCGGGCAGACATCGATAGCCTTGATAATTTTTATCTTCGGGTGTTGGTGCCGGTGCTGGCCGCGTTGCTTGCAGCGATGGTGATGATTGCCTTTATCGCAGGGTGGAGCGATGCGATTGCGGCGATTGATGCTGCGGGCTTGGTATTGGTGGGCGTCGTGATGCCATGGTTGGCGTTGATGCTGGCACATCCAGCATCGCGCGAGACGGTTTCGCTGCGCGCTACGTTGCGCGCGGAGTTGGCCGATACGGTGCGCGGACTTGGGGAGTTACAGATTTATCGCGCGGTCGCGCGTCAATCCGAGCGGATGGCGGTGACAAGCCACGAATTGATTGCCGCGCAGCGGCGGCTCGCTGGATTTAATGGGCTCTTCGCGGGGCTGATCAATTTTGCCACACTCGCGACAATGGGGGTGGCATTGGGATTGGCGGTGCCTCTGGTTGTCACCCGGCAAATGAGCGGGCCGGATCTGCCCATGTTAGCGTTGCTGGTATTGGGGAGCTTTGAAGCGGTTGCGACACTGCCAGGCGCGTTTCAGGCGCTCGGCGAAACATTAGCCGCACTGCGGCGAATTTTCGAGATTATCGATGCGCCACCGAGTGTTCCTGAGCCGCGCGACCCATGCCCGGCCCCGGGGCGTTTTGATATTCGCATGAATGGCGTATCGATGCGCTATGAGCCAGGGCTGGCTTGGGCGCTTGAGAATATATCGCTCGAGATTGCCGCAGGAGAAAGGGTTGCAATTGTGGGGCCTTCGGGGGCTGGCAAGACGAGTTTATTCAATATGCTCCTGCGGTTCTGGGATTTTCAAGAAGGTGTTGTTACGATTGGTGGCGTTTCGCTTCGCGATTTGACCGGTGACGCGGTGCGCGCCTTATTTGCAGTGGTGGCGCAGCAGACCTATTTGTTCAATATTTCGCTACGCGAGAATTTGCGCCTCGCCAAGCCGGAGGCGAGCGACGCGCAATTATGGGCCGCTTTGGAACAGGCGCAACTCGCCGCCATGGTGCGGGCTTTACCGCAGGGGTTGGATAGTTTGGTGGGTGAGGCGGGAGCGAATTTTTCAGGCGGTGAGGTGCGGCGCGTCGCGATTGCGCGGGCTATGCTGAAGGATGCGGCGATTTTGATTTTGGACGAGCCAACCGAAGGTCTCGATGCGGCTTCGGAGCACTTGGTTTTGGCGGCGCTCGATCAGCTCATGCAGGGGCGAACGACCTTGCTGATTAGCCATCGGCCATCAAGCTTACGGCATGTTGATCGCGTGATTACGCTTGATCATGGCCGGATTATCCATGATCGTGTTAGTAATTAAATTGGTAGCCCAGCCCTACGCTTTCGCCATTGGATGTGCCTGAGCCACTCCCGTTGCTCACAGAGGTTTTGAGTTTCAAGCCTTTATAGAGGTTGATTTCGACCTTGACTTTCGAGCCTTGACCCGAGGCTGCTTGCGAGGCACCGACATAGACACCGGGGGCAACATAGCGCCCGGCATTAATGGTCGGCGCGCCCGTGCCGGAACCGCCGCCGAGCGAGAGTTCATCGAGGCCAAGCGCATTGCGGATGCCACCGAGCGGGTTAACACCCCCACCGACGCCAGCGAGCTGGGCGAGGGACGCCGCAAGCGACGCGGCCTGGAAGGCTGAAAGATGGGTCGTGCCGGTGCCGTAAAGCAGGTGCGAGAGCACTTCGTCAGACGGCAAATAGGGGACGCTGCTGAGGGTGATTTCCGGCGCAGTCGGCGTGCCGGTCAGAGCGAGGGTGGATATTGTGCCATCGCTGGCGCTATGTGAGGCTTCAAGATCAAGCGCGGGAAGCAAGCCCCCATTGAAGCTGATATGGCCTTTGGTGAAAGACAAGGATTTGCCGCCAAGATTAAAATGGCCGCGGCGTAAATTGAGTCCGCCGGAGGGAAGCGGGGCTGCGGCGGTGCCTCCGAGATGGAGGCGACCACCTAAATTGGCAAACACGCCATCACCGCGAATGAAGACTTGGTTTTTGGCGATGATGGTGAGATTGAGGGCGATAGGCAGCGGGGGGCTGGGTTTCGGTGGCGTTTCGCCCGGTCGTAAAATTGTTAGTTTGACGACGGAGGGCGGCAAGCCGCTGGGGATGTTGATGTCGGCCCGGTCGATATCGAGCGTGCCACCGATGAGGGTGCCCGTGCGCACAGCGCCGGTAATCTCGATCTGGCCGCCGAGTGTTTCGGTCAGCTCATCGCTGCGGATTGGTTGCGCATGGTGTAGGTTCACCTGCAAATCAATCGGCATTGGCGGGGCGAGGCCGATGGTGCCGGTGCCGGCGATGGTGCCGCTGCCTGCTTTGGCTTGGAGGTTGGTTAAAGCGAGATGATGGCCGATGGCGCTGAGCGTTGCGGCGATAGATGACAGATCGAGCCCCGAGCCGATATTTTGAATCGCCCCTTGGGTTAGTGTGATCGTGCCGGATGGGCGCAAGGCGGCCATGGTGCCGCCAAGATGCAAGGCTGGAGCGATGATGCCCGCGAGGTGGGTGCCGCTGGCCGCTGTTAGGGGATTGAGCAGGGCGAGATTGATCGTGCCGGTGAGAGCAAGGGCGATTGGGCCTTGCGGGGTGAGCGGGATGGTGCCGGTTGCGCGGATATGCGATTGAGTGCCCACCTGCATCGTTGCAAAGCCGGTGGCTGCACGGCCCATGAGGCGGGCATTTAATGCGGCGGTGACAGGGGGCAGCGCGGCGGCGGGGCCGGTGCGCAGATGCAGGCGATTGAGCGAGAGGGCTAGTGTGCCGAGCGGTGCGGCGAGTGTGCCGGTGAGTTGGGCTTTGGCATTGATTTGCCCTTGCGCATTGAGTTGCGGTGAGACGGCTTGCATGATCGCGGCGGGGATATGGCGAAGCGTAAGCTGCGCGGATAATTGCGGCTTGAGCGATCCATTGGCGATGAGGGAGCCGCCTTGACCAAGGCCGCCGAACCCGAGGGATAGATGGTGCACGATGAGGTCGGGTTGCCATTGTAGGCTCGCTGGCTGCAATAGCCGCACATCGATGCCGCGCGCGGAGGCAGAGAGCGTGCTCAATGTTAGTTGGTGCTGGGGTGGCGTTACGAGGCCGGTTAGGCTGATGCGGGCGGGCTTTCCAGCCCATTGACTGAATTGACCCCGGAGCGAAAGGGTTAATCTGGTGAGCGGCCCTTGGGTGGAGAGGGTGATGCCGCCGGTGAGTTGTGGTGCGCGCAGGCCGGTGATGGTGGCGGTGGTCGCGGTGGTTGGTTGATGATCGGGGTGGGTGATCTGGCTGGTGATCGTGGCGTTGGCGATGCGAACGGTCTTTCCCAAAGCGACGTGGGTTAAACCCGCTTTGATGGCGACGGGGTGGCCCGATGGATGGGCGAACGAGCCATGCAATTGTCCGGTGAGGGCGATGTTGAGAAGTTGGCCGATATCTGCGAGACGGCCAATGGTGACGGCGAGCGAGCCGGTAGGCCAGTGACCGGGGGTGAGGGCGATTTGGCCGCTGCCGGTTAGGGATTTCCAATCAAGCTTGTGCAATATGGCGTTGATCTTGCCGTTGCTGCTGCGGCTAAACGCACCGGCAAGCACGAAGGGCGCGCCGTCGAGCGTGCCGGAGCCGGTGAGTTGGGCCTTCGGCGCGTGCGGCAAATTGGTGGCGGCCAAGGTGATGGCGAATGGGCCTGATGCCAGCGATTTCGTTGCGATGACACCGTCAATTTGGCCATTGAGGGCAAAATGAGTGCGGGGGCCTATCAGATCGATCTGTTCGGCGACATGTCCTGAGAGTTGTGGATCGATCAGGGTGATATTGGGCTCATCGATCGTGCCATGCAGGGCGAGTCGGGTTGGCTCAACGCGGCCTTGCAGCGTGGCGCGCAGGGCTTGGGTGTGAAGGGTGAGCTGGTGGATGGTGATATTGTTGTTATCGGATGAGAGGGTGCCGGTGAGATGGGCTTGGGGACCGATCCAGCGTGCCAGGGCGGCATCGCCGCCGGTGATTGCGAGCAAATTATCAAAGCTGACCGATTGAACGCCAGCTTTGCGTGCAAGGATCAGGTGCAGACGATCACGGCCGGTCCATAATTGGCCGGTCAGCGCCGTGAGTGGGGTGATATTCGGGATCGAAACCGTGAGATTCGCACTGGGGGCCGCTTGAGTGAGGTTGACAATGCCTGCGGCGTTGGCATCCACGGCGCCGATGGCGCTGGTCAACGTGAGGGCAGCGGCTTGGCGTGGGCCGACAAGTGTTGCGTTGAGCGTGAGCGGGCCAGTATCGAGCTTGGGTCCGGTGAATTGGCCAAGCGGCCCGTGCGGTGGTTCGGTCGCCGTTAAGCTTGCTTGGATTTCTGTGCGGGTGAGGGTTAGTGCGATGTGATAATGGCCTTGATTGCCTGGCGATGTTGCATTAACGGCGATTGACCCGCGATTTTGCCCGGATAGGCTGGCATGGCCGGTGACGCGCAGGGTGATCGGGTGGCCGAGCACGGGCTTGGCGATGGTGAGCGATTTGATCGAGAAATGACGCAGGGTGATAGCTGAGATCGGGAGGTGAAAGCTGGATTGTGCCGATTTGGTCTTGGATTTTGGCGAGGCCGGCAGACGATCAAGCGTTACGCCCTGGGCCATGAGCGCGGCAACGGATAGGTGTTGTTGGAACAGGGCGAGAGGATGCCACCGCAACGTTGCTCGATAGATGGTTAGATAGGCCCCGTTTTGGTCAGTCAGAATAATGCGGCGGGCCGCGATATCGGCGGGGAAATGACCGGACAGGCGGGTGATTTGCACTGTCCCGTGGGTCAGGCTGGATATTTTATGGGCAGCCCAATCGCGACCCGTTAGGGTGTTGAGGAAGATGCCCACCGACAACAAGGCTGCGCAGGGCAGGATGAACAGCGCGGCGAGAAGCCAAAATAGGCCAATGCGGAGGCGGCGCATCAGAAAGCCTGCCCCAGCCCGACATAGACGGCGAATGATGCGCCGCCGGGTGGGCGGTTGACGGGGACGCCCAGATCAAGCCGGATCGGGCCGATGCTGGTGTAATAGAGCAAGCCAAGACCGACGCCGACGCGCGGTGTGCCGGTGAAGGGTGTGCCGTTGGCGGCGACCTGACCCGCATCCACAAAGGGGGCGATGCCAAAACTTTTACCGATGCGCTGGCGAAATTCGATTTCAATTGCATCGAGGGCGGTGCCGCCTTGGGGCACGCCATTGGCAAAGAGCGGGCCAACGGTTTGATAGGTGAAGCCACGCACCGTGCCGGTGCCCCCGGCATAGAAGCGTTGATCCGGCGGGATTTGGAATTGTGAGGCGCCAAAAATGCGCCCGAGCACGCCACGGAGCGCTAACACGCCGCGCCCCGGTGCTTCGAGATTGATATAAGTATTACCGATCAACTCGGCATTGAGGAACAGGCCTGAGCCGCCGGATAGGGGCAGCGAGGGGGTGACGCGCAGCGTGATTCGCACTCCTTGGGTGGGATTGAGCAGCGAACGCGCCGTGTCATAGCGGAGCGAGAGCGGTAATTGGACAAGATTATAGCGCCGGTTGACGCCTTCTTGCGCGATTTGTTCGCCGATATAGCCAAGGCCGTAGCGAAGATCGATGAATTTTGACCAGGGCCGCTCCAGCCCGATATTGGCGAGCACGCCGGTGCGGTTATAGGCGGGGAGGTAAGCGCGCAGCGCCTCGATGTCGGCGGTGAAATTTTGTCCGGGCTGGAAGGCATCGGGCACGATATAGGTGGCTTTGGCATCATAGCCTGGTTGCAGCAAGATGGTTTTGCCGGTGGAGGAACCAAGGCCGGTGCCGCCGATAGCGAAAATGAGCCGTTGGGCACGGCCAAACAAGTTTCGATCGGTCCAAGACGCATCGCCAGAGATGCCTTCATCGGTCGAATAAGAGCCATCGATTTCAACGCGATGCGGCTTTTCGGCTTGCAGCAGAAACAGCACCGGCACTTGGCCGGGCGGGTTGGGCGCGCTCGCGGTTTGGGTCGCGACTGAGGAAAATACGCGCAAGGCGAGTAATTGATCGCGCGCTTTGGCCAGCGCGGTTTCGCTGAACGGCTGACCGCTGCGCAGCGTGATATGGCGCGCGAGGAAAGCGCGCTGCAAGGCGGGGGCGCCCGAAAATTGGATTGCGCCGACAGCGACGCGCGGCCCCAGCGCGACATTATAGTGAAGGATCAAGCTATGGTGCCCGATAGTGGCATAGGCGATGGGCGGCGCCACCTTGGCGAAGGCGTACCCATGATTGCGCAAGGAAGATTGGAGCTGGGCGGCGGCGCTGACAATGGGTGCTGCGCGCGCGATGGCGCCGATTTTAAGGCCGAGTGCGCGCGATTCATGGGGGGTGGTGAGGCCGGGTGTTTGGATTGCCCCGATGGTATAAAGTGGGCCCAGCGTGATGTTGACCATGACATTGGCGGGTGGTTCGGCCGGGGCTTGGCGCAATAATCGGGGCAGGTTGGGATTATTCAGCGCCAGACCATTGATGGTGATAGCGATGCGGGCAGCATCATAGGCTTCGCTCTGCAGCACTGTTAGCAGCCGTTGCTGATCGGCTTGGGCGCGGCCAATGAGGGCGAAAGGTGAAACCGGTGATTTGGTGCGCAATGTTTCTAACTGGGCACTTTGGTGCAGCAACGTGTCGAGCGCCGAGTTGCCGGTTTTGCTGATGGTGACGCGATAGGGTTGCGGGTTCGCCGCGCAGGCTTGATGAGCGCCTAATCCAAGCAGGCACCAAGGGATCGTCACCGCGATGATCAGGGCACGCTCTGATAAACGCTTCATTCGATCAGTATTTGGGTGACGCGGGTGCGGTGCGTCAACCCGGCTGGTGGGCCGACGGGTGGAGAGGGTTGGTCGTGAAATGGTTATTTTGAGCGTGAAGGGTGATTCTCAATCACGCTTCAATCCTTGTTTGCTGGTCGATTTCATTGGTTTAGGGGGCATCGGTTCTCATCAGCTAAACAAATATTGATCGAAGTAAAATTTCGGTCATATGCCCTCGGTTTAGCTGCGGCGATGCAGGACCGGCGGCGCTGCGCGGGGGATTGTAAAACCTAAGCTGGTCAGGGCGTTACGGATATGGGGCGGTGCCTCTGCTTCGATTTCGAGCACGCCGCCGCGCGGATGGGCGATGCTAAGCCGACGTGCGTGCAGATGCATTTGCTTCTCGAACCCTTCAGCGTAAGCGCGGGCGCCGGCATAAGGGGCATCGCCCAAGATTGGGGTTTCGAGGGCGGCGCAATGGGCGCGGAGTTGATGGGTGCGCCCGGTGAGCGGGCGCAATTCGAGCCAGGCGAATTTTCGGCCCGCATGATCGAGCGTGCGGTAATCGGTGATCGCGGCGGCGGCTTGTTCATCGTTGCGGGCGGCGGGCTTGGTGCGCGCGCCAGCGCCGCCGATGCGCGCCAAGGGCAGATCGATCCGGCCTTCTAACGGGATTGGCAGGCCGACCACGAGAGCCCAGTAGATTTTAGCGGCATCGCGCCCGCGAAACGCGGCGGCCAGCGCGCTTGCGGCGAAGCTGTTGCGGGCGAGAATGAGCACGCCGGAGGTGCCGCGATCAAGCCGATGAACCAGTTTGGGACGCTCGGCGGCGCCGAACTGCAGCGCCTCTAACATGCCATCGAGATGGCGGGCGATGCCTTTGCCGCCTTGGGTGGCGAGGCCTGCGGGTTTATCGAGCACCAACACGTCATCGTCGCGATAGAGCACCCGCTTGGCGAGGTCCGCCGCTTCGTGGGCGTTCAGATCAATGGTGTGGCGGGTGGGCGCGTTGGCATCGGGCATCGGCGGGATACGCACGGCTTGACCCGGTTCCAGCCGGGTTGACGCTTCGACGCGTTTGCCGGCGACACGCACTTGGCCGGTGCGGCACAGCCGTTGGATCACGCCTTGGGTGAGGCCGGGATGGTGGCGTCGCAAAAATCGATCCAGCCGCATGTGGGCTTCATCGTCGCTCACGATGCGCTGTTCGAGGCGCGCTTCGGTTTCGTCCGTTTCGGTCATAACCGCTCCGCGCGTAATGTGTTCCAGTGATCCAGCCGACGCCGCAGATTGGCTTCATAGCCACGCTCAGTCGGCGCGTAGAGCGATTGTCTTGCGACGCCCTCGGGGAAGTAATTTTGGCCGGAGAACGCATCCGGATTTTGATGGTCATAGTCATAACCGGCACCGTAGCCAAGCTCTTGCATCAGTTTGGTGGGGGCGTTGAGCGCATGGGCGGGCGGCGCGAGGCTGCCGGTTTGCCGGGCAAGACGCATGGCGGCGCCAAAACCCTTGTAGGCGGCGTTGGATTTGGGCGCGGTTGCGAGATAGAGCACGGCTTGGGCGATGGCGAGTTCGCCCTCGGGGCTGCCCAAACGCTCGTAGCTTTCCCAGGCGGCGAGCGCTTGGGTGAGTGCCTGCGGATCGGCAAGGCCGACATCTTCGACCGCAAAACGCACGAGGCGGCGGGCGATGTAACGGGCATCTTCGCCGCCGGTGAGCATGCGGGCAAGCCAGTATAAGGCGGCGTCGGGATCTGAGCCGCGCATCGATTTATGCAAGGCGGAGATCAGATTGTAATGTTCTTCGCGATCCCGATCATAAAGGGCGGCGCGGCGGGCGATCAGGTTCGACAGGGCCGCATCATCGAGCAAGGGGGCGGCGGGCAAAGCGGCGGCGGCGAGTTGTTCCACCATGTTGAGCAGAGCGCGACCATCGCCATCGGCCATGGCGCGCAGGGTTTGGCGAGCTTCACGGGTGAGCGGCAACGGCGCGCCCAAGGTTTGTTCGGCGCGGGCGAGCAGCCGCTCCAACGCCGGATCATCAAGGCGGGCGAGGACCAGCACCTGACAGCGCGATAACAGCGCACTATTCAGGGCGAAAGAGGGATTTTCGGTGGTGGCGCCGATCAGCGTGACCGTGCCATCTTCGACCACCGGCAGAAATCCATCTTGTTGGGCGCGGTTGAAACGATGGATTTCATCGACGAACAGCAGGCTGTTGGTGCCCGCACGGCGGCGTTGCCTTGCATCGTCAAAGCAGCGTTTGAGGTCGGCGACGCCGGAAAAGACAGCGGAGATCGAGACAAAATGCAGACCCGCTTGTTGGGCGAGCAGCCGGGCGATGGTGGTTTTGCCGACGCCGGGTGGGCCCCACAGGATGAGCGAGGCGAGGCTGGCGCGGTCCAGCATCCGCGCGAGGAAACCTTGTGGGCCGAGCAGATGATCTTGCCCGATTACCGCATCGAGCGTGGTGGGGCGCAGCCTTTCGGCGAGAGGCATCGGACCGCGCGGTGCGGCGGGCGGGTGTTGCCCGAACAGATCAGGACCGAGCGGCGCCTGTTCCATACGCGATCAGGCGGCGACCGGCTCGCGGGCTTGCGGGAATAGGGCGGCGAGGCCGGCTTCGGCCGCGGTGCAAATACCGCATTCGGTGATTAGACCCGACACTAAGCGCGCGGGGGTAACATCAAAAGCGGGGTTCACGGCGTCACTATCTTTGGGCACGAGACGCACGGTGGCGATGCTGCCGTCAAGCGCGCGACCGGTGATGGTGGTGACTTCGCTGGCGGCGCGCTCTTCGATCGGGATGTCGCTCAGGCCATCGGCGATGCGCCAATCGATGGTGGAGGAGGGCAAGGCGACATAAAACGGAATGCCGTTGTCACGCGCGGCCAGGGCTTTCAGATAGGTGCCGATTTTATTGGCGACATCGCCGGTGCGGGTGACGCGATCCGTGCCGACAATGACCATATCGATAGCGCCGCGCTGCATCAGATGCCCGCCCGCATTATCGACGATGACGGTGTGGGGCACGCCATGCTTGCTGAGTTCCCAGGCCGTTAGCGAGGCCCCTTGATTGCGCGGGCGGGTTTCATCCACATAGACATGCACATCGATCCCCGCATCATGGGCGCTATAAATTGGCGCGAGGGCGGTGCCCCAATCAACCGTTGCTAGCCAGCCCGCGTTGCAATGGGTAAGCAGATTGACCCGGCGTTTGCCGTGGGCGCGCGCTTGGATCAGGCCGAGGCCATGGGCGCCGATGGCGCGATTGGTGGCGACGTCTTCATCGCAAATGGCGGCGGCGGCTTGATAGGCGACATCGACGCGCTCGGCGGGGGGGCGCTGGCGCAGGGTCAGCTCCATGCGTTCGAGCGCCCAGCGCAAATTAATCGCGGTGGGGCGGGTGGCGGCGAGTTGGGTTATGACTTGGGTGAGATTATCGTTGGAAGGATCAGCGCGCATCGCCAAGGCGACACCATAGGCGGCGGTGGCACCGATGAGCGGTGCGCCGCGCACCTGCATGGTGCGAATGGCGTGGGCGACATGATCGACCGTGCTTAATCGGGCGATATCGAACGTCCAGGGCAGTTGGGTTTGGTCAATGATGCGCACCGACCAATGATCGTTTTCATCAAGCCAAATGCTGCGGAATGCCCGACCATCGATTTTCATGCTTTGCTCCTGGGGCGTCTGCTGGGTCCATCGTCAACGCAACCGCGTTCAGCCCTCAATCTTGCCGGTTTAGAGCCGCCGATGCAACACCGCGATCAATGTGAATAAGCGGCGGGCGGTTTCAAAATCAAGCACAACCTTGCCGGCCAATCGGGCGATGACGAGTTCGGCGCCTTCATTATGCAGCCCACGCCGACCCATATCGATGGCTTGGATGCGCGCTTCACGCCCTTCGGCGATGGCGGCGGCGTAGCTTTCGAGGAGCATTTGATAATCGCGCACCAAGGCACGGAACGGGCCGGGCGCGAGCAGGAAGATTTGCAACGAGACATTATCGGCGGAACGGACATCGAACATCAGCCGACCATCCTGCACCGAGAGATGAAGCACCGTGGGGCGGTGCGGGTGATCGACCAGGGCGAAGCGATTTTCGGCGGCGAGATCGGCGAGGGCTTGGCGACGATCAGCGTCTTGCATTGGCGATAATGACGGCATGCTCTCGTCATCGAGCACGACACGTAGCAAATGGCCGTTGCCTTCCGGTTCAGCCATTGCCGGGTTGCGCCGGTTGTTTTTTGCGGAGCATGTCAACCTTGAGCAGCACCGCGATGACCATGCCTTTGACCGGGCGCAGCAGCAAAAGTTCAAGAATAATGATGAGCGGAACGAAAATGGCCGCAGCAGTTACCGCCGACATTTGGCCGTGGCGATCAGCGAGCACCAAGATGATGGCGATAACATGGAGTGATAAGAGCAAGGTGATGTAGGGTGGTGCATCATCGCTCGGCACACGACCGAGCGGAGCGGCGCAGATGGCACATTCTGGATTTACTTTGAGGTAGCCTTGAAAGATCGGCGATTGCCCGCATGCCGGGCAGCGCATGCGCAGTCCCCGACCAATGGCAATGGGCCAAGACGGCATCGCCACTTCCGTGGTTGTGGGATTGCGTTTTGGTGTCCAGTTATGGCTCAGATCATTTGGCATCGTCGCGTTGCCCTCTCCAATTTTACTGATTGACGATAGCGTTGAACGGCGTGGCAGACAATGTGTGAGCCTATGCGCGACGACAGCACAAGGAATGAATTGCAATTTTGGCGAAATTAAGATTTCCCCGACTATTCCGAGTATTTTCTGAATTTTATCGGGGCGTTTGACATGTTGGCGTGATCGATTGGCGTGGATATTGCGCAACAGCTCCGTAAAAATCGGATAAATAATTATGTTTCAATGCATAGTTTTTATTGACAGAGAGCATGCACGCGGTGAATAGCGATTCGGACGCGTGTTTTTTGATCGATTCGCGCGCGCGGTGGTCGTCTCGTTAGCCCATCGTTGCGCTGCATCATGAAACGACAAGCAGACATGCGTTACAGGAAAGGACGGTTGCGAACCGTGAACATTTGGCGATGACGCGATGCGCTCGCATGATTGGAGTTCGGCTCCGCCGCGCTCGTTGCGTGCGGGGCGGCGACTGCTCTCAGCCAGCGGCTTCAGCAGGGGCCGTTGCGCCGGGCGCTTCATCATTCCAACCTCCTTCCGCTCTTATCGGCGCCGGACTTGCTGTTGGTTCGGCTGGGCTATTCCTAACACACTGTTTACAATATCGCACAGAGGACGAGGCCCGTTGGCCTGCATAACGCTCATCTGTGCCAACCAAGGAGTTCGACCGTGACGATGACTGAAACACTGCGTGCGCAAGCGATGGCGATGAAAGCGACGACCAAGAAGGCTCCGGCTGCGGCTGGGGCCAAGCCGAAGGCGGCGACGGCAAAGCCGGTGGCAAAAAAGGCAGCGGCCAAGCCCGCTACCGCAAAGCCAGCCGCGAAAGCCGCGCCGAAAGCTGCTGCGAAGCCCGCCGCGAAGGCCAAGGCGGCTGCCCCAAAGGCCGCTCCCAAGGCTGCAACAAAGGCTCCCGCGAAAGCCGCTGCTAAGCCAGCTGCGAAGGCCGCGCCAAAAGCCGCTGCCAAGCCAGCTGCGAAGGCCAAAGCCGCGGCTCCCAAGGCGGCCACCAAGGCTGCTGCCAAGCCGGCTACGAAAAAGGCTGCAGCGCCGAAAGCGGCGGCTAAGCCTGCCGCTTTGACCCGCAGCAGCACCAAAAAGGCCGCGAAAAAGCCCGCCTAATTGCGGTTAGACGACGCCAAGCGGTTTCGAGTGATCGAAACGCGCTATTGATAGTTGAAACCGGCAGTCTTCGGGCTGCCGGTTTTTTATGGCGCTGCTTTATTTAACTATGGGTGTGGCCCGGTGCCGCCTGATCGGCGGATATTGGCTTTGGGTGGCATTGATCGGGCGGGATTTGCAAATGCTGCAATCTGCCGCGCATGACGAAATCGCCGAAATCAAGCCTGATATGGCGGGCGACGCCGTTGCTGTAATAGCGCATTTGGTTGCGGAAATCAGGACTATTATCATGCAAGGCTCGGCGGAAAAATCCGATATCGACCGAAATGGAGGCGAGCTTGCTCAGTGATTTGAACTTTGATGGGTGCGGCGTATGGCGCTGCAAAATTGCGACGAATGTATGATCCGCGCCATGCGCCGATGTGCCATCGAACAAGGGTGGATCGAAAAATGCTCGGCCCTTGGCGGCGGCGCGCAAAAAGGCAGCGGTATGTTCCATGGGGAACAAGGTGCCTTTAGGCAGCTTGACGACATGCGGCTTGGGCGCGATGTAGGTGACGAGGCCGCCATGAGGGCCCATGGTCGCGGTGCCTTGCGAGACGGTTTTGGTGGTGTGACCCTCGGTTTCGCGATAGAGAAACGTGAAGCGCGTGCCTTGCAGGTTTTCCCACGTATCGTAATCGCTGGTGGTGCGGGTCAGCACGCCATTTTCGTTGCGGATCAATAAAGTCATCCGCTGGGTCACGGTGTAGGCGTGGCAGGTGGTGGTGGCGCTGAATTGCAGCCGCCCGGTCGCACCGGTGACGGCGTGACCGCGCACGCGGGTGAGGTTGAGTGCGTAGGTCGCGCGCTGGGAGGCGAGCGGGGCAGAGGCGTGGGCGGGGCGAGCGAACAAGCCGATCGCACTCAACAGGATTGTCGCCGTTGCGCGATGTCTCATGGTCCGCGCCGCCGCCGATCATTGCTGCCGCGCCGTTTTTCCGGATCATAGCCACCACCGCCCGGCCCTAACGGTTCGGGTGTGCGATCCCGTGGGCGGCGCGGTGCGGCGGCGGGCGCTGGCAAGCCGAGATCGAGCGCTTCGAGCCGTTTGATTTCATCGCGCAGGCGCGCCGCTGTTTCGAATTCTAAATTGGCAGCGGCGTTGCGCATTTTTTTCTCCAATTCCGCGATGCTCGATTGCAAATCTTTGCCGACGAATTCATCGGCATCGGTATCCTTGACCGGTGCGACGGTGACGTAATCTTGTTCATAGACCGAATGCAGCACCTCGCCGATATTTTTGCGAATGCTTTGCGGGGTGATGCCGTTGGCTTGGTTCCAGGCGGTTTGCTTGGTGCGCCGCCGTTCGGTTTCGCCGATGGCGTATTCGAGGCTGCGGGTCATGCGATCCGCATAGAGAATGACCCGGCCATCGACGTTCCGTGCGGCGCGGCCAATGGTTTGCACCAGTGAGGTTGCCGAGCGCAGAAATCCTTCCTTATCGGCATCAAGGATAGCAACTAACATACATTCGGGGATGTCCAACCCTTCGCGCAGTAGATTGATGCCAATTAGGACATCATAGACGCCGAGGCGCAGATCGCGGATGATTTCGATGCGCTCCAGCGTATCGATGTCAGAATGCAAATAGCGGACTTTCACGCCCTGTTCCGTTAGATATTCGGATAAATCCTCGGCCATGCGCTTGGTGAGGGTGGTGACCAGCACGCGCCCGCCGAGGCGCGCGACCGTTCGGCATTCGGCCAGCAAATCATCAACTTGGTGCTCAACCGGGCGCACATCAATCACCGGATCAACGAGGCCGGTGGGGCGGATGATTTGTTCGGCGAACACGCCGCCGGTGCGCTCCATCTCCCACGGGCCAGGGGTCGCGGAGACAAAAACTGTGGTGGGGCGGAAGGCTTCCCATTCTTCGAATTTCAATGGCCGGTTATCGATGCAGGAGGGAAGCCGAAATCCGTAATCGGCCAGGATCGATTTGCGCGCGAAATCGCCTTTATACATGCCGCCAATTTGCGGCACGGTGACGTGGCTTTCATCGACGATCAGCAGGGCATTGCTGGGCAGATATTCAAACAAGGTTGGCGGTGGATCACCGGGATTGCGACCGGAAAGATAGCGGGAGTAATTCTCGATGCCTTTGCAAGAACCGGTGGTTTCCATCATTTCGATATCAAAAGTCGTGCGCTGTTGAAGCCGTTCGACTTCGAGTAATTTTCCTTGGGCGGTCAGTTCGGCCAGTCTGGTTTGCAGTTCGCGCTTGATCTGACTGATCGCTTGGCCGAGCGTGGGGCGCGGGGTGACATAGTGGCTATTCGCATAAATCGCGATGCTGGTCAGGGCGGTGGCGGTTTCGCCGGTGAGCGGGTCAAATTCGGCGATGGCTTCGATTTCATCGCCAAATAACGTCACGCGCCAAGCGCGGTCTTCATATTGGCTCGGGAAAATATCGACGGTTTCACCGCGCAGACGAAACGTGCCGCGTTGGAACGCGGTATCGTTGCGGCGATATTGCAACTCGACCAGCGCCTTAGCCAATTTATCGCGTTCGATGCGCCCGCCGACTTCGAGACGCACGACCATTTGGCTATAGGTTTCAACCGAGCCGATACCATAGATGCAGGAGACCGAAGCGACAATGACCACATCGCCACGCTCTAACAGGGCTTGGGTGGCGGCGTGACGCATCCGATCAATCGTTTCGTTGATTTGCGCGTCTTTTTCGATATAGGTGTCCGTGCGCGGCACATAGGCTTCGGGTTGATAATAATCATAATAAGAGACGAAATACTCGACCGCGTTATCCGGAAAAAACCCTTTCATTTCGGCATAAAGCTGGGCGGCCAAGGTTTTATTGGGCGCAAGGATCAGGGCTGGGCGTTGGGCAGCTTCGATGACTTTCGCCATGGTGAAGGTTTTGCCAGAGCCGGTGACGCCGAGCAGCACCTGATCGCGCTCGTTTTGCGCGAGACCATCGAGCAGGGTTTGGATGGCCTGGGGTTGATCGCCGGCGGGTTGATAATCAGACACCACGCGCAAAGCCCGCTGCATGGGCTGCGGGCTTTGCTTTTTTGGCATGAAGGCGACGGGGCCGGTCGCGGCCATCGTTGCGCCCAAGCGGGTCGGGAGCGGAAGATCAGCCATTCCGCCTCATTTCTTTTTAGCGCCTTTGTCGATCAGGCCTTTCATTTCGTCCATCGCCTCGGAAAAGCGGTGATTGAGTTTGCTGACAGCCTCGTGATTCGAACGTTGGATCAGATCGCCCAGATCGCGCATGTTGGTGACGGCCGTTTCATAAGCGTGCTTGAGCAATTCGGCTTGTTTCGCTGCGCGGGCTTTTGGGGTTTCGGTGGCAGACAGGCCGCGCAGCTGATCGGTCAGCTCGGTCATGGTTTGCTGCATGATTTCCATGTGCCGACGCGCCACCGCTTGTGCGCCTTCGAGCGCAACGCGATTGGCCTCGGACAGCGCTTCCATGTTGCGCCGATAGGCCGAGAGCACCACGTCCATATCGGGCATGGCGGGCATTTTCATCGCACCGAATGTTTTGGAGAAATCAATATCCGGCATGAAAGCACCGAGTGGCGGCATCATCGGGGACGCAGGTTTTGCGCTGGCTTTTGGCTCCGGTTTGGTGGCTTCGATTTTTGGGGTCTCGACTTTGGGGGCCGCGACCTTCGGCGCATCGAGCTTCGGCGCTTCGGCTTTATGAGCCTCGGCTTTGGGGGCAGCGGATTTGGATTTGGTGGTCTTGCTGGTTTTGGACACGGCCATCATGCTCTCCCTCAGTGGAAAATAGGCTGCCGGATCTGCGCTGTGCCCGGCCGGTGCCATAGTCTAGTCCAATCGCGGCGCGCTCGCCACCGTTAATCGGGCTTTAATCGGGGCGTTCGGGGTCATCGAATGGCGGCACCAACGGCGCGTCATCGCTGGGCGATTCATCACCATGGACGGCATCATGCGGGGTTGGCGCGATATCCTGGGTGTGCTGATCGGCTTGTCGGTTCATCATCAAGCCGCGCGCGACTTGATCGGCGCGGGTCAAGGCGGCGTCCAGCGCGGCCATGGTGGTAGACAAATCTTCGGAGTCATCGCGCAGCCACGCGCGAATCGTCCAGGCCCAGACCGCAACCAAGCCACGGGTGCGCAAAGCGCCGCGCCCGCCGCGGGCTGAGATTTCGGCGGCTTCGAGCATCCAGCCCATGGATTGCACGGTGGCGCGAGCCAGCACCAACGACAGGCCCGGATCGAACGGCGCCATCCGCATCAGGGCGATGACACCGGCGCGATGGCTTTGCAGAAAATCGATCCGGCGCATCAGCACATCGAACAGCCGATCTTTCACCGATCCGTCGGTCATGGCGCCCTCAAGCGCTGCGGCATCGGCCAGCCGGCCAAAATCCAGCACCAGCGCCATGACCGAGCGATAGCGCCGACGCGCCCGCGCCAAATCAAGCGCACCATGCCGGGCGGCGGCGGCGACCGAGACGTGCCGCCAGCCGCGCTCCCCGGCCAGGGCAAAGCCAGCGGATATGAGGGCGGAGTCGAATTCTGTTTCGGTCATGGCAAATATTTAGGGCGCGCAAGCGGCTTTGCCAACCGAAAACGGCTAAATCGCCTCGCTCAGCGCAATCGCGGCTTTGCAACCCGCTTTGATAACGGTGGTCAGGGTTCGATAAAACGGCGTCAATTCCGCCTCGTTCGCCAGACCGATATCGCGATGTTCCAGCTCCTCAGCGCGAAATGTCTCGATGGTGGTGCGGAGCATGCCCTCGTCATCGCCGAGTTCGGCAGCTTGAGCGGCGTAATGCGCATCGATGGTTTCTTCGACCGCGACGGTGCAGGCCATAGCGGCGCGTGCGCCTAAAGCCGCCGTCGCAGCGCCCAGCGCGAAGCCGGCGATGTGCCAGAGGGGGAGCAAGGCGGTGGGGCGTACCCGACGCTCGACCACCATGCGCGAGAACACATCAAGATGATGCTGTTCCTGTTCGGCCATGTGACGCAGGGTTGGCGCGTGGCGCGAGCGACCGAGCACGGCGAGTTGGCCAGCATAAATCCGTTTCGCGCCATATTCGCCGGCATGATCGACCCGGATCATGCGCGCGAGGCGAGCGCGTTGCGGGGCATCGCCGGGTAGCGGGCCGGGGGTTTGGTGCGTGTCGGGCTGTGTGGTCATTGGGGGCTCCTCTTACCGGTGCGCATGAGATAGGCAGCGATAAGGGCGGCGATAGAGAGGGCGGCGCAAAAATCCATCGTGGCGAAGGAGATCGGCAGGCCATGGATCAGGTAAACGGGCGAATCGCACGAGGCGGAGGGGCGCAGCGGCATCGCGCCCATGGCGAGCGGGGCGATGTTGCATTCGGGCAGCGGGCTTTTCCACCAATGCTGCTCCGCGCCAATATGCACAAAGGCGATCACGCTATCAGCAACCATCGTGAGTGAGGCGAGGGCGAGGGCAAGGCGGCCAACGCGCGGCGCCATGGCGCCGATCAGCCCGAGCAAAATCATGATCCGGTACGGCCAACGCTCAATATAGCAAAGCGGGCATGGCACCAGACGCTCAACGAATTCACCGAAATACGCGACGCCGAGGGCCGCCAGCCCCGCCAGGGCCGCGAGCAGGCAGGCCTGCCGCACCGAGATTTGCTTCATCAGCGTGATATGCCCAAGCCGCTTTCCTCGTGCAATAAGCGGTGGTCGTGCGCGCGTCATCAAAATTTCATGCGAACGGCCTTCCGTTGCGGGCCTGCGATCAGCGATAAGCATGGCTTAAAAATTGGAGTTGACCATGCGTTGTTCTTTGTTGACCTTACTCTTGTCCACCGCGCTGGTGGGGCCTGCAATCGCGAATGCTGCTGCGCCGGTCGCTTCGGTGCAAAATCCGCTGCCCCGTGCGGCGCTGCCTTACGTGGTGAAGGCGGGGGCAGAACCGCATTTGACCGCCGCGCAGATGGCGAGCTTGATCCGGCATCACATTAAATATGTGTTTGTGCTGTATCAGGAAAATCGCTCGTTCGATTCGTATTTCGGCAGTTTTCCGGGCGCCGATGGGATTTATTCGCAGCCGCCGGCGCAAACGCCGGGGTTTCGCCAGAAGCTTATTGGCGTTTCGGGCAAGGTTGAGACCATCGAGCCATTTCGCATCGGCCCCAAGCAATTTGCAGCGGATACCGATGATATCGATCATTCGCACCCAATTATGTTTGCGAAAATGAATATCAAAAACGGCCAAGCGCTGATGAACCATTACGCGCTGGTCGAAGAGCGCAAATATTGGAAATCCGGCGCCACCCCTTCGCTGAAGGCCAAGCAGATGGGCGAATTGGCCATGGCGCATGAGGATTGCAACACCATCCCGATTTTATGGCGTTATGCGAACCGGTTTGTGCTGATGGATCATATGTTTCAGGACATGGTTGGGCCATCGACGCCGGGGAATTTGTCAATTTTCGCGGCGCAAACCGGCCTGACGCAATGGGCCTTGCACCCGAACGAGGCTTGGCAGCATTCC
>JAKBBY010000163.1 GCA_021808315.1 Pseudomonadota bacterium | reverse complement strand
TCCAGTGTTGATCGGCGCTCGTGCGGGGACGAGCGTGGGGACGAGCGTGGGGACGGTGCAAAATTTACACGTCGAGGTTCGAGACTTTGAGCGCGTTGCCGACGATGAAATCGCGCCTTGGTTCGACCACGTCACCCATCAGGGTGGAAAAAATCTGATCGCTTTCCTCAGCGTCGCCGATGCGCACTTGCAGGAGGCGGCGCAATTGCGGGTCGAGCGTGGTTTGCCAGAGTTGATCCGGGTTCATTTCGCCGAGGCCTTTGAAGCGTTGGATCGCGAGGCCTTTGCGCCCGATGGCGAACAACGCCTCGATCAGGCTGCACGGGCCTTGCACGGCGCGCAGCGTGTCACCCTGGCGCAGTTCGGGGGCGGTGGCGAACAAGGCGGATAGCCGGGCCGTGCGGTCATGCAGCCAGCGCGCTTCGCTGGAGCGCAAGGTTGCGAGATCCAGCGTGAAACGCTCAGCGACGCCGCGCACCGTGCGCGCAATAACGATGCCGCCGCCATCAACCGCGACGATCCAGCCGCGTTCATTGGGCAGCGAAATCGCATCGAGCCGGGCGGCGAGGGCGGGGGCCTGTTCGGTCATCGCCGCCGGATCAGCGCCGAGCAGGCCGACGATGGCGGCCTGTTCGATATAGGCGACCGGCATATCGCGCGCGAGATCGTTGATGCGGCGGGCGGCTTCGCGCAGGAATGGCAATTCGGCGGCGAGATCCATCCCCTCGATCCGCGCTTCGTGCAAGGCGCGCTCGAACAGATAGGCTTCCATCGCGTCATCATCCTTGAGGTAGCGCTCCTCATTGCCGCGCTTGGCGCGATAGAGCGGCGGCTGGGCGATGTAGAGATGGCCGCGCTCGATCAATTCGCGCATTTGGCGGAAGAAAAACGTGAGCAGGAGTGTGCGAATATGCGATCCATCGACATCCGCGTCGGTCATGATAACGATGCGGTGATAGCGCAATTTGCTGATGTCAAAGCCGCCTTGATCGGCATCCGCAGGACCAATGCCGGTGCCTAGCGCGGTGATCAGCGTGCCGATTTCCGCCGAGCCTAACATGCGGTCAAAGCGGGCGCGTTCGACATTGAGGATTTTGCCTTTGAGCGGCAAAATAGCTTGGGTTTTACGATCACGCCCTTGTTTGGCGGAGCCGCCGGCGGAATCACCCTCGACGATGAAAATCTCGGATTTGGCGGGGTCGCGTTCCTGACAATCGGCGAGCTTGCCGGGGAGGGTGGAAATATCGAGCACGCCTTTGCGCCGTGTGAGTTCGCGGGCTTTGCGGGCTGCTTCGCGCGCGGCGGCGGCGTCGAGCACTTTTTGCACGATCAGCTTGCCTTCACGCGGGTGGGTTTCCAGCCAATGTTCCAGCGCATCGGCGACGGCGGCTTGCACGAGCGGCTGAACTTCTGAGGAAACCAGCTTGTCTTTGGTTTGCGAGGAGAATTTCGGGTCCGGCACTTTCACCGAGAGCACGGCGGTGAGGCCCTCGCGCATATCTTCGCCGTTCAGCGAGAGATTATCTTTTTTGCTGATGGATTCAGCGAATTTTGACAGAACCCGGGTGAGTGCCGTGCGAAAGCCCGCGAGATGGGTGCCGCCATCGCGCTGGACGATATTATTGGTGAAGCACAGCATGGTTTCGTGATAGGTTTCATTCCAGCCCATCGCGAATTCAACGCGAATGCCGCCCGGCCCATCGGCTTTGTAATCGGTGATCGGGGGGGCAAAAATCGGGGTTTTGGCGCGATCAAGCCAATTCACGAACTCGGTCAGCCCGCCTTTATAGAGGAATTTTTCCTCCTGCACCGGCGTGTGACGCTCATCGCGCAGCGTAATCGCGAGGCCGGAATTGAGGAATGCCAATTCGCGCAGGCGGCGCTCGAAAATGGCGAAATCGAACTCGGTATGGGTGAAGGTGCCGGCAGACGGCTTGAAGCTGACTTGGGTGCCGGTGGCATGGTCCGACTGACCGACGCGCGCGAGCGGGGCGACGGAATCGCCATGCTCGAAGCGGATGAAATATTCCGCGCCATCACGCCAGATCCGCACCTCCATCCATTCGGAGAGGGCATTGACCACGGCGGCGCCGACGCCGTGCAGGCCGCCGGAAACCTTGTAGGAATTCTGGTTGAATTTGCCGCCAGCATGCAGCTTGGTCAGCACCACTTCGGCGGCGGAGATCCCCTCCTCGGGGTGGATATCGACCGGGATGCCACGGCCATTATCGGTGACCGTCATCGAGCCATCGCCGTTCAGCACCACCTCAACCTCGGTGGCGAAGCCGGCTTGGGCTTCATCGACCGCGTTATCGATGATTTCGGTGCCCATATGATGCAGGCCCGATCCGTCATCCGTATCGCCAATATACATGCCGGGGCGTTTGCGCACCGCATCCAGCCCGCGCAGCACGCTGATCGAGGCGGCGTCATACGCCTGATCGGCGGTTTGCTCGGGGGTTTGGTCGGGGGTTTGCTCGGCCATGGAATCAGGCGATGGGGTCAGGTCGGGGGACGCCACGGATTGGGTCATAAAAACGATGCACTCCAGAGATCGGGATTCGGGTTTTTATCGCACAAAATCGCCGATTTGCCTAATCGCGGGCGGGTTGGATCAGCGCGGCACCCCGGCGAGGGCGGCGCGCAGGGCGGCGGCATCGAGCAGGCGGGTGGTGTCGGCTTGGCGCTGCGCGAGGACGGCCTGCTGCCAGGCGATTTCTGTTGTTAAAACAGTGTTGTAGCTCACTGCGCCGAGACGATATTGCGCGCGGGCGAGGCGGTAGGCGGCCTTGGCAGTGCGTGCGCTCGCGCGATCATCAGAAACGGTGGCGCGGGCGGCTTGCAGCAGACGCAGCCCATCCGCGACCTGCTGGAAGGCGGTGAGCACGGTTTGACGATATTGCGCGAGGGCGGCGGCGAGGTTGGCTTGGGCCGCGCGCTCATGGGCGTGCAGCACGCCGCCCTCAAACACCGGGGCGAGCAGCGAGCCGGCCAGCGTCCAGAGCGCGGCGCTGGGTTGAAACAGCGTGTTCAAGGTTTCGGCGGCATAACCGCCTTGCGCCGAGAGGTTCAGGCTTGGGTAGAGGGCCGCGATGGCTTCGCCGACGGCGGCGTGATCGGCGCTGACCAAAGCGCGGGCGGCGATGATGTCGGGCCGCTGCGCGACCAGAATCGAGGGCAGGCTGAGCGGCGGGTTGGGCGGCAGCGCAAAATCAACCAAGCGGAAATGCGCGCCGGTGAGTTGGGCGGGCGGGATGCCTGCAAGCACGGCGATGGCGTGGCGCTGGACGCTGGCGGCGGCGTGCAAGGTGGGGATTTGCGCCAAGGTGGCCTGGAGTTGCGCGCGTTGCTGGAGCACCGGCAGGCGGGCAATGGCACCGGCGCGGCGTTCGCCGTTGAGCAAGGTGAGCAAATGGCGCTCGCTCGCGGCAATTTTTTTCTCCGTATCGATTTGCGCTTGCAAGCCGGCCTCGGTGATGGCGGCGTTGACCAGCGCGTCCGCGACGCTCAGGCGGGCGGCGGCGGCGGACGCGCGGCGATAGGCGATGCGCGCTTGGCCGTTGCGAAAGGCGCTGGAGCGCGCCCCGAACAGGCCAGGATTATAGCTCAGCGTGCCGGTGACTTGGAAAATCGTGTAGGCACCAAAGCCGTTCGGGCCGGTGGGGAAGGCTTGGCGGGATTCCTGCGGGTTTAGGCTGACTTGCGGCAGGAACGCGCCATTGGCAGCTTGCGCGTTGGCACGGGCGCGGGACACCGCAGCCTCGGCGGCGGCGATGGTGGGGCTATGCGCCTGTGCGGCGGCGATCAGGCGGTTCAGGCCTGGGTTTTTGAAACGCTGCCACCAGGATTGGTCGAGCGGGCTGCGTACGCTCGGCGTGCCGCGCAGATAGGTGGCGGGCACGGGTTGGTGCGGCAATTTGGCGCGCGGCACGGCGCAGCCGGTGAGGGTCGCGCTGGCGGTGAGCGCGATCAGTATCATGCGGGCGCGGGTGCGAAAAATCATCAAGCGCGCCGATGGAGCAAAAGATACATGGCGGGAACGGCGAACAGCGAAAGCATGAAGCCCGAGGCCATGCCGGTGGCGAGCACCGCGCCGATATCGTAGCGGATCACCGCTTGCGGGCCGTTCGCGAGCATGAGCGGCACGGCGCCGCCGATCAGGGCGAGCGTGATCATCAGGATCGGGCGGAAGCGCAGCCGGGCGGCGCGATAGATGGCGGCGGGCAGATCATCGCTGCCGCGCGCTTCGAGATGGGCGATTTGCACGAACAAAATTCCTTGCCGGGCGATCAGGCCCCAGACCGCGAGCAGGGCAATCTCGGTGACGATGTTCAGCGTGGCCCCGCCGAGGCTGATCAGGATCAGCGGGCCGAGACTGGCAAGCGGCACGGTGGTGATCACCACGAACGGATCGCGCAGCGAGCGGAACTGGCCGGCGAGCAGGAAGAATAAACCAGCGAAGCCGAGCGCAAACAGCAGGTTATTCGCCCGCTGCGATTGGCGGAAGGTGGCCGAGGGGCCAGCATAGCCGAAGGAGGAGCCGGGGGCGTGCTGGTGCAAAAAGGCGCGGTGCAAGGTGGCGAGCGCATCGGACAGGGCGACGCCGGCGCGCGGCTGGCCGGTGATGGTGACGGTGGGCAGGCCTTGCCAGGAGCCGATGGCGCTGGGGCGGGCGCGCAGGCGCATCCGTGTTACATCGCCGAGCGGGATCAAGGCACCGCTCTTGGTGCGCACCGGGGTGGCGGCGAGGGCAGCGATGTCGCTCGCGCGCGGGCCGGTCGCGATGATATCGAGATTGGCGTGGCCCAAGCTCACATGGGCGAGCGAGGCGCCGGAGAGTTGATCGCTGATCGCAGCCCCGATGGCGGCTTGGCTCACGCCGAGATTGGCGGCGAGGCGGGTGCGGGTGGTGATGATGTATTCGGGCTGCACCGATCCGGGCGAGACTTGCAGAAAATCGAACTTACCGCTCGCATAGCCGGCATTGATGATCGATTGGGCGAGGTTGAGCAAATTGCCGTAATGGGTTTGGCCGGAGACCAGCACATCGACCGGCAGGCCATTCAGGCCGGGCAGGCCGTTATTTTCGGTGACATAGGCCTGCACGCCGGGCAGTTTGGCGAGGGCGGCGCCAAGGATGTTCGCGGCGTGGCGCGCCTCGCTCGGATTTTCAAAACTATAGCCGCCAAACAGGCCGTGGTAATTTTCATCGGCGACCATCCAATCGGGCTGGCCGGGTTCGAGCCGGTCGAGCACATTTTGGATGGTGTGGAATTGCTGAGTGAGATAGGTGATCGAGGCACCATAAGGCCCTTCGGCGAAAATATTGACCGACAGCCCATCGGCGGCGGGGGTGAGATTGCGCGGTGCGGCGCTGTATAGCACGCCGCTCAGCACGGCGAGACCAAGGGCGATGCCCACGACCCAACCCGGATGCGGCAGGCTGCGGGCGAGCAGGCGCAGATAAATCGCGCGCAGCCGATCGATGATCGACGGGCGGGTGGAATGGTGCTCGCGCGCGCCCGCCCACAGCGCGATCAGCGGCACGGCGGTCAAGGCGATCAGCAGCGAAAACAGAAAAGCGGTGATCAGCACCAGCGCGAAGGGCCGAAACAAGGCTGCCGTCAGGCCTTGCAGGAACACTAACGGCAGAAACGCCACGACCAGCGTGGAGGAAATGGCGGCGAGCACCGGGGCCAGGAGTGTCACGCTGGCGGCGGCGGCATCGAGCGGGGTTTCGCCCTCGGCGATGCGGCGGAAAATATCCTCGACCACCACAATCGCGTCATCGACCACCAGGCCGACGGCGAGCACCAGGGCAATGATGGTGAATAGATTGAGGCTTTCGCCGAGCAGATGCATCACGATGGCGGCACCGAGCAGCGAGAGCAAAATGGCGAGGAACGGGGCGGCGGCGGCGCGCAAG
>JAKBBY010000162.1 GCA_021808315.1 Pseudomonadota bacterium | reverse complement strand
CAGCGCGGCATCAATCGCTTCGGGCAACGCCGCAATCCCGGCCTTCAAACTCTCAGCCAACCCGGCCTCATAATTTGGTGCATGCACGAGCTGAATATCGCGCCCCTGCACGCTTTGTTGCACGAACGGGGCCACGTGGCCGGTCACCACAATCACCGGGCGCACGCCCGCCGCCAACGCGTGATCAACAGTGGTCTCAATCAACGACCGTCCATCGCGCAATTTTGCTAATAATTTATGACGCGGCGCGGCGCGGGAAGATTTGCCGGCAGCCAAAATGATCGCCGCGATTTGAGGCATGCTGCGCGGCTGATCGCGCACAAGCCGCCGCGCTGGCCGTGCGGCAAAATCCTTGAGCAAACCGCCAACACCCATTTGGGCAATAGCCGAGGAATCAAGCGGTTCGCCAGTAAATGCGCGGTCTAACACGAAATCAATCCCATTGAGTTTTGGGCTCCGCGCACAACCCGGCAACACAATGGCGGGCACGCGGCCAATGCGGCCAAAACACAGTAGATTGCCCGGATCAACCGGCATACCAAAGCGCTCAATCATCCCGCCCGCCGCAACAATGGCGCCCGGTGCGACATCGCCCCGATCGGTGACCGCCGAAGCCCCGGCAATCAAGATGAGGTCGGCGCCATCACTCATTAATTGCGCCACGGCAGCCGCCATCGGGGTGGTTTCATGGGGTTCAATGCGCGGGGCGAGCAAATCACCGCCGCGCGCTTGCACCCGCGCTTGGGTCACCGCAATGGTTGCCGTAATCACGCTGTCTTTGACATGCGGCAATCGCGATAGCACCAACCCAACGCGCATCGGGCGGAAAGGCCGCACCTGCAGCGCGGGCGCGCCGGCCAAATGCTGGGCGGCGCGCTCTAACACGGCTTTCGCCACGGCAAATGGAATGATTTTAAGCGTGGCCACCATCTCGCCCGCCGTCAGGCGCGTGGCATCGGGTAGCGTCGCAAGCGTAATCGCCTCGTCGAGCAAGTTGAGTGCCGTAATCCGGTCTCGTTGCAGCACAACAACACCGGCATGCACGGCAAAAAGATTGACCCGCCCATGAACCGGCGCGCCGGCCCGCAATCCTGACCCGGCGAGCATCACGCCCAAGCGCTGTGCCGCCTCCGCCTCGGGGCAATCGCCGGGCTCTAACATCGCGACACTGATTTGTTTGATTCCGGACGCGGCAATAGTAGCCAAATGCTGCTCGGTGAGCAGGGTGCCCTTGCTGATCAGCCCGCTGGAAAGCCGGAGCGAATGCGCTAAAATAGCACCCATCAAAGACGGTGCGGGAGCGCGGGTGGCAAAGATCACGCGCCGCGCTCGCGCCGTTTGCCGCGCCGTGCGCCGACTATTTCGGCAATCACCGAGATTGCAATTTCCGGTGCGGTGCGCGCGCCAATATCCAATCCCACCGGGGCAGCGATGCGGGAAAAGGCAGCATCATCAAAGCCAAGCGCCCGTAAGCGATCCAGTCGCTTGGCATGGGTGCGGCTTGAGCCGAGGGCGCCGACATAGAAGGCATCCGATCGCAGCGCACTAATCAAGGCGGGATCATCTAATTTCGGGTCATGGGTAAGCGTGACAATCGCGGTGCGGGCGTCTGGTTGCAAAGCCGCTAACGCTTCATCCGGCCAAGCCGTGTCAATCCGCACACCGGGGAATCGCTCGGGTGCAGCAAAGCCGGTGCGCGGATCAATCACCGTCACATCAAACCCTGCGGTAACCGCTAACGGTGCGAGAGCCTGCGCGATATGCACCGCTCCCACCACCACCAAGCGCGGCGCTGGGTTGCGCGCTTCGATAAACCAAGATTCCCCGTCAATCTCCACAACGCCGATGCGGTCAGCTTCTAAGGCGTCAGCGCCAGCCTGATTGATTGCCGGCGGAGCCGCTTGATCGGGCAGCACAAAGCTCGCACCATCAGCGAGCCGCACCGCATAAGTAACCGGCTCGCGTTCGGCGGCGGCTTGGCGCAGCCGGAGCAGATGGGCATAGATCATGTTAGTTTCTCAACCAGCACACTCACCTGCCCGCCGCAGGCCAGCCCAACCGCCCAGGCGGACTCATCGGTCACGCCATAGGTCAAAACCTGGGCAGTGCCAGTATCCATCACCTCCAAGGCAGCATCGGCAACCGCCCCCTCAATGCAGCCACCGGAGACCGAGCCTTCCATCTTGCCGGTTTTGGTCAGCGCCATGCGGCTCCCTGCCGGGCGCGGTGAGCTGCCCCAACTTTGAATAACCGTGGCAATGGCCACGGTTTCGCCGGCGGCACACCAATCGGCGGCGATGCCCAAAATATCCTCAGCACCACGCACCGGCAGCGCTCGGTCATCAGTGTTCATAGCTGGCACTCCTTGATGGCAAACCGCCGCGCGCAGGCGGGGGGCGTGATAGGGCTTCGATCAATGACCGTAAACTGGCGAGGCTATGCACCGGTCTGAACTCATCGACATGCGGTAACATCGCCTTCGCCCCTTGCGTGATGGGTGCAAAACCGGAATAACGTAGCAACGGGTTCAACCAAATCAGTCGTCGTGATGAACGGTGCAGCCGTGCCATGGCTTCGGCCAAGCCGGCAGCGCCATCGCGGTCCAAACCATCGGTGACTAACAATACAACCGCCCCTTGCGCCAGGGTGCGCCGCGCCCAAAGCCGATTGAACTGCTCAATCGCTTCACCAATCCGCGTGCCGCCCGACCAATCAGGCACAATGCCGGCGACCGCCTCAAACGCGGCCTCAGGATCGCGCCGTGCCAATTGCCGGGTAATGTTGGTCAAGCGGGTGCCGAATAAAAACACGGTGACCCGGTCACGATCATTCGCCACAGCGTGTAAAAAATGCAGCAATATTTGCGCATAGCGCGCCATGGAGCCGGAAATATCGCACAAAACCACCAAAGGTGGTGGTTTGGTAAGCGGCGCACAGCGGCTGAGATCGAGGATTTCGCCTGAATGGCGCAGCGAGCGGCGCAAGGTCGCTTTCAAATCAATCGCCGTTCCGCGCGCGGCGGCGCGGGTGCGCCGGGTGCGCCGTTGATCAAGCGGCAAGCTGAGCCGGGCAATTTCGGTTTTGGCGTCATTGATTTCGGCGGCGCTCATCGCCTCGAAATCCATAGTTTCCAATTTTTCCTGGGTGGACGCAGTGAGTTGCGCATTGATCTCACGCTTTTCATCAGGATCTGGCGGGCGCTCGCGTGATTTCGCGGCGGACATCGCCTCGGCCAATCGGCGCGATCCGGCAGGGGCCTTTTCCTGGTTGGGTGCGCGGCCTTCCATGGCCGCCAAAATTTCGGCAAACCGCGCCGCATCAGGATTGCGCCAGAATAAATCAAAAGCCTGGTCGAACAGCACTTCATCTTCATGGCGGCGCAGCATCACCGCCCGCAGCGCTGCGCGCAGACTGCGGCGATCACTGATATCAATCGCGCTGAGGGCCCGCACCGCGACGATGGTTTCACCTGGCCCGATGCGCAAGCCGGCCCGGCGCAACAGCCGGGCAAAATGCATCACATTTGCCCCCAGCACTCCCTGATCCGGCGCGAGCGGGGCGCTGGTCATGCCGCGCCCATCGCCTCCGCGGTAAGTTTCTCAATGGCCTCGCCTTGGAGTTTTTCGATGTCATCTTGATATTTCAGCAGCGCGCCGAGCGTATCCTGCACCGCGCCCGGTGCGAGCTCATGTGCATCCAACGCGGCAAGGCATGAGGCCCAATCGATGGTTTCGGCCACGCCGGGCTGTTTGAAAATATCCATTTTGCGCACTTGCTGGACAAAACTCACCACTTGCGCAGAGAGTTTGGCAGGAACCCCCGGCGCCCGCGCCGCAAGAATCGCCCGTTCGCGCGGTGCATCCGGATAGCCTACCCAATGATACAGGCAGCGCCTGCGGATTGCATCATGCACCTCGCGCGTGCGATTGGAGGTGATCACCACAATCGGCTTGATGGCCGCGCGGATGGTGCCAAGCTCCGGGATGGTGATTTGGAAATCGGCAAGCAATTCCAGCAAAAACGCCTCGAACGGCTCATCGGCACGATCAAGCTCATCAATCAGCAAAATTGCCGGGGGCAAAGCCGGATCAATCGCCGATAGCAGCGGGCGGGTGAGCAAGTAATCGCGACTATACAAGCCCGCAGCCAAGCTTTGCCGACTAGCCTCATCGGTTTCAGCAAGGCGAATCGCCATCAACTGGCGCGCATGGTCCCACTCATAGGCGGCGGCGGCCAAATCAAGCCCGTCATAGCATTGCAGCCGCACCAGCCGCCGGTCCAATCCGGCGGCGAGCACTTTGGCGATTTCAGTTTTGCCGGTGCCCGGCTCACCTTCCAAAAACAATGGCCGCCCCATCGCCATCGCCAGATGCACGCTGGTGGCCAGCGCGCGGTCAGCCAAATAATTCTGCCCGCGCAACAGGGCTTCGGTGTCTGCGACGCTGCCGGGTAAGTCGACCATCAGCCGAGGAACCGCCAGAGCACGATGGCGATGACGGAAATCGAAATCACCATCGGGATCCAAATCCCAATCGGCAAGCCCGCGACTTTGGGATTGCTTGGGTCCGGCGCGTTCGGATCGTGGCCGTGATCATCATGACTGGCGGCGTGGCTTGGCGCATCGCCGTCAGTACCGACCGGCGGCTTGGGTGCCACGCGTTCGGAAAAGCGGGTGAAAAATGTCTCGGCGAGCGATTTGGCGACCGAATCAATCAATCGTGATCCGACCTGCGCCATTTTCCCACCGACTTGGGCATTGACCTGATAAGTCAGGGTGGTGCCGCCCTCGGTCTCGGTCAAATGAACATCTGCCGAGCCTTTGCCAAAACCGGCGCCGCCGCCTTGGCCTTCGCCGGTAATTTTATAGCTTTTGGGCGCATCAATATCCGATAGCGTCACTTTACCGTTGAATCGCGCCGAGATCGGCCCGACTTTAACAGCAACAACAGCTTGCAAATCGGTATCGGAGAGCTTCTCGATGGATTCACAGCCCGGAATACAGGCTTTGAGCGTTTCGGGGTCGTTCAAAGCGGCCCAAACGACGGTCCGTGGTGCGGCGATCAGCCGCTCTCCATTCATATCCATGCTCTGCGTCTCCATTGCGCTGGCGGCCATCGCGCCGCCTCCCGCAATAGGATAGTTTGCCGTTGGCCGACATGCAAACCTTGATGCAAGCGTGACACTCATCCCGCTCCTGCCCTTTATCCTGGTGTTGCTCAGTTTTGCGCTGCTGCCCAGCTTGGCGCCGCATTTCTGGCACCGGCGGATGGTGTCCTTGACGCTGGGGTTGGTGGCGCTTGCGGTGGTCATGGCCGTGATTCTGCATGGCCCGGTTGCGGCGGTCGCGGGGCTGCTGCGCACGACGATCGAGGATTTTGCACCGTTTATGGCGGTGCTGATGGCCCTCTATGTGCTGAGTGGCGGCATTTTGATCGCGGGTGGTCCGTTTGGGCGGCCGCTGGGCAATCTGTTGCTCCTCGCGGGGGGCACATTGCTCGCCAGTGTCATCGGAACCATCGGCGCCTCGTTGTTGCTGATCCATCCGCTGCTCGCATCGAATGCGGCGCGGCACGAAAAACGCCATTTGGTGATCGGGTTTATCATTCTGGTCGGTAATGTCGGCGGCGCGCTCTCGCCGCTGGGGGACCCGCCGTTGCTCTTGGGATTTTTGCGGGGGGTGCCGTTTTTCTGGCCGACCACGCATTTACTCGCACCAATGCTAGGCATCACCATTCCGGTTCTCGCATTGGTTTACGGGATCGATCGTCGGCTGGCCGCGCGCGCGCCACGGCCTGCGGCGCACAAGCTGGTGCTGCGCGGCGGCTTGAACGCGGCGATGCTGGTGATGTTCGTCGCGGCCATCGCCGTCAGCCCGCTCGTGCCCTATGGCCAAGCGGGGCTGAGCTTGTTGGCGCTGCTGCTGATTGGGATTTCCGAAGCGACCAGCTCGAAGCGGGTG
>JAKBBY010000161.1 GCA_021808315.1 Pseudomonadota bacterium | reverse complement strand
AAGGCCAGCGCCGTCACCGCGCCAACGGCCACGCCCCGCCACCGTTTGCGCGCCAGCAACATCACCGGCCCGAGCAGCGCCATTTGCGGCTTGATCATGGTGAGCGCAGCGGAAAACCCAGCCCAGCCAGGGGCGCTATCCGCCCGCATGAGCGCGAAGGTGAACAAAGCGGCGGTCAACACGCTGAGTTGACCGATGAAAGTGGCAAACAGCGCAGCGGGGCTCAGGCAAATCGCCGCAATCACCAGCCAGGGGAGTTTCGCGCGCCGCAGCAACACAACACTCGTGGCCGTCAAACCTACAAGCCAAACGGCATCGCCCATGGCAAGGCCGGTTCGGCCCATCAGCAGCGCCAAGAGAAGGCTGGGCGGCGGGTAAATCCAGGGATTATGAATGAAGGGTTTTGGCACATGGGCCGATTCAAAAGCGTAGAGCGACGCTGCATGGTACGCCAAATCCGGATTGCGCCCCGCGGCCAAATGGCCGACGGTCCAAAACATGTAAAAATCATTAGCACCATGATCGAGCGGAATAATCACGGCCTGATCGAACAGATGCGCCAAGCGTTAGCGCCAGCATCCATAAAATGGCGCTGAGCAGCATAATCTGCCGGTCGGCGCTGGAGGAGATTTTCACCGCACCACCCGGCGTTTGGCATTGATCAGCACGAGGGTAAGCCAGAGCAACAACCCCAAACCAGCGCCAACGCAGGCGCGGCGCTCAAATGGCGGGCGGTAGAAAAACCGAATTTTGCTGCGCCCTGCGGGGAGGGCGATTGTCTGGAATAATGGTGCCGCTTGGCGCACCGGGACGGCGTGCCCATTCACCCGCACATGCCAGCCGGGGTAAAAAAGTTCGCGGCGAATGAGTGCGGCGGGCTTTGCGCATTGGATGCGCACACTGGTCCGCTTTGGCGTGGTGATTGCACAGGCGCTGCCGGGCGTCGTGGCATAATAGGGTGCTGCATGATCCAACCGATAAATCCACATCGCCTTCGAGATAAACACCGGGTTCTGCGCGGTATGCAGCGGATCGGTGTAGGGCGGAGTTAAAATATAACGCACGCCGAGTGTTTGATAGGCGGGTAAATTTTCACGGAGTAGCTGCGCCGTGCTTTTGACGCCAGGAATCGCGGTATTGTTAAGACCAAAAAACATGATCGGTGATCTAAACGGGTCCAGCTTTTCGTGGACATAGGAAGCCCAATCCCTCGGCATTGGCAGCATGGTCATATCCAGCTCGGCAACCCGGTAATAGGAGCCATAATTCGGCGCGAGCGGGCCAAGACTAAAAGCCCGTTGCAATCCTTGGTGGCGGCGCAAATAGGCCACCCCCGATAGGTCCAAATGCCCGCGCGCCATTCCCGCCGCTTGCGATAACCCAAACCCACCGATTGCATCGAGCATCAACATCCCGGCGACCAAGCCTTGTCGGGCGAGGGTTGCGCGCTGGCTTAACCCGTAAAGCAAGGTCGCGCAGGCCAGCACGACCAAAGCGAGATAGGCCACCGCGCTGCTGGTCAACACTGGAATGAACTTGACCATCTCGATGAACGCGCTTGTCCCGATCATCATAGCAATGGCCGTAATGAAGCTGATCGCCACAGTGATCAAAACCATCGTCCGCCGGGTAAACCCAACGCGTTGCCAGTGATCAAACGCCATTGCGCCGAGGAGAATAATCGCGAAATCGATGCTCGGCACCGCATAGCGTTCGACAACAATCATGCGGATCGCGGGGATGACGGCGATCATCGCGACAAGCGGTTGCAGGCCGAAGATCCGTGCCTCCCCGATCAATACCCAGATGAGGAGCAGCCAACGCAAGCGCCGTAGCGTTTGATCATCGCTCCAAAGCCCAGCGATCCCGAGCGTCAGCGGCAACAACCCGATCCAGCCGCCCGCGGCGAGCCATGATTGGTCAAGCATTTGAAAAGTTGGATAGGTTGCGCGTTGCGCTATCAAAAGTTCACTGCCGAACGGGCCGTACGCCAGAGGCAGAATTTGCGCGGTGAGTCCCACCAGAGGGAGCGAAGCCGTCGCCGCCCCATGCGCATGAATACCAATAAAGCCGCCTTCAACATATTGGGCAAAGGGCACTAAGCCGGGCAGCGTTAGTATAATGCCAATTCCAACCGCGACAGCAAATCGCCCGATCATCGCGCGCGATGCGGCGCGTTCGCAGCCGGTGACGCGCACGGCGAACCAGAGACCGCCGAATAAATCAGCGAGAAAACCGGTTTCCGGAAACCCGGCATAAAACGAGTAGGCGATGGCGATAATCACCACCGACCATCCAGGGGCAAATCGGCGATGGGAGGCAAGGCCCAGCTCAATGCCCAGTAGCAGCAACGGCAGAAATGGCAGCGTATTCGAAGGTGCGTGCGCGAGGATCATAAAGGTCGATGAACAGCCAAACATCACGCCGCCGAGCAGAGCGGCGAGGCGCGAGAGCCGCAATTGGATCAGCAGCGCATAGGTGAATAACCCAGCCATCATTTGCATCAGCAGCCGAAGCATTAACCAACCCGCGTTGAAATGCAGCAGGAGCGAAAACGGCAGAAAAAACGCACCATTTTGCAGTTCAGCGGCGAGCGGTGCGCCAACCCCCTGATACGGGTCCCACCAGGGTATTACGCCATGCAGCCAATCCTGCGCGCATAAATGTCCTAACGCTTGGGTGGTATAGCCAATATTCGGATCAAGCCAATTGGGAAACCCAGGAACAGGACCGCGCACAAGGCCGGTGGCTAGGTTACTGACGAACAACGCCGGATCATCGCGGTAGAAACCGGTGAGGGCGATAATATTGGCGAGGAGGATCGAACTAACGAGGACGCCAAGAGGCGCAAGATGCCTGACAGCGCCGCCTTTCAGTCTTTTCCTGGTCGAAGCATCAAATTTTATCATGTCTGATTTATCGCGAACGCGCCATTATATCACCGGGTACCCCGCATAAAGCGTTCCCATGTATAGGATCATACCGATCGCTGAGAGACTAATGATGCTGGCAAACATGATTCGGCTGTTAAACATTGCCGGAAAATATAAGAATAGCACCAAAACCGGATAGAGCAGCCGCACGCCATTGAGAAACGGCGTATAAATTGATCCAAAATACCAAAGATAGCTGACAGTGCAGGTCAGCGCGGTCATCCGCAGGGGGGCGGGAATTGCCAGACGGCGGGTGATTATTATCGTTGATATAATCGCGATGATGGCAATGACATCAACGTCTCTTTGAAGCAACCTTACAATCAGATCGCGAAATTGCCATGAGCTGATCATCACATGAGTCGTTGCCTGCTGAATAAGTGAGGCTGTTTGAACAAAGGGATAAAGATACCAGAGCGGATTAACCAACAACAGCAACCGTATCGACCACGGCGGGCGACTCCCCCAAGCATTCTGAGCACCAATAAATAGGAGCGGATGGCCGAAGCGCCAGCCGAAGTAGAACATCAGAACCGAAATGCCCCAGACTGTTGTCAATCCGAATAGCCCAAGCCGAATCACACCGGATAATCGGTGCCCACTGAGCCACCAAACTTGGAGCTGGGCAAGGCAGAGCCCAGCCGCAAAGAACACCATGGTTGGTGCTGCTGCCGTGCCAAGCCCGCACCAAAGAGCAGCTCGAGTGGTTCGTCCGTCGATCATGGCGCTAATCGCTGCGATTGCGCACAGATTAATCAATCCAGTTGGATATCCGACAACAAAAAAGCAACTGGCTGGCCACAGCGCATAAAGGGCAGTCGCGCGCTGAGCACGTCGTTGGTCCCCCAATATTCCATTAGCGAGCCTCGAAAATGCAGCGATGGACCAAAGTCCCAAAATGAAGCCGGGAAAGACCGCGTTCAACCAGATATTTTTGCCAAATAACGCGATCATGACGCGTTCTATCACTGGATAAAGCGGAAAAAATGCTACACTTTGTAATCTGATCGAATGCTGGCCTGGCTGACTGAGCCACCGATACCCATTTTGGGCGATATCCCAATAGCGCATGCCATCCCAGCGGAGAATCGATGTTGCCCCGCTCTTAAAGCTAGTTGATTCCCAAGGAGGCAAAAAATGTCCGAGAGTCAGGCCTCCGGCAACAGCTAAGCTGAATATAGCCAATATTGATATCAATGGTTGGTTAACGTTCAACCATCGGACAAAATTGATCAAAAAGCTTCTAATACCCGTTTTTTGTTGTGAAAATCTTATTTTCATGCGGCCTCTGCATGCGCAGCGCCAACCGCATGACAGAACTGAGGGATTTGATAGGCCCGCCATGGGGCCCACGCAATGAAAAACGGCGTTATGTTAGAGTCAAGCAGATAGCTGGCCACGATCGAAATAGATGGCCAGATGAGTAAAATTACATCGGCGTCTCCACTAGTTGCCGCCTCTGTTTCGATCAATTGTCCGAGACGTCCGCTTACGTGATAGTCTGCATTATATGTCGGCATGATCGCCCTTTAGAACAATTGGTGCGTCGTAATCTCCGTTCGAAATAGATACGAACTGTTGCAGACGATGTGCCCGAAGCAATGCCCAAGCGATCACCAAGGGCGTGATAGTCGCGCCAATTATCTGACTAATCAGGCCAAGCGTCCCAGGCCACATCAGCAGGATCACATCGCCGACTTCCAGGGTTCCGCGACGCCAAATCAAAAGAAGCACTCCGAGAGAAAATGCCGACAGGTCTTGAATAAACCCATAGGGTGTCACGAGAACGCCGAGAAAGATCGTTATCGCTACTCGTATTGTCGGATCGATATCTTCACGACGCCATAAACGCCAACATAACATGCTTGCACCCAATGCGCTCAAGGTTTGACCAATCATCGCACTACTGATCTTTAGGCCAAAACTTCTGAGCATGTAGAAAACCGATATCTCGGCGTACTCGTATCCGCCGCGATAATTCGGACCAAAAGCCGGGCGGGGATACGGCAGGTCAAGCAACTTATGGCTTGATTGCAAACCATGATTGACATAGGCAAGCCAGAGCGATGACCCGAAGATAACCCATGTCAGTAGGCAAATTGTGCCAACGACCACAAGCCCAGCAACAACTCCGCGCCAGTTGTTCCTAGCCAGGATGGCCAGTGGGCCTAGGAGCGCAATTTGCGGCTTGAATAAGGTCAATGCTGAGAAAACACCGGACCGGATCGGTGCACGATCAATCAGGAGCAAGGAAGCGACGAAGCAACATCCGGTGAGCAAGCTTATCTGTCCAAGCATCAAGGTAAAAAAACTCGCTGGATTCAAAATCGCAAAACCAATCACAATCCAGGGTAGATGTGCTATGCGCAGAATCAACACACTTAGCGTTGTGAGAGCGATTGTCCAGAGCAGATAGGCACGCCAATAACCACTGAAATCAATCAAACGGGTGAGTAACAATGTTGGCGGTGGATAAACGAACGGGTCGGTATGGTGATAGCCGAGCACATGTCGATATTCCCAGACCAGCAACAAGGGGCGCGTATAAACACGGCCCGGTGTGAGGCTCGCCGCGAAGTGCCCAGAAGCCCAGAACATCGGGAAATCGTTGATCCGCCACGGTATGATAGGATTCATGGCGGAAAAATGGGCGAGCCACCAAATGAATGGCCATAGAACAACAATGAACGAAAGCGGTCCCAGAACGCCCAGCATAATATAGGGCAAAAGCCGATGGCGCGGTGCGGCATTCTCGCTCATTCCCGCGCCGCTCATGCCGACCTCGCATGAATGGCCGCCCAAATCAAAAAAATCGGCGTAATCTCGGCGTGGAGCAAAAGCGAAACATAAGGGCAGATGGCGGGCCACATTACGAGTGTAACATCGGCGATGGTCAGCCGTCGTGCCCGCCAGATCATGGCGGTGAGGGCGAGCGAATAGCCACAGAGATCGTCGGTATAGGCGTAGGGGGTGATCAGCAGCGTCAAGCAAATCGTGATGGCCGCGCGGTTTAGCGGGTCGATCTGCTGATCGCGCCAGAGTTTTGCACCC
>JAKBBY010000160.1 GCA_021808315.1 Pseudomonadota bacterium | reverse complement strand
CGGATCACGCCGCGCCTGCACCGGTAGTCGCCACCCCGGTATCGCGGCCGGCAGCAGCGGATTCTGCGCAAAAGCATGGGTAATATCGGTGATCATCAATTCCTGATGCTGTTGTTCGTGGTTCAGGCCCAGCACCACCAAATCCGCCAAATCCGCCAGACCAGCGAGATCAGTCGGCTCATTCCGCGCCTCGGTCAGCACCGCGCGCATCGCCTTATTCACATGCGCACGGTAATCACGCACCTGCGCCGCACTGGGCCGGGTCATCACGCCGCGCGCCACCCGCGCATGGCGTGGCCCGACCGCCTCGTAATAAGAATTGAACAAAAACCCGAAATCCGGATCGAATATTCGATAATCAGGCCGGGCCGTCCGCAGCACGAATTGCTCAAAAAACCACGTCGTATGCGCCAAATGCCACTTGACCGGGCTTGCATCCGGCATCGATTGCACCGCCTGATCCTCGGCACTGAGCAAAGCGGCCAACGATTCACTGTGCTGCCGCACGGCATCAAAGCGACGCAGCAATGAAGCATTCACCGCCGCATCGCTCGCCGCATCACCGGTCACCATCGCGTCCATGCCATCAAACCCCTTTACCCCTCAGCCTTATAATAAGCTGCGGGCCAGGAATGTCAGCACCTTGTCATCAATTCAGTCGTTACGGTTTAATGTACGAAAAACCATGCTGCTCAAGCTGCACAATGCGGATCACCCCAGCGGGTACAATCACCGGCTGCGGCAACAAGACCGGCATATGACCCAATTTCCGCGCCATCGCGACCATCGTATTATGGCACGCATCAAACTCCACGCCCTCTGCCGCCATCGATTCAATCCGCTTGGCATCCGGGCTGTGCGCCAGCAACATCTTTAAGCCTGGACCAAACCCCACCACGATGATCTGGATTTTATCGCTGCCCATATAATCGAGCATGTTTTGCACATTATTGAGCACCAAGCCCCAGCGCTGCGGATTATCCTGATCGACCTGGATCACCACATGCGCCTTCGCAAACGGATGCGGTTGTAAATAGCTTGGCTGATCAAACTTAAAGCTCTTCATCATCGATGGATTGGCGTGCGCGAGGCCCGCCCACCCAAATGCCAGACAAGCCAGTCCCAAACAGTATCTCTTTTTCATGTTTTTCCTCCCCTTTTTTACAGCGAGCCCGAAACATATCGAGATTTTTACGCCGATGCAAAGCAGCTCGGCGCCCGCGCCAATGGCGAGTTCGCAAAATCCACGGTAGGCGATGATGATGCGTGAGACGCCCGAAATACCCAACCCCCCCAATGCGGCGCTGCGTAACGCCGTACTGCTCGCCGGTATCGTGCTCATTGCGGTGAATTTGCGCCCCGCCATTGCCTCGGTTTCCCCGGTGCTCGGCACCGTGCGCACAGCGCTCGGCCTCAGCGCCTATGGCGAAACCGCCCTCGCGACCATTCCGGTGTTCTGCTTCGCCGCCCTGGCCCCCCTGGCCTTGCCGCTGCAGCGCCGCCTCGGCGTTGAACGCACCACCCAACTCTTGCTCATCGCCCTGGTCGCGGGCTTAGCGCTGCGTCTGCTCGGTGATGCACCCGCGCTTTATCTCGGCACCGCGCTCGCCACAGCATCCATTGCTATCGGCAATGTTTTGCTCCCGGCCATCGTCAAGCGCGATTTTCCGCACCGCGTCGGGTTGATCACCGGGCTCTATGTCACCGCGCTCAATGCCGCCGCTGCCCTCGCCTCGGCCATCGCCGTGCCGCTCGCCAATGCGCATGGCTGGCGCGGCGCGCTCGGCTTTTGGCTGATCCCCGCGATCATTGCGGCCTTGGTCTGGCTGCCGCAATTGAGCCATGGCGCCCATCGCCTTAAGCTCGCGCATCGCCCCGGCGCTTTTCGCGTGCTGATCCGCCAAAAGCTCGCCTGGCAAATCGCCCTGTTCATGGGCATGCAATCGCTGGGTTTTTACTCCATCCTCTCCTGGCTGCCGAGCATTCTGCGCGCCCACGGCATCAACCCCACCCTCGCCGGGCTGATGCTGTCCTCGACCATGCTGATCGCGATCCCGGTTTCGCTGCTCACCCCGGCCATCGCCGCCCGCCGCTCGGATCAGCGTGGCTTTTTGCTCGGGGTGCTCGCCCTCTGCGCCCTTGGCTATGGCATGATCTTGTTGGCCCCGCGCGCGCTCGGCTGGCCGGCGATGCTGTGCATCGGTGTCGGCCAAGGCGCAGCCTTTCCGCTCGCCCTCACCCTGATCGTGCTGCGCAGCAAAGACGGCACCACCGCCATGGGCGTCTCAGCCTTCTCGCAAGCCATGGGCTACGCCATCTCCATTGCCGGCCCGCTCGGCATGGGGGCGATTCACGCCGCCACCGGCCATTGGCAGCCCGCACTGCTATTCCTAATCGCCACATTGATCCCGGCCCTTTGGAGTGGCCTCGGTGCCGCCAGCAATCGAACACTCAGCCTTTAGCTCAATATTGTTCAGGCCTCGCCCACCGGATCAATCCGCGCCAATTCCACACCCGCCTCAATCAAGTCACCCACCGCGCCATCCACCAGCGCGACCACCCCATCCGCCGGTGCGATAATGCGCATCTGCACCTTCATCGCCTCAAGCAAAAACAACACGTCGCCCTTGCGCACCTGATCGCCCACCGCAATCGCCACGCTCAAAATTTTGCCCGGCATCGGTGCGCGCACGGATCGGTCCTGCGCCGTCTCGCCCGCCGCACTCGCATAGGGATCAATCAATGTCAGCGCGCTGCGCACCCCCGCCTCATGCACGATCAACTCATCGCCCAACCGCACCACGCTCACCGGCGCGGTCTGCCCCTGTAGGGTCAGCGCGAACCGCCCCTCCGCCAGCGGTGCCGTCATCACCGGATAAATCTGCCCCTCAAATTCAAGATCAAATCGCGCCGCATCATGCAGATAAACCCGCAACGCATAGCGCTCAGCACCTGCGCGCAGTGAAAAATCCTGATACCCGGAGCCGTTCAGCCGCCAAGCCGTCGTCAGCCCCCAAGGCGAGTTGGGATCGGCGGTGTCCACCGGCCCGGCATGCCCCGCCGCCAAATCCGCCAAATACCGCGCCGCCGCCGCCGCCAACACCCGTCGCGTGGCGGGCGCATCGGGCGCCAATAACGCGGCCTCATGACGGCTGATAAAACCGGTATCCAACTGCGCCTGCGCAAATTCCGGCAAGCGGGCAATCCGGCGCAGCAGCGTTAAATTGCTGCGCACGCCTTCAATCTCGGTTTCAGCCAGCGCTTGCGTGAGCATCCGCACGGCGGCGGCGCGGTCCGGCCCATGCACAATCAACTTCGCCAACATCGGATCATAGTGAATGCTCACCGCATCGCCCGCGCGCACGCCACTATCGATCCGCGCTTGTGCAGGCCAGCGCAAATGCTGAATAATCCCCGTCGAGGGTGCAAAATCCTGCGCCGGGTCTTCGGCATAAAGCCGCACCTCAATCGCATGACCCTCAATCCGCACATCATCCTGGCGGCAGGGCAGGGGCTCACCCGCCGCCACCCGGAATTGCCATTCCACCAAATCGAGCCCGGTAATCGCCTCCGTCACCGGATGCTCAACCTGCAGGCGGGTATTCATCTCCATGAAATAGAACGCATCGTCCTCGACAATGAATTCCACCGTGCCCGCGCCCACATAGCCAATGGCGCGCGCCGCCGCACACGCCGCCTCACCCATGGCGCGTCGGCGCGCCAATGTCATGAACGGGGCAGGAGCTTCCTCAATCATTTTCTGATGCCGCCGTTGGATCGAACAATCGCGCTCGAACAGCGAAATCACATGGCCCTGCCGGTCAGCAAAAACCTGGATCTCGATATGCCGGGGCCGGGTCAAATAGCGCTCGATCAACATACGCTCATCGCCGAATGCCGCTAACGCTTCGCCCTTCGCCAGCGCGAGCGCTTGCGCAAAATCCGCTGCCCGCTCAACGATACGCATCCCCTTGCCGCCGCCGCCCGCCGAGGCTTTGATCAAGACGGGATAGCCAATCCGCGCGGCTTCGCGCTCTAACAAATCAGGAGCCTGATCGGCGCCATGATAGCCCGGCACCAGCGGCACACCCGATTGTTGCATCAAGGCCTTGGCCGCGGCCTTTGAGCCCATCGCGCGGATCGCATCGCCCGGCGGGCCAATAAACACCAGCCCCGCTGCGGCGCAGGCCTCGGCAAATTCAGCATTCTCGCTGAGAAAGCCGTAACCCGGATGCACGGCATCGGCGCCCGCCTTGAGCGCTTGCGCAATAATCCGCGCGCCATCCAAATAACTCTCACGGGCCGGTGCCGCGCCAATCAGATAGGCCGCATCCGCCTCTTGCACATGCGCGGCTCCAGCATCGGCCTCGGAATATACCGCAACACAGCCAATCCCCAATCGGCGCGCCGTCCGCATGACCCGTCTTGCGATCTCACCACGATTGGCCACTAACACCGAACGGATCGGGGTAATCGTCATGCGGACCTCCAAGACGGCGCCCGCCGCTCCAAAAATGCCGTAATTCCCTCACGCCCCTCCACCGAGGCCCGCTGCTCGGCAATTAATCGCTGGGTCTCGGTCACCAACCCATGATCGATCGACCGGCCCGCCACCGTGCGGATCAGTGCCTTGGACGCCGCCTGCGCGCCCGGACCACCGTGCGCCAAGCTTGCCAATATCGCCTCGGCGGCCAACTCCAACGCCTCCGCCTCGACCACCTGATGCACTAAGCCCAAAGCGTGCGCCGTCGCCGCGTCAAAAATTTCTGCGGTCAGAAAATAGCGCCGCGCCGCCCGCGCACCAATCGCTGCCACCGCATACGGGCTGATCACCGCCGGGATCAGCCCCAATTTCACTTCCGAGAAGCAAAATTTGGCACTCGTCGCCGCAATCGCGATGTCGCAACAGGCCACTAACCCCACGCCGCCACCAAACGCGGAGCCTTGCACCAACGCCAAAGTGGGGATCGGTAATTGATCAAGCCGGTGCATCAATGTTGCCAATCCACCGGCATCAGCAACATTCTGCGCCATCGAATAGGTGGCCATCCGGCGCATCCATTCCAAATCAGCTCCTGCCGAAAAACTTTTCCCCGCCGCGCGCAGCACCAAAGCCCGCAATGACGGGTCCGCTGTCACGCGCGCCAAATGGTCGTTCAATTGCGCAATCATGGCATCATCGAACGCATTATGCACCGCCGGGCGGTTCAGCGTGATCGTGGCAACCGCCTGCTCAATCGTCAGGATCACTGCATCATTCATCGCATTACATCCGAAACAGGCCAAAGCGCGTCGGCTCCGGCGGTGCGTTCATCGCCGCTGACAAGCCCAAGGCGAGCACCATGCGCGTATCGGCAGGGTCAATCACGCCATCATCCCACAGCCGGGCACTGGCATAATAAGGCTCACCTTGTGCCTCATATTGCGCCTCAATCGGTGCCCGAAACGCGGCTTCCGCAGCCATATCCCACTGCCCGCCCTTCGCCTCGATATTATCGCGCCGCACCTGCGCTAACACCGAAGCCGCCTGCACCCCGCCCATCACCGAAATCCGGGCATTCGGCCACATCCATAAAAACCGTGGATCATAAGCCCGCCCGCACATGCCATAATTCCCCGCCCCAAACGATCCGCCGATAATCACGGTAAATTTCGGCACATTCGCCGTCGCCACCGCCGTGACCAACTTCGCCCCATCTTTAGCGATTCCGCCCGCTTCATATTTCCGCCCGACCATAAAGCCGGTGATATTCTGCAAAAACACTAATGGAATTTGCCGCTGAGCACAAAGCTCAATGAAATGCGCGCCTTTCAGAGCTGATTCGGAAAACAACACGCCGTTATTTGCGATAATCCCCACCGGATAGCCCCAAATCCGGGCAAAGCCGGTCACTAACGTTGTGCCATAGCGCGGCTTGAATTCCTCCAGCGCACTCTCATCGACGATGCGCGCAATCACCTCGCGCACATCAAAGGGTGTGCTCAAACGCTCAGGTACAATGCCATATAAATCCGCCGGATCATAAAGCGGCGGGCGGGGCGCTTGGCGATC
>JAKBBY010000159.1 GCA_021808315.1 Pseudomonadota bacterium | reverse complement strand
GCTGACGATGGTGGACTTGGTGGCGCTGTTGGGCGGCTGTGCGGCGCCGGTGGCTCGGTTTCACGCCTATGAAGGGGGGGTGATTGCGCACCATCCGCCCCCGCCGCCCGGCTTGAACCAGCCTTTCCCGAACCTCGCTGCGGTGCCGCCGCGCCCGCCTGCGCTGAGTGTGGCGGCGCAACGGCAGATCCGCGCCGCCTTGCAGGCTGAAAACAGCAAGCAAAATCATCTCGCACCGCCCGGGGGCGCTGCGGGGCCAACGCCTCAACCCGCGCCGATGGTGGTGCCTGCACCGCCTTTGTTGCTTGGTTTTCCGGCGGGCTCGGCGATTTTATCGCCCGTGCAGGAGCGCTTACTCGCCGGTTTTGCGGCGAAGCGCGGTGCGGCCATGATCCGGGCGGCTGGCTTTGCCCGCGCGCGCACGGCGGCGGGCCTACGCCTCGCTTTGCTGCGCGCGACGGCCATTGCCAATGCGCTGACCGAAGCGGGTGTGCCCGGTGTGCAAATTCGCCTCGCCGCCCTGACCGGCGCGCGCGGTGGGGCCGCGCAATTTATCGTTGCCGCAGCTCATTCTTTACCGTTGTCTAACCCTTCCACCTTCTCCCACTCCCGTGCCAAGGACCGATCATGACTGAGGAATTTCATCGGATTCGCCGACTACCGCCCTATGTGTTCGCTGAAGTGAACCAGGCCAAGGCCGCCGCACGCAATGCCCGCGAGGATATTATCGATCTGGGCATGGGCAATCCGGACAGCCCGACGCCGCCGCATATCGTCGCCAAGCTCATCGAGACCGTGGCCGATCCGCGCAGCCACCGTTATTCGACAAGCAAGGGCATTCCAGGTCTGCGCCGGGCGTTGGCCGCCTATTATGACCGCCGGTTTGGCGTTAAGCTCAACCCGGATACTGAAGTGATTGCGACGCTCGGCTCGAAAGAGGGGCTGGCCAATCTCGCGAACGCGATCACCAGCCCGGGTGATACGATTCTGGTGCCCAACCCGTCTTATCCGATCCATCAATTTGGGTTTATCATTGCCGGAGCCTCGGTGCGTTCGGTGCCGGCGACGCCTGATGAGGAGATGTTGCATGCGCTCGAACGCGCGGTACGTCATTCGGTGCCGCGCCCGACCGCGTTGATCGTGAATTTTCCCTCGAACCCAACGGCCTATTTGGCGACGCTCGATTTCTATAAGGATATCGTCGCTTTTGCCCGCAAACACGATATTTTTATTCTGTCTGACTTGGCGTATGCCGAGATTTACTTCGAAGGTGAGCCGCCCCCCTCGGTGCTGCAAGTCAACGGCGCGAAAGATATGACGGTTGAGTTTACCTCAATGTCGAAAACCTATTCCATGCCGGGGTGGCGGATGGGGTTTGCTGCCGGCAATCCGCGCTTGATTTCAGCGCTCGCGCGGATGAAATCCTATCTCGATTACGGTGCGTTCACCCCGATTCAGGTGGCGGCGACGGCGGCGCTGAACGGGCCGCAAGATTGCGTTGATCAAGTGCGCGCCTTGTATAAAGAGCGGCGCGATATTCTGATTAAAGGCCTCGCGCAGGCCGGCTGGGACGTGCCGAGCCCGGCCGGTTCGATGTTTGCGTGGGCGCCGATCCCACCGCGCTATGCGCATATGGGTTCGGTTGATTTTTCCAAATTGCTGCTTGAGCGCGCCAAAGTGGCGGTGGCACCGGGCATCGGCTTTGGTGAATATGGCGATACCCATGTGCGAATCGCGCTGGTGGAGAATCATCATCGGCTGCGTCAAGCGGTGCGTAATATTCGCGCCTTCATGGCGCCGGGTAATGTGACGGCGCAAACCGAGCCGGTTTCCGCATGACCAAGCCACTCACGATTGGTGTTGCCGGGCTTGGCACGGTGGGGGCGGGGGTGTTGCGACTGCTCGCCGATAACGCCTCGTTAATTACCGCGCGGGCGGGCCGCCCGGTGCAGGTGAGTGCGGTGTCGGCGCGGGATCGCACGCGGGATCGAGGGGTCGATCTGGCGGGGTTGCGCTGGCATGATGATCCGGTCGCGCTTGCTGCTGATCCATCTGTGGATGTTGTGATCGAGCTGATTGGTGGCGCTGAGGGATCGGCGCGGGCCTTGGTGGAGACCGCGCTGCGGGCGGGCAAGAGCGTGATCACCGCCAATAAGGCGCTCATTGCGCATCATGGTAACCATCTTGCGACGCTGGCCGAGGCGCATCAAGCCGCGTTTCGGTTTGAGGCTTCGGTCGCGGGCGGGATTCCAATCATCAAGGCGCTGCGCGAAGGGTTGGCGGCGAACCGGATTGCGGCGGTCTCCGGCATTTTCAATGGCACCTGCAATTATATTCTCTCGCGGATGCGCGCTGAACAGCTTGATTTCGCCACCGTGCTCGCGGATGCGCAGGCCCAAGGCTATGCGGAGGCAGACCCGAGTTTCGATATTGATGGTGTCGATACCGCGCATAAGCTTGCGATTTTGACGGCGCTGGCATTTGGCCGCCCGGTTGATTTTGCCAGCATCCATGTCGAGGGGATACGCCGGGTGAGTGCGCTGGATATCGCTTTCGCCGATGAGCTTGGCTACCGGATCAAATTGCTGGGCATTGCCCGCGCAACCGATGCGGGGATTGAAGCGCGGGTGCATCCGGCGATGGTGCCGCTCAACGCGCCGTTAGCGCAAGTTGATGGTGTTGATAATGCGGTGGTGATCCATGGCGATCCGGTGGGTGATGTGGTGCTGCAAGGCCGTGGCGCGGGGGCAGGGCCAACCGCCTCGGCGGTGATTGCTGATCTGATCGATCTGGCCCGTCATCGGGCCACACCGATGCTGGGTGTCGCTCATGCCGATTTGGCAATGATGGCGTCAATGCCGATGGATCAGCATCGGGGCGCTTATTTCCTGCGTCTGATGGTTCAAGATCAACCCGGTGTCATTGCGGATATTACTGCGGTTTTGCGCGATCATACCATCTCACTCGAATCGATGCTGCAACATGGCCGGAGCGCGAGCAAGGCGGTGCCGGTGGTGCTGGTGACCCATGTGACGAACGAACACGCGATGCGCGCCGCACTCGACCGGCTCGCCAAGCTCAGCGCTGTATTAGAGCCACCCACCGCCATTCGTATCGAGCCGGCTTGATTGGTTTTTGGATCACAAACGAACAAAAGGAACGCCCATGTCGAACCGTGACAATCCGATTCTCGCCGAACGCAATCTTGCACTTGAATTGGTCCGTGTGACCGAGGCGGCCGGGCTTGCGGCAGCGCGCTGGATTGGCAGGGGCGATAAAAATGCGGCCGATGGTGCCGCCGTCGCCGCGATGCGCAGCGCGTTCGATGCCGTGGCGATTGAGGGCACGGTCGTGATTGGCGAAGGTGAGATGGACGAAGCGCCGATGCTGTATATTGGTGAACGCGTCGGTGCGGGCGGGCCGGCGATGGATATTGCCGTGGACCCGCTGGAGGGCACCTCGATTGCCGCCAAGGGCGCGCCGAACGCGATTGCTGTTATTGCGTTAGCGGAGCGCGGCAATTTCCTGCATGCCCCTGATATTTACATGGACAAAATTGCAGTTGGTCCTGGTTTGCCGGATTGTGTGGTTGCGCTTGATGCGCCGGTGATTGAAAATCTGCGCAATCTGGCGCGGGCGAAAAAATGCGATGTGACGGATTTGATGGTTTGCACGTTAGAGCGCGAACGCCATGCTGAAATTATTGCGCGGTGCCGCGAAGCGGGGGCGCGCATTACCTTGATTGGTGATGGCGATGTGTCGGGCGTGATTGCCGTGGCGCAGCCGGAGGCCGGGATTGATTTATATCTCGGCTCAGGCGGCGCGCCGGAGGGCGTGCTTGCGGCGGCGGCGCTGCGCTGCATTGGCGGGCAGATGCAGGGAAGGCTGCTCTATGAAGATGACCAGCAGATTGCGCGCGCGCGCGCCATGGGGATTACCGATCCAAGCCGTATTTTCGGGCTGACCGATATGGCGCGCGGCGATGTGATGTTTGCGGCCACCGGCGTTACCTCCGGGCCGATGTTGCGCGGTGTGCGCTGGTCGCATCACGGCGCCATAACCCATTCGATTGTGATGCGCTCACGCTCTGGCACGGTGCGCACCATCGAGGCGACCCATAATTTCCAAACCAAGCCGTGGATCCCAGTCTGAGCCAGCCGCCCGCCGCACTCGGCGAACCGCTGATCGCGTTAGGGGTGACGGCAAGCCTCGCCGGGCGGCGTTGGGTGTGGCGCCCCGTTGATGACCGTGCGGCTGAGCGGATCGCGCAACTGAATGCGCTCCCGGATATTTTGGGGCGATTATTAGCGGCGCGGCGGGTGAGTGCAGAGGCCGCGCGGGGCTTTTTGGAGCCAACATTGCGGGAATATCTGCCTGACCCGTCGGTGCTGACCGATATGGATCGTGCGGCAAGTCGCCTCGCCGATGCGGCGCAAAACCGAGAAATAATCGGTGTTTTTGGCGATTACGATGTTGATGGCGCCTGTTCCGGCGCGGTGCTCGCGCTGGGCATGAGCGCTCTTGGTGCGCAGCCGATCAATTACGTGCCGGATCGTATCGCGGAGGGGTATGGCCCTAACGCGCCAGCGTTGTTAGCGCTGGCTGATCGCGGTGCTTCGCTGATCGTGTGTGTGGATTGTGGAGCCACCGCGCATGAGCCGCTCGCCAGCCTCGATGGTCGGGCCGATGCGATTGTGCTCGATCATCACACGATGGATGGACCACCGCCTGCGATTTTTGCGACCGTTAACCCGAACCGGCTCGGTGATCGGTCCGGTCTTGGCACGATTTGTGCGGCGAGCGTGACGTTTCTAACGTTGGTTGCCACCCAGCGCGAGTTGCGCAAGCGCGGTGCCTTCGCCGCTGCGCCTGAGCCGGATTTGCGCAATTTGCTTGACTTGGTGGCCCTTGCCACGGTGTGTGACGTGATGCCGCTTACCGGGCTTAATCGGGCGCTGGTCACGCAAGGGTTGAAAATCATGGCCCGGCGGGCGCGCCCCGGCATCGCCGCGTTGCTCGAGGTGGCGGGGGTGAATGATGTGCCGAGCGCGGCCCATTGCGGTTTTGCGCTCGGCCCGCGGATCAATGCGGCGGGGCGTATTGCCCAGGCGGATTTGGGGCTGCGCGCCTTGCTCGCTGATCATCCAGAGCAGGCCTTGCATTTTGCCCGCACGCTTGACCAGATTAACCAGCAGCGCCAAGCGGTCGAGGCGAGTGTGCTGGAGGCCGCGATGGCGGAGGCGCAGGCACAATTTGCTGCAGGAGCGCCGGCGGCCTTGGTGATGGGTGAGGGGTGGCACCCCGGCATTGTTGGTATCATCGCTGGCCGAATCAAAGAAAAATTCAATCGACCCGCCTTGGTCGCGGGCATGACCGACGATCTGGCTACCGGGTCGGGCCGGTCGATCACCGGCATTGATCTTGGCCGCGCGATCATCCGGGCGCGCCAGGACGGTTTGCTGCGGCGCGGCGGCGGTCACGCGATGGCCGCGGGCTTTGCCGTTGATCGCGCAAAGATTGAGGCGTTTCGGGCGTTTCTGGACATTGCCTTGGCGGATGCGCGCGCCTATCCACGCGCGGCGGATTTGGTGCTCGATGGCACGCTCGCGCCTGCCTCGGCCACGCTAGAATTGGCCAGCACCATCGCCCGCCTCGGCCCGTTCGGCGCGGGTAACCCCGAGCCTATTTTCGTGTTTCCGCGTTTGCGCGTGGCGAAAGCGGAGCGGATTGGACGGGACGGCAATACGATCCGAGCATTTTTGCAAGCGGAGACGGGGGGCAGCCTGAAAGCCATGCTGTTTCGCGCAGCCGACAGCGCGTTGGGCCAAGTCCTGCTCAGCCGCAGCGCCGGGCCGCTGCATATCGCCGGTCAACTCCGCATCGACCGCTGGAACGGCGCCACCACGCTGAGCGTGACCATCCAAGACGCAACCCCGGCTTGACCCCAACCCGCGCCTCGGCTACCCACCCCCAACACGTCCTGTTCGTCTAGAGGCCTAGGACACCGCCCTCTCACGGCGGTAACAGGGGTTCGAATCCCCTACGGGACGCCAAGC
>JAKBBY010000158.1 GCA_021808315.1 Pseudomonadota bacterium | reverse complement strand
TCCAGATTTTGCCCCAGGCCATTTCGGTGATGAAATGCTGGAAATCCCGGTCGAAATCGGTGGCACGCGCGAGCGAACGATTGACATGCGCCTCGCCAAGCACGCGCTTGCGGGTGGCGAGACCGGCTTCGAACGCGTTCTCGGCAGGCGGCAGCAGAAAATGCCGCAGCGCCTCGGTGACCTGCTCAGGGCGTTCGATGGTAGGGATATGGGCAGCATTCTCGATGATACTGAGGCTCGACCCGGCAATGGCGTGGTGCAAGGCTTGCGCCGAGGCCAACGGGGTCGCCATGTCCTCGCGCCCCACCAGCACCAGAGTCGGGTGGCGCAGCGTGCGGGTGGCCTCGGTCAAATCGGCATCGGCAATGGCGGCGGCGGCACCCGCATAGCCCTCTGGGCTGGTGCCCATCAGCATTGCCCGCAGTGATTTGGCGGCGGGCAGAGACGTTGAGGACGGTGTGAGCCAGCGCGTCAGCACGGCATCCGCGATGCTGGCAATGCCGCCCGCTTGCACCTGCGCAATCCGGTCGCGCCACAACGCTGCGGGTGGGATCACCATCGCGGTATCGACCAGCATGAGCGAGGCCACACGCTGCGGATGGCGGGCGGCGAAATGCTGGGCAATCATCCCGCCAATCGAAATGCCGCCCAAATGCGCTTGACCCAGGCCGAGCGCCTCGAACAAGGCGGCTACATCGTCGGCCAGCAGATCCATGCTGTACGCGCCTGATGTCGCCTCGGTCAGGCCATGGCCGCGCATATCGGGGCGGATCACCCGGAATGAACGGGCCAGTTCGGCGGCTTGCGGGCCCCACACCTCAGCACAGGTGCCAAGCGAGTGCAGCAGCACCAAAGGTGGTGCGGCGGCGGGACCCTCAATCCGGACATGGACGTTCAAGTTACGGGTGCTGATAAACATTTTTGCTCCTATCGGCAGGGGCTGCGCGACGGCCCGTGTCTGCCGAACGATTTCAGTACGTTAGGCGGCGAGTGCGGCAACGCCGGGGAGGGTTTTGCCCTCCATCCATTCCAGGAAAGCGCCGCCCGCTGAGGATACATAGGTGAGCTGATCGGTAATGCCCGCTTGCTTCAGGGCGGCAACCGTATCACCGCCCCCGGCCACTGAAATCAGCCCGGCTTTGGTGGCCGCCGCGACGGCTTCGGCAAGCCGCATGGTTGCGGTATCGAACGGCTTGGTCTCAAAAGCACCCAGTGGGCCGTTCCAGATCAGGGTTTTCAGCGTGTTCACCGCCGCAATGATTGCATCGGTGCTGGCGGGGCCAAGATCAAGCGCCATGCAATCGGCGGGCACCGCATCCGCCGGGACGATGCGGGTGGGCGGATTGGCGGCAAAAACCTCGCTCACTACGAAATCACTCGGCAGCACAATCCGGCAGCCAGCGGCTTGCGCATCATGCATGATCTGCCGGGCGGTGGCGTGCAATCCCGGTTCTTGCAGCGATTTGCCGAGTTCAGCGCCTTGCGCGGCGAGGAACGTGTTGGCCATCGCGCCGCCAATCACCAGTACATCGACCTTCGTGATCAAATTGGTCAGCAAATCGAGCTTGGTGGAGACTTTCGAGCCGCCCACAATCGCGCCGACCGGGCGTTGCGGCGTGCTGAGGGCGGCGCTGAGGGCGTTCAACTCGGCCTGCATCAGCCGCCCGGCATAAGACGGCAGCAACCGGGCCAACGCCTCGGTGGTGGCATGGGCGCGATGCGCGGCGGAGAATGCATCATTGACGAAAATATCGCCATGCGTGGCCATTTGCAGGGCCAGCGCCCGGTCATTGGCTTCTTCGCCCGGATGAAACCGGGTATTTTCCAACACCAGCACATCGCCATCCGCCATGGATGCGACGGCCTGGGTCACGGCCTCGCCGATGCAATCATCAACGAAGCCAACCGAGCGGGCCAGCACATCACCGAGCGCCTCGGCCACCGGGCGGAGCGACATGCTCGCGACCCGCTGGCCGTTCGGGCGGTCGAAATGCGACAGAATAATCACCTTCGCACCCTTGCCCGCCAGTTCGGCAATGGTGGTGGCAAGCCGCTCCAGGCGGGTCAGATCGGTGATCCGCCCGTCGCGCAGCGGCACGTTGAGATCGGCGCGCACCAGCACGCGCTTGCCCGCAACATCCAACCCGTCAAGGGTGCGATAGGTCGCCACTTACAGCGATCCGAACAAGGCGACCGTGTCGCACATGCGGTTGGAGAAGCCCCATTCATTATCATACCAACCCATCACCCGGGCCAGCGCGTGATCGACCACGGTGGTCTGCGGGGCATCGAAGCTGCAAGAATAGGGCACATGGTTGAAATCGGAGCTGACCAGCGCCTCGGTCGAATAATCGAGAATGCCTTTCAGCTTGCCTTGGCTCGCCACATGCATGGCGTGGTTAATCTCGTCTTTGGTCGCGTGTTTTTTCAGGTTCACATCGAGCGAGACCAGCGAGACATTGGGCGTCGGCACGCGGATCGCGGTGCCATCGAGCTTGCCTTTCAGCTCCGGCAACACGAGGCCAACAGCCTTGGCCGCGCCGGTTGAGGTCGGGATCATCGAAAGGGCGGCGGCGCGGGCGCGATGGCGGTCCTTATGCAACGTGTCCACCGTTTTCTGGTCGCCGGTATAAGAATGGATGGTGACCATATAGCCGCGCTCGATGCCGAAGGCCTCGTGCAGCACCATCGCCATCGGTGCCAAGCAATTGGTGGTGCAGGAGGCGTTGGAAATAATCGTCATGTCGCGGGTCAGCGTATGGTGATTGACGCCATACACGATGGTGGCGTCCACGCCATCGGCCGGTGCTGAAATCAGCACCTTGCGCGCACCCGCCTCGATCAGCTTGGCGGCGGCGTCACGCTTGGTGAACAGGCCGGTGCATTCCATCGCGACATCAACGCCGTCGAGCGGCACTTTGGCCGGATCGCGCTCGGCGGAAACCCGGATCGGCGCGTATTGGCGGCCATGATGGGAAATGACCAAACTATCGCCTTTGACCTCGACATGACCGGGGAAGCGGCCATGCACTGAGTCATAGCGGAGCAAATGGGCGTTATCCTCGACGCTGCCGAGATCATTGATCAAAACCGGTTCGATATCGGTGCGGCCACTTTCGATCATGGCGCGCAGCAATAAGCGCCCGATGCGGCCAAAACCGTTGATCGCGACTTTAACAGCCATTGGAAACTCCCTGTCGTTGAGTGAATAAGGTTGCGTGCGGTTATAGCCTGGCTTTGACGGCGGTTACGATGGCTTCTGGCGTAATGCCGAATTGCGCGTAAAGCTGCTTATAGGGTGCGCTGGCCCCAAATCCGTGCATGCCGATGAAGGTGCCGTTATCGCCGATCAGCCGTTCCCAACCAAACCCGACCGCGGCCTCGATGCCGATGCGCGGAGCGGTGCCCAGTACGGCCGCGCGATACAGCGCGTCTTGCTGCGCGAATAATTCAAAGCTCGGCACCGACACCACCGCCACGCTGATGCCTTGAGCGGCGAGAGTGTCGCGCGCCGTGACCGCGAGCGCCACTTCCGATCCGGTGGCGATCAAGGTGGCCCGGCGCGGCCCTTCGGCTTCGGCCACCACATAGGCGCCGCGGGCGCAGAGATTATCCGCCCCGTGCGGTCGCGGCAGGCTTGGCATGTTCTGGCGGCTCAGCACCAGCAGCGACGGGCCATCCTTGTGATGCAGCGCAATGTCCCAGCATTCCGCTGTCTCCAGCGCATCGGCCGGGCGCAGCACCAGCACATTGGGCATGGCGCGGAACGAGGCGAGATGTTCAACCGGCTGATGGGTTGGCCCGTCTTCACCCAGCCCGATCGAATCATGGGTGAGCACGAAAATAGGCCGCGATTTCATCAAGGCGGCAAGGCGAATCGCCGGGCGGCAATAATCCGAGAAAATAAAGAAGGTGCCGCCATAGGGGATCAAGCCGCCATGCAGCGCCAGCCCGTTCAGGCAGGCCCCCATGCCATGCTCACGCACGCCATAATGCACATAGCGCCCGGCATAATCGCCCGGCACTGCTGTGCCCATCGATTTGACGAACGTGTTGTTCGAGGGGGTGAGATCGGCGGAGCCACCGATCATTTCCGGCACCACCGGCACCACGGCATCGAGCGCCATTTGGCTGGCCTGACGGGTCGCGATGTTGGGTTTATCGGCGGCGATTTTCTCACGCAACGCCGTCATCGCCTCGGCATAGGCGGCGGGCAGATCACCGGCCAAAGCGCGGTCAAAATCGGCTTTATGCGGGCTGGTGGCATGGCGTTTCAGCCAGGCGCGGCGCGGCGCTTCACCGCGCGCACCCGCAGCGCGCCAGGGCTTGAGAATATCATCCGGCACGCTGAAGGGGGGCGCGGTCCAACCGAGCAGTTTTTTGGCGCCCGCCAGTTCCGCAGCGCCGAGCGGGCTGCCATGGCTGCCGGAGGTGCCGGCTTTGTGCGGTGCGCCGAAGCCGATAATGGTGCGGCACGCGATCAAAGTGGGTTTGCGGCTGCGCATCGCGAAGGCCAATGCCTGATCAATCGCGACCGGGTCATGCCCGTCAATCCGCTTGGTCGCCCAGCCATAGGCGGCGAAGCGTTTGAGTACGTCTTCGGTCATCGAAATGCCGGTGCTGCCGTCAATCGAGATCGAATTATCGTCATACAGCACGGTCAGCTTGTTTAGCGCCATATGCCCGGCAATCGCGCAGGCCTCGTGGCTGATCCCCTCCATCATGTCGCCATCCGAGGCGATGACCCAGGTGCGATGATCGACCAGCGATTTGCCAAAGCGCGCCGCCAGCATCCGTTCGGCGAGGGCAAAGCCAACAGCGGTGGAAATACCCTGGCCCAGTGGTCCGGTGGTCATTTCGATGGCCGGATGCTCGCCGCGCTCCGGGTGACCCGCGCACACCGCATGGAGTTGGCGGAAATTCTGCAAATCCTCCATGGTCATCCCAGCAAAGCCGGTCAGATGCAGCAAAGCATAAAGCAGCATCGAGCCATGGCCGGCGGAGAGAATGAACCGGTCACGATCCGGCCAAGTCGGGTCCGCAGCGTCATATTTCAGGGTGCGGGTCCAGAGCGCCGTCGCCACGTCGGCCATGCCCATCGGCATCCCCGGATGGCCGGCATTGGCTTTTTCAACCGCATCAATCGCCAGCGCGCGGATGGCATTGGCCATCATTCGCGCCTCGGTCATCGGTTCGGCGAGGATCGCCGATTGACGCGCGAGCGCTGCTTCATTGCCTCCGGAATCGTGGGCTCCAGCCATGGACCGTCTCCTTATGTTTCATCCCACATAAGGGGCCACGCCGAAAGACGCAAGAATTCGCATATATTCAATTAACATGTTTTCGCGTTTAGTAATAATATTTCGCAACACGGCGCCCGGCTCCTGGTTTGATGCCAGAAGCCGGGCTGCATTGGTCCGATTAGAGCGTGATTGGTTATCATCAATCACGCTCTAACCTTTGTTTGCCGATCAATTTCATTAGTTTAGCGCGTATCTGACGATTCGCCCTGAACCAATATTGATCTAATCGCCAGCGGCTGACCGGGCCGCGAGGTTCTGGTGCGCCGCCTGCACCGTGATGCTGCTGACCGCTTTCACGGGCTTGGGCGCTGCGGCGGGCAGGGCGGCGATGATCGAAACCCCAACCGACGCGAGGTAGGGCAGCGACTGGGTGAACAGCACCGCGCACCAAAGCTTGGTCTCCGGCGTCGCCCAATGATGGCTGAACCCCACGCCGAGCAAGGCCGCCCAGGTGAGGGCCAGCAACACCAGCTCTTCGCGCGCCATCACCAAGCCCTGCACCAGCGCGGGGGCATCCTTCATTTTCGGCGTGCGCAGGAACGGCAGCGATTTGGTGAACAAACCCTTCCACACCGCTTTGCCAATCGCGTGCGAAAGCGCAAGGCCGGTGACCGCGGCACCAATCCGGTCGCCCCAGGAGCAGCGCACCCGTGCGCCATACAGTGCCATGATTTGCACAATCTTGAAGGCGAACAACCCAATCGAGGGCAGCATGAACAGGATGATCGGGAACTCAAACCGCACCGGATCAATAATCAGCGCCGCCGACCAGGCAAGGCCGAGCAACAGG
>JAKBBY010000157.1 GCA_021808315.1 Pseudomonadota bacterium | reverse complement strand
GCCCGATGCGCCTGCGGCCAATCGATCAAATGCTCCGGCGCTGGCCCGCCACTGGCATCCACATAAAGCGGGTTCAGCGCAATCCGGCTCGATGGCGCATAGGGGCTGAACCGCTCCGGCGCCGCCGCGAATGGCGCGTGTACCGGGCTGATCGCCAGCACATCCGCGCCGTGCCGCGCCGCGCTGCGCGCCAAATCCGCCAAAGCGCCGAAATCGCCAATCCGCGCCCCGGCCCGCCTTGCGCTGTAAATCTGCACCGAAAGGCCCCACGGCCTTATCGCCCCCGAATCGTGCACGGTGAAGGCTCGCGTCGGCGCAATCGCGAGATCAATTAAACGCTGGCCAAGCTCCAACTGGTAATCGCCAGGTCGTGACACTGGCGCGAGCGACACGCGTCCATCATCAGAAGCCTCAGCCATGCCCTCGACGACCGAACCGTCAGCCGCGATAATCCGGTAGCGCCCTGCAGTTCCGGGCAGCGTCACGGGCGCGCCGACATCGCCGGTGACCAGCTTGGGGATCGATTGGCGCGCGGCGATCACGAAATCCAACGCATTGCGGCACTGCGTTTCGCTCGCCGCTGTCAGCCCGATCGCCGCGAGCACGGCGCGCAGCGTATCCTCATGCACCGCATGGGTGACGCCAAATGCATCACGCCAATGCGTCGCAATCCCCGCCGCATCGGCCAGCAGGTCCAAAGCCGCATCACGCATCGTGCTGCACCGGCACCCATCCGGCCAACAGGCAGATGCTGCGCGATGGCACACACAAGGCTGCACCCGGCTCGCGCACCGCGTCACCATCCGAGCCAAATTCAAAGCGCCAGCCGCCGTCTATCGCAGGCAGCACAAAGTCCCGGTCGGTGTCCGAGCCATTCACCAGCACCAAGGTCACATCCACCGCATTGCGCGCGGCATCCAGCACCGCCCGGCGCACCATCAAAAGCTGCGCGGCCCCATCGCTCCAGGCATCCGGCGTCAATGCCGCACCGGCCTCATCAAACCAGACGGTATCGGCAAGCCCGCCATGGTCGGTCGCGCCATGCAAAAATTTTTCGCTCCGCAGACTGATATGGGCGCGCCGGAGTTCGGTCAGGCGGGCGATCATGGCGCGGAAATCCCAGCCCGGTGGCACCGCGTCCCATTCGAACCACGAGATCGCATTATCCTGGCAATAGCCATTATTATTGCCCGCCTGGCTGCGCCCAATTTCATCGCCCCCCAAAATCATCGGCGTGCCCAAGCATAAAAACAATGTCGCGAGCATCGCCCGCGCCACACGCAACCGCAATGCCTGCACCGCGACATCGTCGGTTTCGCCTTCAATTCCCCAATGATGCGATAAATTATCGCTCGCCCCGTCGCGATTATCCTCGCCATTGGCCTCATTATGGCGCTGTTGATAGCTGACGAGGTCGCGCAGGGTGAAACCATCATGGACGGTGACGATGTTAATCGACGCCCATGGTTTGCGCGTCCGATGATCAAATAATTCTGGCGAGCCCATGAGCCGTTTGGCCAGTTCGGGCCGCTGCCCGGAATCGCCGCGCCAAAACCGCCGCAGCGTATCGCGGCAATCGGCATTCCATTCGGCAAAGCCGGGTGGAAAATTGCCGAGCTGATAGCCGCCCGGCCCCAAATCCCAAGGCTCGGCGATTAATTTGACCCCGGCCAAAAGCGGGTCTTGCCGGATTGCATCGAAAAACCCCGCCCCGGGATCAAATCCGCCGGTCTCCCGCCCGAGTGATGTCGCCAGATCAAACCGGAAACCATCCACTCCAAAATTTTCAACCCAATAGCGCAGACTATCAAGCACCATCTGGATCACGCGCGGATGCCGAAAATCCAGCATATTGCCGCAACCCGTATCATTCACGCCGAACCGGGCGGTCTCGGCGGCGGCTCGGTAATAGCTGGCATTGTCCAGTCCGCGCCATGATAATGTTGGCCCGCGCTCATCGCCTTCGCAGGTGTGGTTATACACCACATCCAGAATGACCTCGATGCCGCCATCGTGCAAAGCGCGCACAGCCGCTGCAAATTCAGCGCTCGCTTGCCCCGGCTCCACCGCATAATGCGGCTCCGGCGCGAAAAACCCGAGCGTCGAATAGCCCCAATATTGGCGTAACCCGCGCTCCACCAGAAATCGGTCTTGGGCAAAGGCCTGCACCGGCAATAATTCCACCGCCGTGACGCCCAGCGCACGCAAATGCGCAATCACCGCGGGTTGGGCCAAGCCGGCAAAGCGCCCGCGCAAGGCAACGGGCACGTCGCTGCGGGTCTTGGTCAGTCCGCGCACATGCACCTCATACAGCACGGTCTCGGCCCAGCTATGCGGCGGCCTCAGCCGGGTTGCGCGGGAGGCGAGCGGATTTGGCGCGGTGACCACCGCCTTGGGCATGGCAAAGGCACTATCGCGCCGATCAAACGATAAATCGGCATGCGTCGATCCGGTGCGATAGCCATAAAGTGCGTCGGACCACAGCAACCGCCCGACCAGCGCCTTGGCATAAGGGTCGAGCAATAATTTGTGCGGATTGAACCGATGCCCGTCTTCTGGCCGATAAAGCCCATGCGCCCGGTAGCCATAAACCAAACCCGGCCCCGCCCCAGGCAGATAGCCATGATGCACCTCATCGGTGCAGGCAGGCAGGGTAAAGCGGGCCAATTCCCGCTGGCCGCGCGGGTCAAACACGCACAGCTCAATCCGCTCGGCATGAGCAGAAAACACCGCGAAATTAACGCCAAGCCCATCCCAGTGCGCGCCGAGCCGGTAAGGCTCGCCCACGCGCAGTTTGGCGCTGCCAAGATCCATCATACCGGCCCGCGCAATATCAACAGCGCCAGCGGCGGCAGGGTCAGCACCAGCGACACAGCATGGCCATGGGCCGCCACCGTCTCGCTATGCACCGCACCGTAATTGCCCAACCCGGCGCCGCCATAACATGTCGCGTCACTATTCAGCACCTCGCGCCATTCGCCCGCCTGCGGCACGCCAAGCCGGTAGTCGCTGCGTGGTTCAGGGGTAAAATTCGCAAGCATCACCAAGGTCGGCGCGCCCGCGCATCGCCGTTGCCAGGCAAACACGCTTTGCTCATCATCATCCACGATAATCCAATGAAAGCCTTCATCGGCGAAATCGGTTGCAGATAAAGCCCTTTCGCCCCGATAGAGCCGGTTCAAATCAGCCACCAAGCGAGCGATGCCCGCATGCGCTGCCTGCTCGCACTCCCACCAGGGGAGTTGCGAATCGTGATTCCACTCGGAACGCTGGCCAAATTCCTGGCCCATGAACAGTAATTTCTTACCCGGCTGCGTCCACATATAGCTCAAATATAGCCGCAGATTGGCAAATTTCTGCCAATCATCGCCGGGCATCTTGCCCAGCAGCGAGCCTTTGCCGTGCACCACCTCATCATGCGAAATGGGCAGCACGAAACGTTCGCTGAACGCGTAGGTAAGCCCGAACGTCATTTTATGATGGTGATAGCGGCGATAAATCGGGTCTTGTGCGATGTAATCAAGCGTATCGTGCATCCAGCCTAAATTCCATTTATGGCTGAACCCAAGCCCGCCTTCGCTGATTGCGCGCGTCACGCCGGGCCAGGAGGTCGATTCCTCAGCGATCACCGCAACAGTCGGGGCGCGTTCGCGCAGCGTTTCATTCATCAGCCGCAGCAGCGCTACCGCTTCCAAATTTTCCCGCCCGCCATGGGCATTGGCAATCCAGCTCCCCGCCGGGCGCGAATAATCCCGATACAGCATCGAGGCCACGGCATCGACGCGCAACCCATCGATATGAAACCGCTCAACCCAGAATAGCGCATGGGCGATGAGGAAATTGCGCACTTCCCGGCGCGCGAAATTATAAATCAGCGTATTCCAGTCCGGATGGAACCCTTCGCGTGGATCGGCATATTCATAGAGCGCACTGCCATCAAACCGCGCCAAGCCGTGCGCATCGGTCGGGAAATGCCCCGGCACAATGTCTAAAATCACGCCAAGCCCCGCTGCGTGGCAGCAATCGACAAATTGGCCAAACTCTGCCGGCGTGCCCAGTTGCGGCATCGGCGCGAATAAACCGGTCGGCTGGTAGCCCCACGAGCCACCGAACGGATGCGCCATCACGGGGAGCAGCTCGATATGGGTAAAGCCCGCCGCGCACACGTAAGGGATCAGCGTTTCGGCCAATTCGCGCCACAAATAGGGGCTGCCATCCGGGTGTCGGCGCCAGGATGATGCATGAACCTCGTAAATGCTCATCGGCTCATCGGCGGTGCTGCGGCGGCGGGCGCACCATTCAGCATCGGTCCACACCAAGGGGGTCGGGTCCGGCACGATCGAGGCGGTGCGCGGCGGCCCCTCGGTTTGCTGCGCCAGCGGGTCGGCCTTGGCGAAAATCGCGCCCTGCCCGGTCAGGATTTCGTATTTATATAAATCACCGGGCATGAGTCCGGGGATAAAAATTTCCCAGATCCCTGCCCCCGGATGCAACCGCATCGGATGCCGTCGCCCGTCCCAGCGATTAAACACCCCAATCACCGAAACCCGCGCGGCGTGCGGCGCCCACACCGCAAAATGCACGCCAGCCACCCCCTGATGTTCGCGATGATGAGCACCGAGCCGGTCCGCAAGCTGCCAATGCCGCCCTTCCGCGATCAAATGCAGGTCGATATCCCCCAAGATCGGCGCAAAAAAATAGGGATCATCGAGCATCATCTCGGTGTCGCCCCAGCGCACCACCAGCCGATAGCGCGCCCCCTCGGCAATGGCACCTTGAAAAATCCCGCCCGGGTGAATGCGCGCCATCGGCGTCTCCACGCCATTCGCCGCGAGCAAGGTGACGGCATCAGCCCCGGGCTGGATGGTGCGCACCATGCTGTGCGCACCGAAATCATGGGGGCCGAGCAGCGCAAAGGGGTCGCCATGGCGTCCTGCCATCAGCGCCGCTAGGGCCGCCTGATCTGGCAGCATCAACGCAACCGGCCTGACGCCAGATTAGGGCGCGCCGCCATGATTGAGATCGTCGTGACAGCGATGATCGTCGGTTTCACTCGGGTAGGGCGCCATATGCGGGTCATTAACAGCGCCTCCAGTTCAACGATGCACCATGCTCAGCATCATATAGCATTGACCGTCGGCATTTTCGCGTCAATTTTGCCTTATGGACGGCGTTTCATGGAATTAACCCCTACAGCGGCGCGGCGCACCGAGGCGCCGGGCGCCATTACCCTGGATCAACCCCGTGTGCAGGCAGCACCTTTGATCGTCGCCTCGCCGCATTCGGGCCGCGATTATCCCGCCGAATTTCTCGCCGCGTCCCGCCTCACGCCGTTTTCACTGCGCAAAACCGAAGATTGCTTCGTCGATGAATTATTCGCCGCCGCCCCCGGCCTTGGCGTGCCGCTGCTCGCAGCCAACTTCCCCCGCGCATTTTGCGATGTGAACCGCGAAGCCTGGGAACTCGACCCGGCCATGTTCGAAGACGCTTTGCCGCCCCATATCAACCGCACCAGCCCGCGTGTCGCGGCTGGTTTGGGCACCATCGCCAAGCTGGTGGGGTCCGGCGAGCCGATTTACCGGCAAAAACTCCGCTTTGCCGAGGCGCAAACCCGCATCGCCACCTGTTGGACGCCCTATCACCTGGCCCTGCAAACGCTGATCGAACGCACGATTGCACAATTTGGCGTCTGCCTGCTGATTGATGCGCATTCGATGCCAACCCCGCTGACCCCATCCAGCCGTCCGCCCGACATTGTGCTGGGCGATGCCCATGGCGCGGCCTGTCATCGCGATATTGTCACCCATGTCGAAATTGCGCTCCGCCACGAAGGTTTTCTGGTTCGCCGGAACGATCCCTATGCCGGCGGCTACGTCACCCGCCATTACGGGCGGCCCCGCCATCACGTGCATGTGCTGCAAATCGAAATTGCCCGCGGCCTCTATATGGACGAGACGAATTTGACGCGGCATATGGGGTTCAACAATGTACAATCTGCGATCACGCGTCTGCTCAGCGGCCTCGTGACAAACGCCACTGCTTTGTTGACCATCGGTTAACAGCACGCTCTGAGCGCGGGCAAAAAAAAGGCGGCACCGAAGTG
>JAKBBY010000013.1 GCA_021808315.1 Pseudomonadota bacterium | reverse complement strand
CGGGATCGATAAAATCATCATTCAGGCGGCGATAAATGGTGTGGACCCGGCGCGGGCCAGCACTGGTGCGCATGAACACGCGGTCATTCTCGATGGTCAGATCCGCCCCTTGCACCAGCGGGACGCCCATTTCGCGGGCGAGGAATACATGCTCGAAATAGGCGGAATTATAGATGCCCGGCGAGAGTAGCACGACTTCGGGATTATCGGTGCCATCCGGGGCGATCTCGTTCATTGCGGCGCGCAGGCGGTAGCCGTAATCATCGACCGGGCGCAGCCGCACGCCAGCCATCAGATCGGGGAAGGCGCGCAGCATCAGATGGCGGTTTTCCACCACGTAAGAGACGCCGGAGGGGGTGCGGGCATTATCCTCGAGCACGCGAAAATCGCCGAACTCATCGCGGATGATATCGATGCCGCAAACATGGACATAGGTGCCGTGCGGCACAGGGAAATCGCGCATTTCGGGGCGGAAATTCGCGTTGCCGAACACCAGATCAGCGGGGATGATGCCGTCTTTGACGATTTTGCCGCCGCCATAAATATCGCCGAGGAAGGCATTGAGCGCGGCGACGCGTTGCAGGCAGCCCGCTTCGAGGTGCGCCCATTCGGCAGCGGTGAGAATGCGCGGGATGCAATCGAAGGGTAAAATTCGGTCAATCGCCTGCGCATCGGAATAGACGGTGAAGGTGATGCCGAGATCGATCAGGTCGCTCTCGGCGGCGGTGGCGCGGGCGCGCAAGGCGGCACCGCCAATTTGGTCGAGCCGCTGACGGATCAGCGCCGAGACACCCGCATCATCCGGGCGCGGGCGCGTCAATTCGCAAAAAAATCGTCCCGCTTGGTAATCGGCGAATAAATCGGACGCGTGCATAGCCATCCAAGGCACTCCTCTTATCGGGGCTTATGTTCAACGGTGCGGCGGCGCGATGCAACCGAAAAATAGCGAAAAGCAACGATTCGGCGTGATTTTAGGCAGATTTATTGAACGGCGCGCTGATTTTTATGCCACTTGGCGTCAAAATAGTCGCAAATTCCGGCGGTCGCGTGGGGTGGCGCGAAAATTTGCTTACGAATTATTCGCATGCCGGGGTATAAAAGAATGTGGCGACGCTGATTCCCCCCGACCCCAGGCTCGCCTATGATCCGCCGATGAGCCATGACGCCCTGCCCTCGCCGATGATCGATCAACGCGGAGCGACCGTTGCGACGCGGGCGGCAGAGCGCGCGGCGACGCGGATCGCGACCGAGGCGCTGCAGCGCATTGGCGCTGAGGAATTTGCCGCTCGCGGGGTGGCGCTGCGGCGGCGGGCCGGGTTGCTCAGCCCGATGCAGAAGACCGGGGTTTTGGCCGGTGGTTACGATCCGATGCCAGTGCCAATGGCGGCGGCGGCGTTTTCGGGCTTGGCGCGCTCGATTGTGGCGCGGGCCTGGGCCTGCGAAGCGATGATTGAAACGGCCTATACCGGCGGGGCGTTGAGTGCGCTGGCGGTGCCGCCGGAGACGCTATTTCGCGCGGCGAATTTCATCCGCCCGATGGTGACCGGGCCGTTGGCCGCACCCCGGCTTGGTTTCTACGCGATTGATTTGATCCGTCATCCGGCGGGCGGTTATGCGATGCTGCGCGATCATTGTGCCGCTCCCGCCGGTTTGGGTCATGCGGTGATGCTGCGCCGCTTGACCGCCGAGATGATGCCGGAGATGCGTGCGGCGGTGACGCTCGCGAGCCAAAATCCGTTGATCGAGCGGTTACGTGAGGATTTGCACGCGCTGGCCGGGGGCCAGCCGATGGCCGTGCTCACCGATGGGCAGGGTGATTTGGCTGATATTCATTTCCTCGCACGGCTTTTGGGCGCGTTGGTGCTGCGGCCTGGGGATTTGGCGATGATTGGCGATACGATGCAGGTCAAGACGCTGGCCGGTGGGCAGCCCTTGCGGTTGATTGTGCGGTGTATGGAGGATGCGGCGATTGACCCGTTAGAACAAGGCGGATCGCCCGATCGCGGGATTGCCGGGTTGTTTTCGGCGTTGCGGCGCGACCGGGCGGTGATGCTGAATGCGCCGGGGGCGGGATTGGCTGAGACGCTGGCAGGGTTTTTGCCGGATTCGGCGGATTTGCCGATGGGGGATGCGCCCCCTTCTGACGCGCGTTATCGGTTTTTCGCAATGCGGCTCGCGAGCGGTTGGGAAGTGCTGCCGGGCGGGTTGAAGCTGAGTCATGACGCGGCAGGGGCGGCAATAATGCAGGATATTTGGGTGATTGAGTCGGGCGATGCCAGTGCCTCCGCCGTGGCGCCGCCGCGCGCGGCGCCGCAAGCGCCCGCCCAATCGCGCCTGCGCTTGGATTTGCCAAGCCGGATTGCGGAATCCTTATATTGGCTCGGGCGCATGGTCGAGCGGCTCGATCACGCGCAGCGTTTGCTCACGGTGGCGATGGTGCATTTTGCCGATGTGAGCGGTCTGGCGCATGAGGCGACGGAGCGCGGCTTGCTCACCGAACTGTTAGTGGCGGCCAAATTGCTGCCGCAGGAATGGAGCGGCAGTTTGCGCCCGGCTTCGGCGCTGCGCCAAGCGCTCGCGCGGCATCGCCCGCTCTCGGCCTTGGTGCAGGAGGTGACGCGCTTGGTTTCGGTGGCGGCGGAGCGATTTAGCCCGCGCATGCTGCGCAATGTGGAAGCGGCCCTTGCCTCGGCGCGGGATGCGCTGGCGATCCATGATGATGACGAGCGCGCCTGGCCGATTTTGGCGCAAGCGCTGGCGAGTTTTAGTGGCGTGATGGCGGAAGATGCGGCGGGCGGCGGGGCGTTTTTATTTGTTGAAATCGGCAGACGGTTAGAGCGCGGGATTACGATTGCCGATATGCTCGCGCATTTGATGGCGGGCAAACCAGCGCGGCGGGATTTGGGCATTGCGCTGGCGGTTGAGCTGGCGGATGCAGGATTGAGCTATGAGACCGAATATGGCGGGGCGATTGCGCCGGAGGCGGCGTTGCAGCTTTTGCTCCACACAGCCGATCATCCGCGCAGCCTTGCCTTTCAAACCCAAGCGTTGCAGCGGGCTTTTGCGATGTTAGAGACGGCGAGCCAATTCGCGCCTGAGATGCCAGCAGCGCCGCTGGATACGGCAGCGGGTTTACTGATCGAGGCGCTGCGGGCGCAGGCGGAAGCGTTGCGGCAACTCTCGAACCGGATGATGCGCGATTTATTCGCGCCGCGCCCGGCGGGGCATCAGCTGGGTCAATCCAGCCAGGAACGGTTGCGATGATCCGCTATGCGCTGACCCATCGTTCGCGCTATGATTATTCGGCACCAGCGCATCATGCACGGCATTTGCTGCATCTTTTGCCGCGCAGCCAAGGCCGACAACAGGTGGTGATGGCGATGCTGGATATCACGCCGCTGCCCGATCAGCGGATCGACGAGCAGGATTATTTCGGCAATAGCTTGATCTCGGTTGAATGTTTGGCGGCGCATCAATTTTTCGAAACATTGTTAGACGCGCAAATCCTCATTGAACCTTGGACAGAAACGCTGATGGCGGCGCAGGCGCGAAACCCGCTGACATTGGGCGCGCTGCGGGCGCACGCACGCGGCGATCCAGCATTGATCGAGTTTTTGCAACCAACGTCACTCACCGAGGCCGATGCGGGCTTGCGTGCGTTGGCTGCGGCAAGCTTGATCGAGACGGCCACACCGGCTTCGGCGGTGATGGCTTTGATGCAGAAAATCTATGGTGCGTTTTCCTATGAGCAGGGCGTGACCACGATTGCCACCACCGCGCAGGCGGCGTTCGCGCGGCGGGCAGGGGTTTGTCAGGATTATGCGCATGTGATGATCGCGGCGCTGCGGGCGGGTGGTGTGCCTGCGCGTTATGTATCGGGCTATTTGCGCAGCGCCTCGGACCTCGTGGTGCCCGATGGCAGCCGGGGGGCGGAGCAGACGCATGCTTGGGTTTCGGTGTGGTTAGGCCCGGCTTTGGGCTGGCGGGATTTTGATCCGACCAATAATTTAATCGTGGATTGCGATCATGTGATCCTCGCGATTGGGCGCGATTACGCCGATATCAGCCCGGTGCGCGGGGTGATTTTGGGCGGCGGCGCGCACACGCCACATGTCAGCGTTTCGCTCCGGCGGATGATGGATGATTACATGCCGCCGGGATAATTCGGCCCGCCCGCGCCCTCGGGGGTCACCCAGTTGATATTTTGCGTGGGGTCTTTGATGTCGCAGGTTTTGCAATGCACGCAGTTTTGCGCGTTGATTTGCAGCCGTGGTTTTTGCGCGTCCGCGCCGATAATTTCATAGACGCCGGCGGGGCAATAGCGGGTTTCGGGGCTGCGATATTGCGCCCAATTCACCGAAATGGCCACCTCGGGATTGCGCAATGTTAGATGGGCAGGTTGGTTTTCTTCGTGATTGGTGTTGGAGATAAACACCGAAGAGAGCCGGTCGAACGTTAATTTGCCATCGGGCTTGGGATAGGCGATGGGCGTGCTTTGGGCCGCAGGCTTGAGGGTGGTGTTATCGGCGTGTTGGCTCAGCGTCCAGGGGGATTTGCCCCGGGTGATATAGGTCTCGAAGGCAGCGTTCATCAACCCGCCAAACAGGCCGAATTTGGCAAAGCCGGGGCGGATATTGCGCACAGCTTCAAGCTCGGGCCACAGCCAGCTCGCGCGGATTTTGGCCGGGAACGCGTCGAGCAGATCGGGCTTGCTGCCGACCAGCGCGTCCGCGATGGTCTCGGCGGCAAGCATGCCCGATTTCATCGCGGTGTGGGTGCCTTTGATTTTCGGCACATTGAGGAAACCCGCTTCGCAACCAACCAGCACGCCGCCGGGGACGATGAGTTTCGGGATTGATTGGAAGCCGCCTTCATTGAGGGCGCGCGCGCCATAGGAAATGCGTTTGGCCCCCTCGAAAAACGGGCGGATGGCCGGGTGGGTTTTGAAACGCTGCATTTCCTCGAACGGCGAGAAATACGGATTTTCGTAATCCAAACCAACCACGAAACCATAAGCCATCAAATTGCCGCCGAGATGATATAGGAATGACCCGCCATAGGTTTTGCGGTCCAGCGGCCAGCCGATACTATGCATCACGAGGCCGGGGCGATGCTGCGCGGCGGGCACCTCCCAAAGCTCTTTAATGCCAATGCCATAGGTTTGCGGATCAACCCCTTGATTGAGGCCGTAGGTGGCGATGAGCTGTTTGCCGAGACTGCCCCGGCAGCCTTCGGCGAACACGGTGTAGCTCGCCCGCAACTCCATGCCGCGCTGAAACAGCTCGGTGGGTTGGCCATCTTTGCCGATTCCCATATCGCCGGTTGCCACACCGACCACGCGGCCAGCCTCGGTGAGAATTTCGGCGGCAGCGAAGCCGGGATAGATTTCGACACCCAGCGCCTCGGCCTGCGCGCCGAGAAACCGCACGACGTTACCAAGGCTGACCACGTAATTGCCGTGATTATGCATTTGCGGCGGCGTTGGCATTTTGTAGCTGGATTTTTCGGTGAGGAACAAAAACCGATCCTCGCCAGCGGGGACGGCAAATTCGATATCGGTGATTTTGGCGTCCGGCAGCAATTCAGCAAAGGCGCGCGGCTCCAGCACGCAGCCAGAGAGAATATGCGCGCCGACTTCGCTGGCTTTTTCCACCACGCAGACGCTAATGTCGGGGTTGAGCTGTTTGAGCCGGATGGCGCTGGCAAGGCCTGCGGGTCCCGCACCGACCACCACCACGTCAAACGCCATCGATTCCCGTGGCATGCTGCGCATATCGGTCTCGCCAGTGTCGTGGGTTGGATCGGTCATAGCGTTGCTCCGTGACGGGCTGAATGGATCGGCTCAGCGATGATTTAGAGTGATTTTAGGCTTGTCGTCGATTGACGTATACGGAAAGGGCGGTCTGTTCGTAAAGTGGCTTTGGCGATCAGCCCCATTGCATTACCGGCGGGAGGCGGGCCAAATCAGCCTATGAGCGTGGTGCCGCGATCGGACTGGATCAAACTCTTGGAGCTCCAATGCGATTGGGGTGCTGATGAGGCGTTGCTGGACGCGGCGCAGGACCGGCGCGGGCAATCCGCGCCGATGGCGCGCGTCGCACCGGTGAGGGCGACGGTTGCAGCGGGGCCGACGGCGGTCGGGGGGCCAGCGCCGTCGGGGGCGCCGATTGGCGGGTCGATCGATTTGAGCGGCATTGATACGCTGGATGCGCTGCGCGCGGCGCTGGCGGCGTTCGAGGGATGCGCGCTCAAGCGCACGGCAACGCAATTAGTGTTTGCCGATGGCGCGGCGGCGGCACAGCTATTGCTGATTGGCGAAGCCCCCGGCGCAGAGGAAGACCGGATTGGCCGGCCCTTTGTTGGTCCGGCGGGGCAATTGCTGGATCGGATGTTGGGCAGCATCGGGCTGGATCGCGGCATGGTGCGGATTATCAACACGGTGCCGTGGCGGCCACCGGGCAATCGCACGCCCTCCGAGGCGGAAATCAATCAATGCCTGCCCTTTTTATGGCGCCATATTGCGCTGGTGCGCCCGCGCGCGGTGCTGCTGCTCGGGGCGGTGGCGGTGCGGGCGGTGCTGGGCCGACCGGCGCCGATTACCAAAATTCGTGGGCAGTGGCAGGAGATTATCGTTCCTGATCTTAATCATGCTTTGCCGATGCTGCCGACCTATCACCCGGCCTATTTATTGAGGAAACCAGAGGCCAAACGCGAAGCCTGGGCCGATTTGCTGGCGCTGCGACGCCGAATCGAACGCTGAACATTGTTCGTCAGCACTTGGTGCAATGCTGCATCACAAAAAACGCATCCGGTAACGACATTGTGATATTAACACCGCCCCGGAACCTATTCTAAAGCGATATTTTGCCTCAATAATAAGATTTGTCTCACGTAAAGGGGTTGCTCACCCGGATACTCCCCGTGTAGCCATTCGACCCATGCGAGGAGCACTCAAAGCGCTCTCCCGCCGACATGCCATCGTCGCGTTGATCGCCACGATCGCATGGTCCGCTACCGCCAGCTTTCCTTCCGTGGCGCTAGCCGGACAAAGGGGGTCACCAGATCGGCAGTCCGGGGTTTCATCCTCCGGCAGCGTTGCCTATGCGATACCGCGTTCAACCCCAGCCAACGGGGCTGAGGTGGTGCTCGCTCGACCGCTCGCGCCCAGCGATGTGGCGCTGTATCGGCGCATCTTTGCCGATCAGCATGACGGGCGAATGGCGCAGGCGGCCGCGCTGGAATCGCGCTTGCAAAGCCCATTGCTGATCGGTCAAGTCGAAGCGCAGAAATATCTCGGCCCGTATCACGTCTCGACGCCCGCCCAACTCGCCGCTTGGCTCGCCCGCTATAATGGCCAACCTTACACGAGGCGGATCAGGGCGTTGCTGCTCAGCCGCCTGCCCCGTGGCGCGGCACCGCCGCCGGCGGCGCTGGTGAGCGATGTGCCCTCGCCGCCGCTGGTGGCGAGTGGGTCGAGCGGCTCGGTGCGCGCGTCCTTGAACCCGCAGGCCATCCAGGCGCGGCATTTATTTGCCCAGGGCGATTATGGTCGCGCCTATCGGATCGCCCATGAGCAGATGCTGGCGACGGGGAAAAATTCGTGGCTGGCGGATTACATCGCCGGACTATCCGCGTGGCAATTGCATAATCTATCGGGCGCCCTGCCCTGCTTCGTCGCGGCGGCTGAGGCGGCACGCGGCACGGCGGGCGAGCATGCGGCTGGGGCGTTCTGGGCGGCGCGCACCGCCTTGCGGCTGCGCCAGCCGACGACCTATTTATCCTGGCTGAACCGCGCGGCGCGCAGCCAGACGAGTTTTTATGGCATGCTGGCCGGGCGGCTGCTCGGCAGAGGTTTTGAGCGGTTTGGCGCGGCGGGCGCGCTATCGGAAGCGGATGTCGAGGCGGTTGAAGCGCAGCCGGAGGGCAAACTTGCCTTTGCCTTGATCCAGGTGGGCCGACCGCAAGAGGCCGATGCGGCGTTGCGCGCGCTCTGGCCGTCCGTGCAGCGTAATCAGGCGATGGCGCGGGCGGTGGCGCGGGTGGCGAGCCGGGCCGGGTTGATGGATGTGGCCATCGCGTTCAACGCCGAGGCCCCCAGCACGATTTATTCGGCGGCGCGCTTGCCGCTGCCGGGCTTGCAGCCGAGCGGCGGGTTCCAGGTTAATCCGGCTCTGATGTATGCGCTGGCCCGCACCGAATCCGGGTTCAACGCCAATGCGGTCTCGCCGGTGGGCGCGCGTGGGTTGATGCAGCTGATGCCAACAACGGCGGGGAGCATGGCGCGGCTGAGCGGGGTGCAGGGTAATCTCAGCGATCCGGCGGTCAGCTTGGCGTTGGGACAGACTTATTTGCAATATTTGGGAAATCAGCATTGGGTGGATGGCAATTTGCTCGATGTGCTGGCCAGCTATAATGCCGGGCCGGCGGCGGCGGTGGCGTGGGCGCAACGCTATCGGCATGGAGGCGATCCGCTGATTTTCATGGAATCGATCCCGAACGGCCAGACGCGGCATTTCGTGCGGGAAGTGCTGACCGAGAGCTGGATTTACGCCGATGAGCTGGGGGTTACGCCCGATAGTTTGAACGCGCTGGCGGAGGGGCATTTTCCGCGCTTGAGCCATTATCAGGGCACGCTGCTCGCCGCACGCTGAGATTTTGCGCCCGTCCGGCTCAGCGATCAGGCGGTGATGGTAAGGCAATCTTGCCGGGGCGTTGTTCACTGAAAATTTAGGTTTATCGGCTAGGGACGGTCGCATGAAGGTGATGCACCGCCCCGATATGTCGCGCCCTGATGATGAGTCCTATGAGGCACGCCTGCGATCAGGGCTTGAGGCCTATCGCTGCGCGAATTTTGCGGCGGCGGCGCATTATTTTACCGAGGCGCTGCGGTTAAATCCGGTGGATCAGGCGGCACGGATCAATCTCGCCAATGCGCTTTGGGCGTCCGGCGCGCTGGATGAAGCTGCATTGGTCTCGCAAGCGGCGCTGGATCAGTTGATCGGCGCGCCGGCTTGGGGGGCGGCGTCGCCTTTGTTTGAGGCGTGGATGATTAATGGGGCGATCCGGCTGGCGCGGGGCGATACGACGGGGGCGATTGCGGCCTATCGGGCGGCAGTGGCGGGCCGACCGGCGGCAGCGTCCGGCCATGCCGGTCTTGCCGCCGGGTTGCTAGCGCAGGGCGATGCGGCGGGGGCTGAAGCCGAGGCGGACGCCGCCTTGGCGCTCGATCCGGGCTGTTGGCATGCATGGGGCACCAAGGCAGCGAGCTTGGCGGCGCGGGCGGATTTCACCGGGGCGATTGCGGCTTATGATGTGGCGTTGGCGGCCCAGCCCGGCAATGCCGGGTTTTGGCTCAATCGCGGGGCGGCGAAGCTCGACCTTGATGCGCTGGAAGCCGCGGCGCAAGACCTCGCCATGGCCACCCGGCTGGACCCGACGATGGTCCCGGCTTGGGTAACACGGGGCTATGAAGCCTGCTTGGCGGGGCGGCTGGATGAGGCGATTGCTTGCGCGGATCGGGCGATCAGTCTCGATCCGGAGCATCCGCAGCCTCATTGGAATCGGGGCATCGCGCTGCTGCTGAAGGGCGATTATCCTGCGGGCTTTGCTGCCTATGAGTGGCGCAAGCGCCATCCACTGCATGGGCGCGCGTTCACGCGGCTGCCCGCACCGATTTGGCAGGGGGCTGCGGTGGCCGGGCGCCGCCTCTTGATCCGCGCCGAGCAGGGCATGGGCGATACCATCATGCTGGCCCGGTTCATCCCTGACCTCGCCGCGCGCGGGCTGCGGATCACCCTCGCCTGTGCGCCAGTCTTGCACCGGCTGCTGCAAGACGTGCCCGCACGCCTGATCGATTTAACGGCGGCGAACGAGGCGGGTGGCTTTGACGCGGCGATTGATCAGATGAGTTTGCCGCTGGCGCTCGGGTTGACACGATCATCGATTCCGAGGGCCGATGGGTATCTCAGCGCCGACCCCGGCCTGATCGCGGGGGCGCGGGCGTGGCTGGCGCAGCATACGGCGCCGGCACGACCGCGAATCGGTTTGGTTTGGGCGGGTAATCCCGGCCATGATAATGATCGGCGGCGATCCTTGCCGCCGGGCGCGTTCGCGCCGCTGCTGGCCGCGCCCGGCCTGAACGCGCCCGGCCTGAACGCAGTTGCGCTGCAATTTGGCGCACAGCGCGGCGCCTATCCGATTCCCGATGCGATGACGATGGTGCGCGATTATGCGGATACCGCCGCGATCATCGCGTCGTTGGATGCGGTGGTGACGGTTGATACCTCGGTTGCGCATCTGGCCGGGGCCCTCGGTGTGCCGTGCCATATTATGCTGTCATCGGCCTGTGATTGGCGCTGGGGCCAAACCGGCGCCGATTCGCCCTGGTATCGCTCAGTGCGGCTGCACCGGCAGGAGCGGCTCGGCGACTGGTCCAAGCCCATCGAATCGGTGATGGCGGCGCTGGGATGCGGCGGCGCGGCGAGTCCGTCTTGCGTCAGTGTGACTTCTGGGATACAGAACATAAAGTGAACATGAAGCAGCGCCTACGCTTAGCCTAGCGCTGGATGAATTTTCCGCAAAAAATCTTTATCACTGCATCTAGTATGCGATTGCGCGAACCGCCCTCTATATGTTGATATAGGGGGAGATTAAGGAAGGCTGACGAGGCAATGAACGCAATTTCGAAATCCGCAATGGCCGAGCTTTCGGCTGAGCCGTCAATGCTCGATGATACCGTGCAAATGCATGGTCGATTCCAGGTTCGAGTCGACCGGTCACGCGATTCGCTGTTGACCGATTTTGGCCGCGCGACGCTGGATGATCGCTATTTGCTGCCCGGCGAGGGCTATCAAGATTTATTTGCGCGGGTCGCATCCTATTATGGCGACGACGCCGCGCATGCGCAGCGGCTCTATGATTATATCAGCCGCCTGTGGTTCATGCCGGCGACGCCGGTTTTGTCGAATGGCGGGACCAGCCGTGGTTTGCCGATTTCCTGCTTTTTGAACGAGGCCTCGGATAGTCTTGAAGGCATCGTCGATCTTTGGAACGAGAATGTGTGGCTGGCCTCCAAGGGCGGCGGCATTGGGTCTTATTGGGGCAATTTGCGCTCGATTGGCGAAAAAGTCGGGCAAAACGGCAAAACCTCCGGCGTGGTGCCGTTCATTCGGGTGATGGACAGCCTGACGCTGGCGATTTCGCAAGGCTCGCTGCGGCGCGGCTCGGCGGCGGTTTATTTGCCGATTTCGCATCCCGAAGTGGAGGAATTCATCGAAATCCGCCGCCCCACCGGTGGCGATCCGAATCGCAAGGCGCTGAATTTGCATCATGGGATTCTGATCTCGGATGCATTCATGCGTGCGGTTGAGGCGGATGAAACCTGGTCGCTCACCTCGCCGAAAGATGGCGCGCATGTGCGTAATGTTTCCGCTCGTTCGCTCTGGATTCGGATTTTGACCGCGCGGATCGAAACCGGCGAGCCGTATTTGGTGTTTTCCGATCACGTCAATAATGCCCGCCCGGAGCATCACAAGCTTGCGGGGCTGGAGGTGAAAACCTCGAATCTCTGCTCGGAAATCACGCTCCCCACCGGGCTTGATCAGCATGGCCAACAGCGCACGGCGGTGTGTTGCCTGTCCTCGATCAATTTGGAAACATGGCTGGAATGGCATGATAATCCACAATTCATCGAGGATTTGATGCGCTTCCTCGATAATGTGCTGCAAGATTTCATTGATCGGGCGCCCGACAGTATGGGGCGGGCGAAATATGCGGCGATGCGTGAGCGGTCGGTCGGGCTTGGGGTGATGGGGTTCCACTCCTTTTTGCAGGCGCTCAACATTCCCTTCGAAAGCGCGATGGCAAAGGCGTGGAATTTGCGCATTTTCAAACATATCCGCGCCGGTGCCGATGCCGCCTCGCGCAAGCTCGCGCAAGAGCGTGGCCCCTGCCCTGACGCCGCCGATTATGGGGTGATGGAACGGTTTTCCAATAAAATCGCGATTGCGCCGACGGCGTCGATCTCGATCATCGCGGGCAATTCCAGCCCTGGGATCGAGCCGATTGCCGCCAATGTGTTTTTGCAAAAGACCTTGTCCGGCAGTTTTTCGGTGCGCAACCGGCATTTGCAGAAATTGCTCGCGGCCAAGGGGCGCGATGATGATGAGACTTGGTCGAACATCACGGTGACCAAAGGGTCGGTGCAGCATCTTGATTTTCTCACCGACGATGAGAAGGCCGTGTTCAAAACCGCTTTTGAGCTGGATCAACGCTGGATTGTCGAGCATGCGGCGGATCGCACGCCCTATATTTGCCAGAGCCAATCGGTGAATGTGTTTCTGCCTGCGAATGTTCACAAGCGGGACCTGCATCAAATCCATTATCAGGCTTGGAAGCGCGGGGTTAAATCGCTCTATTATTGCCGGTCGCTATCGATCCAGCGCGCGGACACGGTGAGCGAGAAAGTGGCGCGGGTGAATGACATTAATATCGCTGCTGATATTCCAGCGCCGTTAGCCGCCGTGCCGGTCAGTTCGACCAATTATGAGGAATGTCTGGCCTGTCAGTGACCGGACGGCGAAACCATCATCACGCCAAGGCTTCAGTGCCGTCGCATCACGCCTAATGTGGCGTGTGCGATGGCGGCGAGCCAGATTAGCAATGCAGCAAACGCGATGGCGCAGCTTCGGCGTATTCCGGGTGGCCGATAAAAGAAATGAATATGGCTAGCCCCAACCGGCAATGTGATGGATTGGAAAATATCACCTGTTGGCTTGATCTTTGTTAATCGGCCATTGATGGTCGCATGCCATCCTGGAAAATCAGCTTCCAGCCAAGTTAATTTGGTGACAGCCCGGCACTGCGCATCGGCACGGTGCCACGTGCGCATGGTAAGCTGGCAGACGTTGGATGCTGAAAATAACGCACGGGTATGCGGCAATTGGTAGAGGCGCATCACCTTATTGTGAAACACCAATATCGGTCGTGGCGGCGCTGGCAAGGAAACCAGCCGAAGCACCGGTTTCAAGCCGTGCAAAGCGGGCGGCATGCTGGCCAACCCGATGCCTGACGATTGCGGCTTGCCGAACCAAATGGCGACGGTGCTACCCCGCGGATGCGTTATTTTAATTGACAGCGATTGGTCGTGACGGATCGCGAGCGGATGATCAAGAGGGATTGCAAGATAGGCGCCATCGCTCGCGGTTTTAAGCTCTCCGCGTCCCGAGCGGCAATGATCACCCTGGCATAATGTTACCACCAAATGCCCGCTGGCGGCGCCGTGATAGGTGCCGATGAGCATATCGATCTGATCGATATGGCGCAAATTTTTGACGGCGGCACCGGCAATATCGCCTTGCAAAACCCCGCCAGAAGCCAAAGGCAGCGGGGTGAGCGGGCCGAATCGTTGAGCAAAAATCACAGAATGGATGAACGGGTTCTGATCACTCAACGCCGCGACATAACGAACGCCGATATTTTCGTAGGCTTGCAAATGACGCCGTAATTCAGCCGGCTGCCGGGGGGCGCCTTGCATTGTGTGATGCAGGGCATCGAACCGGTGGTTCTGCGTTGGCCGACGCGGCAAATCACCGGTCAACAGCACAACGTTAGCATAACGGTCGAGATTTTTATGGATATAATGATTCCAATTCTGCGCGACCGGCAATGCATTGTCGTTGATCGAGGCGATATGAAACGCGGCGGGATAATTAGGCCCAAACGGGCCGAGTGTGTAAAATCGTGCCAAGCCGAGATGGCGCTTTAAAAACGCCACGCCATGGATATCGAGTTTGGCTTGGCGCGGCGCGCCGAGTTGCGTGATGCTCGCATCCACAACGGCACTACCGCTAATGATCAGCCCGAGCAAAATTGCGGCGTGACGTCTTGGCGCGCGCGTTAGGAGAATAATCGCTGTCAGCGCCATGACCACCCAGAGCAAAGTTGTTCCGACGATAAAATAGGTGAGGCTGGGACGACCGAGCACCCATAAACGTATCGAATGGATGAGTGGCAACACCGCGAAAGCCGCTATCGCCAAAAAGCCAGCGATCAGAAGATATGCCGCCCTGCGCGCAAGGCCGCCATGGCGCTGCCATGTATCAATCGCGATCGCCACCATAATGAAACTAGCGAGTTCGATTGTGGGGCCGCAGAACCGGACCGAATCGGTCTGCGCCAACAGCGGAATTTGATCGAGCGCCCAAATCGCCGGTGGAAACCCAAATATCCGCGCTTCCCAGACCGCGATAACGCCGAGCAACACCCATTGCAGACCCTGAAAACGCGCGGGGCGGATGAGCGAAGCCAGCGCCAAGATTGCGGCGACAGCGCCGAACCAATCGCTCAATTTGATCCAATAACGAACAATGAACAGCTCATTGTGATATCGATGCGGCGCGAGCGGCGTGCCGACGGGGCCAAATAAATAGGGAAAAACTTGCCTAATCAGGTCAGTCAGACGGATTGACATTTTGCTGTAGTAATCAGCATGTTTTCCAAGGAACGAGAGATGAACATACTCAAAAAATGGCACCAAAATCGGCAATGCGAGACCGATGCCGAGGATGCCGCCGAGGGCTATTTTTGCGAGGAACCGCCACCGCGCGGCGCCCACAAGCGCAAAGCGCCACAATGTCCAGACAACGCCTAACAACCCTTCGATATAAGCGACTTCAGGATAACCGCTGTAAACCAAATAAGCCACGGCAAGCGGAATGAGCGCCCAACCGCGTGGTTGGTGGCGGATCGTTGCGTCATAGGCGCGCTCAATACCGAGCAATAATAACGGGCCAAAGGCAATCGGCCCCATCACATGAGGGTCGAGAAAGAAGGTGGCGTTCAGCGCATATAAAGCGGCAGCCGACATCGCGGCAAGGCGCGTCATCCGCATTTGGATCAGCAGCGCGTAGGTGAATAATCCTGATAATATTTGCAAAATGATTTTGAGCGCTAACCATCCTTGCCAGTATTTGAGGAGCAACACAAAGGGTAAAAAGAACGACAATGTCTGCATTTCAGCCGCAAGCGGCATGCCGACGCCGGAATACGGGTTCCACCATGGCACAATGCCATGCAGCCAATCATCGGCACTCAGCATCCCGAGCGGCTGGGTGATGAAACCAATGGTCGGATCAACCCAATTCCATGCGCCCCAAAACGGGTTTTGGTGGAGGGCGCTGGTGAGCCGCATGATGGCAAATCTTGGGTCGTTCTTAAAAACGCCGATAATGACCAAAATACTCGATAAAATCGGCAATGACGTGATAAAAATGATCGGTAAACGATGCCTGCTTTTAAGGAGTCTCCCCAATGGCATATCAGGCGCGTTGCCCGGTGATCAAATGCAAGGTCGCGGGAAGTTTCACGCCGTGCGCCATGATCGGCGCGAGGGCCTGTTCGAAGGCGGTGCGTAAGGCGGCGCGTTGGGCGGGGTCAGCGGATTTTTCATCGAGTAAGGCGCCAGAGGGGCCGATTTTGGTGGCGATGTCCGCTTCGCTTGCCAACCCCTCACCTTGCAGGTGAAAGGCAAGAGGCTGCACGGCGGGATCGGCGAAGCCCGCTTGGGTGAGCACCGCCGTGACATAGGCGGCATCATCAAACGCGAGCGGTCCGGGCGCGTGCGGTCGGCGCGGTTTGGGCGGGCCGAGATGGGTGATCGCCACGGCCAAGGTGACCGCCCAATGCGGGTTTTGCTCAATCGGCGCCCAAGCCGCACAGCAAAGCCGACCGCCATGCTTGAGGGCGCTGCGGATATTAATGAAGGCCGCGACCGGGTCTTCAAAAAACATCACGCCAAAGCGCGACACCACCAAATCATAGACCGGCTCAAAAGGGTGGGTTGCCGCATCCACCTCGGCGAGCGTGACGTTGGAATAGGCGGCCAGCTCAATCGCGGCGGAATCCAGCATTGGGCGTGACACATCCACCGCGAGAACATGGCCAGCTGACCCCACCGCCTCGGCCAGCAAGGCGGTGGTGGTGCCGGTGCCGCAACCAATTTCCAGCACCCGATCCCCCGGGCGCGGGGCCGCCTGCGCGAGCAGCAGCGCATTGACCGGCGCCAAGCGCGATTCCATCGCCGCTTGCATCGCCACCCATTTGGGACCGGCAATCTGGTTCCAATAGGCGATTTGTTTTTCGTTCATGCCGGCTGGGCTGCGGCTTTTTTGCCTTTGGGCATAATTTTCAGCGCCAAGCGCACCAAAAACGGCATGGTGGTGGGGCGCAGCAGGCGCGGATCGTAGCCGGCGAACCGGCGATCATTTTCTTCGAGGCAAATCTCCATCAAGCCGCGCACGCTGATATCTTCGGCACTCACCGCCTTGCTGCCGGTGACGGTGAAATTATTATCCTGCGGCTTGGCCCCCTTGCCGCCCTCATCCATGCCACGGGCAATACCCATGCGCTCCCAGCCAAGGAACACCCATACGGCGGCCACGCGCAGCTCAAACCATGGCCGACGCCACCACGGCATGGTGGCGCGCTGCCACGCCAACCAATTGGCGAACAGCAGAATATGCCGCCCTTCCTCCTGGATCACCGGCTCGAACGTCTCGACCAGTTCGGCGGGGAAAAAGCCCGACCGCTTGGCCAATTCAAATAGGCCAAAGGCGAAAAAACTATCAATACATTCAGAAAACCCGGTCACCAGATACGCCCATTCCGGATCGCGCGGCTGCTTATACTCGGGTTCCGGCTCCAGCGGGATGCCATAGGCTTCGACCAGCTTGGAGAGCACTTCCTTGTGCCGGTTTTCCTCCCAGCCATTCAGCGCGATGACGTCGCGCATCGCAGGGTCATTGATGGTCGCGGCATAGGCGGCCATGCGCAGCCGGGCCTTGCCTTCGGTTTGCACCGCAATGTCCCAAATCGGCAGGGAAATGATTTTATTGCGGGTTTCCTCATCCAGCTTGGGCCAGGCGATCACGGAGGGTTTATAGGGGTTGAAGGTCTCGTGAAACATCCGGCACATGGCGTTTTTATGCGCTTCCGAGCCCGGTTTCAGCGGGCCGGGTGCCGCACTTTTCCAGTGGCGGGCGGCGAAATCGGCGGCTTCAATCGTAGCGGTATCCATCGTGATTGCTCCTCAATCCGTTGCCCGATTATGTCGGTATTTTGCGCCGATCCGAAAGGGGCGATCCGTCTTTTATCCGTAATCCGTGATTTTATCGATCAGGCGCGAGGATACAACCCGAAACCAATTGAAATGATCATGTTACCATCGCGCCCCTATATCAATGCCCGCAATCTCTTGGAACAGACAGGAGCGACAATGAGTGTTTCACGCAATCGGTCCCGTGTTCTTGGTGCCGGCTTGGCTTTCATGATCGGGGCTGCGTTGCTGGTGCCGCAAAGCGCCTATGCTTGGTGGCCGGGGCCGCGCTTTGCCGTTGGCATTCGCGTCCCCCTCGTGCTGCCGCCAGCCTATCTGCCGCCACCCGTGTATGCGCCGCCCCTCTATGCGCCGCCCCTCTATGCGCCGCCGGTAACCTATGACCCGCCAGCCTATATCCCCGCCCCCGCGCGGGTATGGGTGCCGCCGCATTATACGCCGCGCGGCGTGTTTATCCCCGGCCATTTTGTGTATCGATGAGCGCGGTCACGCTTTGAGCACAAAATGCCGGGTCTCGCCGAAATCCAGCGTATCGAACTGATCGGGCGTGAGGTTGGCGGCGCGGCGCGCACGGGCCAAATCTTCCAGCGGCGCATCAACCGGCTCGTCGGTTAATTGAAACGTGCCGAAATGCATCCCCAGCGCGCGCCGTGCGCCCAATATCTGAAAAGCGCGCACGGCATCATCGGGGTTCATATGCACCGATTCCATGAACCAGCGCGGCTCATAAGCGCCGATGGGCAGGAGTGCTAAATCCGGCGCGCCGAGCCGGGCGCGGATCGGCTCGAAATGGGTGGTGAAGCCGGTATCGCCCGCAAAATAGATCCGCTCACCCGCCGCGTGATTGATCATGAAGCCGCCCCACAGCGTCCTGTTGCGATCCCGCAAGCTGCGGGCGGCAAAGTGACGGGCCGGGGTGAGGGTGATCTCAGCGTCGCGGCAGGGCACGGTCTGCCACCAATCCAGCTCGATCACCGGGCCGAGCCCTTTGGCCTCCAGCCAGGCTTGATTGCCCAGCGGTGCGAACAGGGGCACGCGCCCGAAGCGCTGGCGCAAAGCGCGCAGGCTCGGCACATCGCAATGATCATAATGGTTATGCGAGAGCAAAATCGCATCCGGGCGCGGCAAGGCCGATAAAGGCTGACCAGGGGCGCGCACCCGGCGCGGGCCGACGAAGCTCAACGGCGAGCAGCGTTCGGAAAAAATCGGATCGGTGAGAAGTGTTAACCCCGACAAGCGGAGTAGAAAACTGGAATGGCCGATGAACGTGACGGCCACCTGCCCCGGCGTAACCAGATCCACCGGCGGCGGCCAAAACTTATTCAGCCGCCGCTTTGGCCACGGCGAGCGCGTGCCGCGCCGGGTGAGCCATTTGAGGGCGCGGAACCGGCTGACATTGCGCCGCGCTCCTTCAGGGTTGAAGAAGTGCTCACCGTCAAAATGATCCACGCGCGCCCTTTCAGCCATTAACCCATCAGAAACGAGGCGGGCGCTGGAATCCAAGCCAAGAGGCTTCCAGCGCAGCAGCCACCGCGATGGTGGTGCGATCCTCATAAGGCGCGCCCAAAATCTGCATACCAAACGGCAAGCCCGCTTCGGTAAATCCAAGTGGGGCCGATGTGGCCGGAAGCAACGGCATGGTGGCGATGCCAGCCCAGAATAATTGCTCGATAAAAGCGCGGTCCTCGCCATTGACCATCACCCGACGATCCGCAAGCCCATGGACCGGGTCATGCGGTTGCGCGGCGATCGAGGCAACCGGGGCGATCAGCACATCCCAACTCTCGAAAAACTGATCCCAGGCGAGGCGCGCGCGATGCCGCTCCTCGTTCAGCCGCAGCCAGAGCCGATGTTCGATCAGGGTTGAGCGGGAATCGCGCACCGCAAAATCCTCATCAGGACGCTCAGGGCCCGCCTTGGCGAGCCGCTCGCGCATAGCCGCGATGCGATCATCAGGAATGCGCGCCGACAACGCCGCGTTCAACAGCGTCAGATAGGTCGCATTCGCGGCAGCCAGATCAAGCGCGGGGCGAGCGGTGAGCGAGATTTTAGCCCCCTCGCTTTTCAAATGCCGGGCCAGCTCATGCAAGGAAGCGACGATCTCGCGCTCAACCGGCGCGCTCGGATGGTCAGCCAGGATCGCCACGCGCAATCCGCGCACGCCGCGCTGGCGCGGTTGCGGCAGCGCCAAACGCAGGCCGCGTTCAATCGGCGCCGGTCCGGCCATCAGGCGGAGTGCGACGTCCAAATCCGCAGCGCTGCGCGCCATCGGCCCGATCACCGACAGATCCGTGGGCACCACACCGCCAGCCAGCGAATGGCCGAGCAAAGGCAGCAAATTCCAGGTGGGTTTATGGGCATAGACGCCGCAGAAATGCGCGGGATCGCGCAGCGATCCACCAATGTCGCTGCCCGCCTCCAACGCCGCAAAGCCCGCCGCCAGCGATACCGCCGAACCGCCGGATGATCCGCCAGCCCAGCGTGTGACATCCCACGGATTATTGGTTTGCCCGTAAACCGGGTTGCGCGCCTGCCAATCCATCAGCAGCACCGGCACGTTGGTTTTGCCGGTGATGATCGCACCCGCCGCCTTTAATCGCGTGATCGCGAGCGCATCCGCCTCCGCGACATGCAACGCCTCCGGCACGCCCCAACAGGTGGGCAGGCCCGCAACATCGTAACTCTCCTTCACCGTCATCGGCACGCCGAACAAAGGGGGTAATTTGGCGGCTTTTTTGCGCTGCCGATCATGATTGCGGGCGGTTGTCAAAGCGCGGTCGAAATCGCGCACCACCACCGCATTCAATGCGCCGTCCAACGCCTCGATCCGGGCGATTTGCGCTTTCACCGCCTCAGTGCAGGAGATTTTTCCACCGGCAATCGCTTTGGCCATTTGCCGGGCTGTCGCGTAGGCGAGGTCCATAGCATTTCCCTTCAATTAAACGATGCGTTGAACGCGCCGCCATCGATCAAGATGTTTTGTCCAACGATATAGCCCGACTGCGCGGCACAGAGGAACGCGCAAGCATCGCCGAATTCGCCCGGCGTGCCAACCCGCTGGGTGGGATTGGATTGGGCGCGGCGCATAATTTCGTGATCGACGCTGCGCCCGGCGGCCTGCGCCGCCGCTTGGGCGTTGGCGCGCAGCCGATCGGTCAAGAACGGGCCGGGGAGCAGATTATTGATCGTCACATTATGCCGCGCCACCTCCCGTGCCACCCCGCCGACAAAGCCGGTCAGGCCCGCGCGCGCGCCATTGGACAGGCCAAGCGTCGGGATTGGCGATTTGACCGAGGCCGAGGTGATATTGACGATACGGCCAAAGCGCCGCGCGATCATCGGGTCGATCACGGCGCGGATCAGGGCAATCGGCGTCAGCATATTGGCGTGCAGAGCCGCCAGCCACTGGGCTTCGGTCAAATCACGAAAATCGCCGGGGGGTGGACCGCCAGCATTGGTAATCAGAATATCCGGCTGACCGGCCACGGCGAGGGCGGCAGCGCGCCCCGCCTCGGTGGTGATGTCCCCGGGGGCGATATGCACCAGGGTGCCGGTTTCAGCCCTAATCTCAGCGGCGGTCTGCGCAAGCGCATCAGCGCCACGGGCGGTGATGGTGAGTGTCACGCCTTCGCGTGCCAGGGCGAAGGCCACGGCGCGCCCTAAGCCTTTGCTGGCCGCGCAGACCAAAGCGGTGCGTCCTTGCAATCCCAGATCCATTTTTCGCGCCTCCCTCGCAATCCCTTGTCGGCAGTTTGGACCAAGATTACAGCAAACGGCAAATGGCGCGCGCCCGCGCCGTCTGCAGGAGCTTGCCGATGTCTGACCGCGCACTTGCCGGACTTACCGTGATCGACCTGACCCGCGTGCTCGGCGGGCCGTATTGCACCATGATCCTCGCCGATCACGGCGCGACGGTGATTAAAATTGAACCCCCGCAGGGCGATGAGGTGCGCGATTGGGGACCGCCATTTCTGGAGCGCGCGGATGGGGCGCGCGATGCCAGCTATTTTCTCGGCGCCAATCGCAATAAGCGGGCAATGAGCCTCGATCTATCCCGCGCGGCAGGCCGGGCGGTGCTGCGCCGCTTATTGGCCAAGGCCGATGTGCTCACCGAGAATTTCAAACCCGGCTCGATGGAAAAATGGGGCCTCGGCTATGCGGATTTGGCGCCGGCGTTTCCGCGCCTGATCCATTGCCGGATTTCCGGTTTCGGCGCGGACGGGCCGCTGGGCGGGCTGCCGGGCTATGATGCGATCGTGCAGGCGATGTCGGGCCTTGCGAGCATCAATGGCACGCCAGGCGGCGGCCCGGTGCGCATGGGCGCGCCGGTGGTTGATATGGGCACCGGGCTCTATGCAGCGGTCGCGATTCTCATGGCGCTCTATGAGCGCCAGCGCTCGGGCCTCGGCCAGTTCATCGACATGACTTTGCATGATACCGCCTTGGCCTTGTTGCACCCGGCGGCGGCGAATTATCTGCTTTCGGGCAAAATTCCGGCAGGCTCAGGCAATGCGCATCCCAATATCGCACCGTATGAGGTGTTTCGCACCGGCAATGGAGCCATTTTCATCGCGTCCGGCAATGACGGGCAATTTCGCAAATTATGCGCGCATTTGGGCCGCCCTGCCTTGGCCGATGATCCGCGCTTCGCCCATAATGCCGCACGGCTCGCCCATCGGGCGGCGATGATTGCCGCGCTTGAAGCTTTGTTGGCGGATCGCGATGGGGCCACGGTGGCGATGGAGCTGATTGCCGCCGGTGTGCCCGCCGGGGCGATGCAAACGGTCGATCAGGCGCTGGGCAGCGCGCACACCGCGCATCGGGCGATGGTGGCGGATGTGGATGGCATCAAAACACTGGGCACGCCGATCAAATTTTCCCGCACACCCGGCGGGCCAGAAACCGGCACATGGACCAAGCCACCTTGCTTCGCCGCCGATCAGGCGCAGATCCTCGCCGATTACGGTTTTGCGCCGGATGAGGTTGCGGCGCTGGAGGCGGAGGGGATTATCCGCACGCGCCGACTTTAGAACAATATTGGCTGGTCTCGATTCTGAGGATCGAGACCAGCCAATGAAATTGATCGTCAAACCAAGGCTTAGAAACGGATTGGGGCCAACCCATTCGTTTTTAGAATTTCACCCGGTGATCGATGACCCGTTTGGCTTTGCCGAGCGAGCGTTCGAGCGCGCCCGGCGGTTCGATCTGCAGGGTGCAAGACACACCAAGGCGCTGCTTGATCAAATGCGCGGCGTGATGGGCTGCATCGTCCATCGGCGTGCCAGACCAATGCTCGGGGCGGCATTCGGCGCGGACCCGCATTTCATCAAGCCGATGCGGGCGGCTGAGTTCGATCACGAAATGACCAGCGCACCAGGCTTGCTCGAACAGGATTTCTTCGATCTGGGTCGGGAACAAATTGACCCCGCGCAGCACGATCATGTCATCGGATCGGCCCGTGATGCGCGCCATCCGGCGCATGCCGGGCCGCGCGGTGCCGGGCAGCAGGCAGGATAAATCGCGGGTGCGATAGCGAATAATCGGCATCGCTTGCTTGCTCAATGTGGTGAATACCAGCTCGCCCGGCGTGCCATCGGGCAGGACCGCGCCGGTCAGCGGGTCGATAATTTCGGGATAAAAATGATCCTCCCAAATATGCGGGCCATCTTTGGTTTCCACACATTCCTGCGCCACACCGGGGCCGATGATTTCCGAGAGGCCATAAATATCGGTGGCCTCGATGCCAAACCCGGCTTCAAGCTCGGCGCGCATCGCCCCGCTCCAGGGTTCAGCGCCGAAAATGCCAATTTGCAAAGCGGTTGCCCGTGGATCGCGCCCGTGCTTGCGAAACGCATCGAGAATCGCAAGCCCGTAGCTCGGGGTGACCATGATGATCTGCGGCTCGAAATCAATAATGAGCTGGACTTGCCGCTCGGTCATGCCGCCCGAAATCGGCACCACCGCACAGCCCAGCCGTTCCGCGCCCGCATGGGCGCCCAGCCCGCCAGTGAACAAACCATAGCCATAAGCGATATGCGCGGTCATGCCTGCGCGCCCGCCGGCGGCGCGGATCGAGCGGGCGACCAGAGTGGCCCAGACATCGAGATCGGCCTCGGTATAGCCCACCACCACCGCCTTGCCGGTGGTGCCGGACGAGGCATGCAGTCGCCTGATATCGCTGCGCGGCACGGCGAACAGGCCAAACGGATAGGCTTGGCGCAAATCATCCTTCACCATCAGCGGGAATTTGGCCAAATCGGCCAGGGTGCGAAAATCATCCGGATGCACGCCAGCCTGATCGAACTTGGCGCGCATCGGCGCCACCTTGGTATAGGCGCGGTGCAGGGTGGTTTTCAGCCGCGCGGTCTGCAGGGCAATGATTTCATCGCGCGAGGCGAATTCAGTGGGATCCCGCGGGTCATAGGCTGGATGGGCCAATTGTTGCATCCTGTCGCTCCCGGCATTGTTTTGATTGATGGGTTCGCGGGCCTGGATCATAAACGTTTCGGTGGGATGTGCCAGCAATGTTGCATGGGGTTGCCCTGAAAATTTCATGGGTGCGAAGCAAAAATTCGCTTGCATCGCCGGGCGATTAGCCTCATATCGCGCGCTCTTAGCCCCGGGGGGCGCAGCGCGGTGTTGCGTTCTACAGGCTGTCACTGGTTGAGGGGGTTCGCGATGAACGCACTTGCCCGACTGGGGATGGTCTCGGAGATTCCGAGCGAAAACCAGACGATGATGGATAACGCCGTTGGTGCCAATGGTATCGGTGACGATCAAGCCGTGCCAAAGGATTACTTTGTCGAGCGCGATGGGGTTCGGTTTGCCGGCACTCATTTGCTCATCGATATTTGGGGCGCGAGCCGCCTTGATGAGCCGGAATTGATCGATGAAACGTTACGCGCAGGAGCACTCGCCGCCGGGGCGACGATTCTGCATAGCCATTTCCATCATTTTACCCCGAATGGCGGCGTTTCGGGCGTGGTGGTGCTGGCTGAAAGCCATATCTCCATCCATACATGGCCGGAGCGGGGCTTTGCGGCGCTGGATATCTTCATGTGCGGGGAATGCAACCCGTATCAGGCGATCCCGCTGATTAAAGCAGCGTTCAGCCCGTCCGATGTGCAAGTGGGCGAGCAACGGCGCGGCCTGACGTCCTAAGTCAAATTGTCTTTCATTGAAATCACCGTCCGGTCTCGCGCCGGGCGGTGTTTTGCTGCGGAGCACGATCATGACCGATATGTGGTTCAACGAAACGCTTTATCCGGCCTGGGGCCAACGTTTTCGCGTGGTGCGCGAATTGGCGCGGGTACGCAGCGGTTTTCAGGATATTGCGATTTTCGAGAGTGAAACCCATGGCCGGGTGATGACGCTGGACGGGGTGGTGCAAATCACCGAGGGCGACGAATTTGTCTATCAAGAAATGATCGCGCATGTGCCGATCCTGGCGCATGGTGCGGCGCAATCGGTGTTAATCATCGGTGCCGGCGATGGCGGCGTGCTCAAGCGGGTGCTGATGCATCCCGGCGTGACCAAGGCGGTTATGGTTGAGATCGATGGTGAGGTGATCCGCCTGTCCAAAGAATTCCTGCCCACGATTGGCGGCACCGCCTGGAGCGATCCGCGCGCCGAGGTGATTGTTGGCGATGGCATCGATTATGTCAAAAAGGCACCAGATGCGAGTTTTGACGTGATCATCGTTGATAGCACCGACCCGATCGGCGTGGGTGAGGTGCTGTTTACCGACGAATTTTATCAAAATTGCGCACGGATTCTCACGGATCGTGGCGTCATTGTTAATCAATGCGGCGTGCCCGCCATGCAGGCCGATGAGCTACGCGATACCTCGGCCCGTCGGCGGCAATTTTTCCCCCATGTCACCGCCTATGTGGCGGCGGTGCCCACCTATGTTGGCGGTTATATGACGCTGGGCTGGGCCGGCAAAGACCCAACCCTCACCCAGCAAACAACCGCCATGATTGCAGAACGCGCGCAGGCGGCGGGCCTTGTCGGCACCACCGAATATTGGACGCCCGAAATTCACCGGGCCGCCTTCTTCCTCCCACCTTATATCAGCAAGCATTTGCCCTAAATTTGTTTGTTAGCAGCGCGTGAGGAATGGCCCGCCCATCCTTCACGCGCTTTGTTTGGCAAGGCAAGGTGCGGCGAAAAGATGGCCGTGCCACATGCCGTGCAGGGTTCGGCTGGTCACCAGGCTCCAGAAAAACACCAGCAATATCGTCAGCGCAGCGGCGAAAATCTCGAAGGCGCGATAACCAGTGCTCGCGGCGAGCGCGTAGGTTGCGCCGGTATAAACGCCAAGCGGGAAGGTGAAACCCCACCAGCCCATATTGAAGGGAATTCCCTCTTTCAAATACCGAAGCGTAATCATGATCGCCATGCCCAACCACCACAGGCCAACGCCCCACAGGAGCAGGCCGCCAATCACGCCGATGGCTTTGGCGATCAGAAAAATCGGCTCCAAAGCTTGGCCCGCGAACGCGCTCGCCGCAGCGTTGCCCAGCACAATCAGCGCGGTGCTGCCGGTGCCAATTGGGCCGAGAGTAAGCCAGGTCGATACCGCCATTTCGCGATGGGGCAGCTTATGCAAAGCGAGGCGGAGAAACAGGACTGCCAAAATCCCGAAGGCGAGTGGCACCGAGAGCGCCCACAGCCCGTAACCGATCATCACCACGGCTTGCGCGCTCGCCATGGTCAGATGTGGCGCAATGGTTCCCGCACTGACCGCCGCCACTTCTGCGGGCACGATGGGCAGCAACCAAACCCCGGTCATGGTGGTCAAATGATGGGTCTGCCGGGTGAACATGACAAACGGCACCAGCCAGCCAATGATTAAAGCCAGCGCGACATCCCCATACCAAAGATCAAGAGCAGCGCGCACAGCCAGCGGACTATGCGGATAAAACCCGACCAACCCATTAATGATCGGGGCCAACCCCATCGGGATGGCGCCGAGAAACATCGACATCACCGGATGATCGAGCAGCTTTTTTGCATCCGCCGTAAACCAAATCCAACGCGCCGCGAATAACAGCGCGAAAATCAGATAAAGCGCGCCATCGCCCCAGAACAACACCCGCGTGAGCGAAACGAGGCCAGGGATCGCGAGCGGAAATTGCGCGAGCATCAGGAACAAAATCCCGGTGCCCATGGTCAAGGTGAACCAGTTCGGGGTGAATTGGCGGACGATTTCGCGCGGATGAGAAACGCGCTGAAACGGGCGCCACGAGGCATTTGTTTGGATGAACACAGCTTCAATTCCTTGTTGGTGACGCCCTGGATATAGGCCGCACCAATCAATCGTCCAATACACTAATTTCAATCATTATAATCGCAGAATTAGATTGATTATGAGCGCCAGATTTTGCGCAGCCTCAAAAAGCCCCGATACGCCCATTCGGCGATGATGTTGAATGGTGGGGTCGTGATCAGCGCAGCAAGATAGCGCAAGCCTGGCATGGGCCGCCAGATTTCGGCGAAAGCCGCAGCCCCCACCGCCAGCGAACCATCCGCCCGGCGGACATGCATGCGGGCAAGCGCGTCCGCGCGCGACAAATCCGCACCCAGCACGCGCGCATCCGCGCGGGTGACATCGACCCAGGTGAACAAATCGGCTTCCTGGCGCTGCCGATAATAGCCAATTTCGCGCGAGCAAACCGGGCAAGCGCCGTCATAATAGACAATTGGACGTTCACCCATCAGAGCCTCCGCGTCGATGCGACAATCTCATTTGATCTGCTCATGGAGTGAGAAATTGGTGCGGATGATCATTTTGCAATCGCGGAGCACTGATGCGCCCCAGCGATCCATCCCTACATAGGTCAGTGAAATTCTCACCCTTTCGGACCGTGACATGCTGCATCCTCTCATCGCTTTTCCCCCGACCCGCGACGCCGGGCTTGACCGGCTGCGGCGCTTTGCACCGGGCGCTGGGGACCGGTATGCGGCGGGGCGCAACACCGATCCTGGGCCGGATCAGCCCAGCGCGGTCTCGAAACTCTCGCCCTATCTGCGCCGCCGCCTGATCACCGAGCCGGAAATCATCCGTCACGTGCTCGCGCATCATAGCGCGCAGGCGGCGGATAAATTTATCCAGGAAGTGCTTTGGCGCACCTATTGGAAAGGTTGGCTGGAGCTGCGCCCCGCTGTGTGGACCCGTTTTCTGCGCACGCGCGACGAGCAGCGCGATCACTGGGCCGATTCGAAGGCGTTGAGCGACGCCGAACAGGGGCGCACGGGCCTTGCGGGTTTCGATGATTGGGCGCGCGAGCTGGTTGAAACTGGGTATTTGCATAACCACGCCCGCATGTGGTTCGCCTCGATTTGGATTTTTACGCTGCGCCTGCCTTGGGCGCTTGGGGCTGATTTTTTTCTGCGGCATCTGCTCGATGCGGACCCGGCTAGTAACACCTTGTCCTGGCGGTGGGTGGCCGGGCTGCAGACGCCGGGGAAAACCTATTTGGCAACCACCGAGAATATTGCCCGCTATACCCATGGACGGTTTGCACCGGTCGGGCTTGCACCGCACGCTGAGGCTTTGAGCGAACCGACGCTCGAAGCGCCGCGCCCGCTGCCCGACGCTGAAAGCTGGATGCCCGAGGTACCGGCGCTGTTGCTGATAACCGATGAGGATTTGCACCCGGAATCGATGTTTCGTTCTGCATCGAACCTTACTTCGGTGCTGATTGTGAGCGATCCCCGCTTGCATCATGGCGATCTTGCCGCGCAATTCGCAGCCCGGGCGGCGGCGGATACCCAAGCGCGCTTGGGGCCGTATTTTGACGTGCCGGTTCAGCGGATCAACCGGCTGGATGCCGAAAGCTTGATCAGCGCCGCTCATAGTGCTTGCGTTCGTGAGATCATCACGCCCTATGCGCCGGTTGGCCCGGTTGCGTCCGCGCTGAGCGCGATTGCGCCGCAACTCGCTGAAGCTGGCCTGAGGCTCCGGCAGCTGCGCCGCCCGTGGGATGAAGAATTTTGGCCGAGTGCCAGCAAAGGGTTTTTTCCGTTCAAAGAGCGCATCCCTGCCGGGTTGCGGGCATGTGGGCTCCTTTGACGCCGATGCTCAATATCGTTTGGTTTAAACGCGATTTGCGGATCATCGATCATCAGCCTTTGGTCCGCGCTTGCGAAGCCGGGCCGGTATTGCCGCTCTATATCGCTGAACCTGATCTCTGGGCGCAGCCGGATGCGTCCGCCCGGCAATGGGCGTTTGCGCGCGAATGTTTGCGCGAACTCCAACACGCGCTGGCGGCGCGGGGGCAGGCGCTCACGATTATGGTGGGGGATGCGGTCAGGATTTTCGATGAGCTGCATCGGCTTCATGGCGTTAGTGCGATTTGGAGCCATATGGAAACCGGCAATGGTT
>JAKBBY010000156.1 GCA_021808315.1 Pseudomonadota bacterium | reverse complement strand
CCGTCGGGTTGGCCAGGGTGACGTGTGCGCCATTATCGATGAAGATGGTGCCGTTACCGGCCATTGAGGTCGTATCGATCAGCGCGGTCGTGCTGCCGGTGACAGCAATGGTGCCGTTATCGGTGACGGCGGTGCCGCCGATTGAGGCGGTGCCGGTCGGGATGGTCACCGTCTCGCCGGTATTGATCAGCGTGCCGGGCGAAACGCCGCCGGTCCAGTTGGTGCCGGTGAACCAGCTTGTCGACGTGCCGCCACCCGAGAAGGTGAAATTATTGGTCTGACCCGGCATGGTGATGGTGATGCCACCGGAGCCAATCGTGTCGGCCAGGGTGTTGCCAGGATTGGTGTCGAACGTGCCGGTCAGATGCAGCGTCTCGGTGGAAACCGATCCAGCGACGGTCGAAGACACGGTGAGTTCGTTGGTGGTGGAGTTATAATTGAGCGAAATATCATTCGCGCTGGTCGGCGTCGGTTCGGTGCTGCTGCCCAGCACGATCTGATCATTGGTGCCGAACCCATTGATGGTTCCACCAAAGCCGAGCGTGTTGCCGTTCACATCAAGCACATTCGGTGCAAGCGTTGTGCCGTGCGTGCCAAAATCAACGGTGAGCGAGCTGTCATTCCCCGTCGGATTGGCCAGGGTGACGTGTGCGCCATTATCGATGAAGATGGTGCCGTTACCGGCCATCGAGGTCGTATCGATCAGCGCGGTCGTGCTGCCGGTGACAGCAATGGTGCCGTTATCGGTGACGGCGGTGCCGCCGATTGAGGCGGTGCCGGTCGGGATGGTCACCGTCTCGCCCGCGTGAATGGTTGCGCCCGGTGACGCCGTGCCGGACCAGTTGCCTGGATTGAACCAGCTTGTCGTGGTGCCGCCGCCGGTGAATGTGTATGTCTTGGCGTCCGCCGTCAGCACCTCAGTGGTGGTGCCGTTCTGCGTGATCGTCGAGGCATCGAAAAACGGTGCGATCGAGCCGGCGAGCGTAATAATGTCCTTGGTGGTGCCGTTGGTCGTGACCAGTTCCGTGACCCCGTTAACCACCGTTGTGCCGATATTGGCGGCCCCGCTGAAGCCCTGAACGTCAATTGTTTGACCCGCGCCAAATCCGGCCACCGACCCAGCAAAGCTACCGGGGCTGCTTAGCGCCAGTGTATTGTTGATGCCGCCATTAAACAGCACCTCTTCTTTGGCCGCGACGGTGCCCAACACCGCTTCGCCTGCGTTGGAAATCTCGATAAAGCCATCCGGCGTTGTGCCGGCATTGGCCGTTACCGGCTTGTCCGCAACGCTCGTGGCTATGAACGTGCCGCCATTGGCGAGCACCCAGCCCTCATTATAAAAACCGACCGTATCGCCTGCGGTGGTTGGCGATGTCAGGTTGATACCGACTTCGCCACCCGCCGCAGCATCGATTTCGCCGTAATTGAACAAAGCGTGCGCATTCTGCACATTGCCGCCGACAGCAATCACCACGTTCAGCGTATTGCCAACGCCGGACGCGCCGAGGAAACCGAAATTATGATTGACATCGTTGAACATCGCGGTGTCCAACCCGGTCGCGGTGATCGACATGTTGGTGTCGAATGCCGGCGTGGCGGAGGGCGCGGCAACCCCGCTAATGGTGGTGCCACCGGCGGCTAAGCTCCCGGTTCCACCCGGGCGGCCAAGTGCGACGCCTTGCAGGGTCAAGGTTGCGGCCTGGGTTAAATCAATTGATTGGCCATCAAGCTGGTAGTCTTGATAAATGCCAGCGGCGCCAGCGAGGTAAGGTTGTTTTACGGTGATAACATCAGCCGTATTAACACCATATTGCGATGGCGAAATGGTCGGGCCCGCCGTCACGGTTCCGGAGACAATGACGGTCTGCAGCGCAGTTGACGAATCAACCGGAACGCCGCCGTTCCAATTATTCGCGTAAAACCAATAGCCGTTACTGCCGCCATTCGTCCAAGTCGTGCTCGCCATGGAAACCAACCCTCCAGATATGTGGACGGGAGTTAACATAGCCGTGAACGCACAACAATGCCAAAAATACGAAAAAAGCATCCCGTAAGTGAGAATATCGATCATTTATTTTCAAAAATAGAGACAAAAATAACTTATTAGAATTTTTATTGTATATTTGAGACAAATAGTCATTTGAAACATTGTTTCAGATCAATTTGTCTTAAAAATCATCCTTAGCATGTCAAGGAATCGTGATCAGGTCCAGAATTGCACCCATCTACCCGACGAGCCCAGACTCCGCTAAACGAGAGCAATAATATTTCGGAGAGCTTCCATGAAATTCGTGCGACCTCAGACCATTCGGCGCGTTCGAGCCCTCTCGGCAGCGCTGCCGACACTCGCGCTGATCACCGCGACCGCCCATGCCGCCGCCATGCCGGTCAAGCCGCCTTCGGCACCGATCATCAAACATATCAGCGATGATTTCGGCACCAAGGTGGTCGATGATTACCGCTGGATGGAGAAGCCGGGTAGTCAGCGTCTGGCGCAGTTTATGAACCAGCAAAATACGTATACGCGCGCCGTGTTGAACCGGATTCCGGGACACCAAAAAATTTACGCCGAGCTGAAAAAAGACGCGAATGTCGGCAGCGCCGTGTTCAACATCACCCGCGCTGACGGCAAGATTTTCTATATGGGTATCGGCCCCGGCCAGGATACCGCGCATCTGATGGTGATGGATAAGGTCGGCGCCCAGCCGCACCTGCTGATCGATCCAATGCGTTTCAGCAAAAATCATATTCCGCAGGCGATTAATTTCTACTTCGTCTCCCCCAACGGGAAATATGTGGCCTTTGGTGTTTCCGGCGGCGGTTCCGAACAGGCCAAGCTGCGTGTGCTCGATGTCGCCACCGGAAAATTACTCAATATCGGCATCACCGGCGTTGATGGCGATGATAGTGATTTTCCGCCCGTCGCTTGGCTGCCCGATTCCAAGGGCTTTGTTTATTATCGGCTGCATTCATTTGGCCCCCACGCGGCGGTGACCGATTTTTATCAGAAAAGCCGGGATTATCTGCATTTGCTGAGCAGCAATGACCCGACCGGGGCCGCCGATAAACCGATGTTCGGCTGGAAAGTCGCGGCCAATGTGCCAATGACCCTGTCACAGGATGCGTTGGTGCTGACCTCGGCCAAATCTCCATGGGCGATCGGGCTGTTCACCGAAAATGAAGAATTGCAATCGATCGATGATGTTTACGCGACGAAAATCACCGATCTCGAAGCCGGAAAGCCGGTCTGGCACAAAGTGGCCGGGCGCAGCGCCAATATTTCCGGCTTCGCCGTGCATGGCGACCAGCTCGACGTGATCACCGCGAATGACGCGCCGCGCTATAAAGTGGTCGCCTATGATCTGGCGCATCACGCCGCGCCGAAAGTAATCGTTGCCCCCAGCGCCCGCGTGATTACCAGCCTCGCCGCCGGCAGCCACGCTCTTTATGTTGGCGCGATGCGCGATGGCATGGGCCGGATCGAGCGCGTCGCCTATCAAACAGGCGCGACGTCCAACGTCAAAATGCCGTTCCAGGGTGGTTTGGGCCAGATTGTCGCGGACCCGAATGGTGCCGGGATTTGGTTCCGCCTGTCTGGTTGGACCACCCCGAGCGCGTGGTATGATTTCTCGCCCGCCACCCAGGCAGTGATCAACACCAACCTGCAAAAACCGCCGAAAGTGAGTTTTGCCGATATTGAATCCAAGGAAGTCAAAGCGGTTTCTTGGGATGGAACGATGATCCCGGTATCGATCATCATGAAAAAGGGCACCAAGCTCGATGGCAAAAACCCCACCTTGCTGATCGGCTATGGTAGTTATGGGATTACCATCACCCCGTATTTTGATCCCACCGCGCTGCCATGGCTTGAGCGCGGCGGCATTATCGCAGTTGCCCATGTGCGCGGCGGCGGCTGGTATGGCGCGGCATGGCATCAGGCTGGCATGAAAGCCACCAAAATCAACACCGTGTTCGATTTCATCGCGGCGGGGCAATATTTGGTCGATCATCATTACACCTCACCCGCTCATCTCGCCGGTGAAGGCGGCAGTGCCGGCGGCATTACCATTGGTGGCGCGGTGGCGTGGCGGCCTGATTTGTTCGCCGCCGCCATCGACAGTCATGGCGACACTAATGCGTTGCGCATGCAATTCACCCCGAACGGGCCACCGAATGAGATCGAGTTTGGCAACGTGCTGAAACTGCCCGATTTCCATTGGATTTATGCGATGGACGCAATGGCCCATATCCGCAACGGCGTGAAATACCCCGCCGTGATGGGCGTCACCGGCGCCAATGATCCGCGCGTCGCGCCGTGGGAAGTCGCCAAATTCATCGCGCGGCTGCAAACCGCCAGCACCTCCGGTCGTCCGGATTTGCTGCGGGTCAGTTATCAATCCGGTCACGGTATCGGCTCCACCAAGGATCAATTCATCCGCTCGCGGGCCGATGAATATACGTTCCTGCTGTGGCAGCTTGGCGCCAAAGGGTTCCAACCGACGCCCTGATGGCTGATGCGTGGACCATCTAAAAAACGGGCGTTTTCCGCCGTTCAGTGCGGAAAACGCCCGAGAGGTCGGCTGGCGGAGATCCGCACAGCCAGGGGAGGAAACGGAGACCACTGGCCTCATCGCCGTTGATAGCGGAGGCTGGTTAATATTTCGTGAAACTGCCGCGATTATTTTTGCGGACAATCATGTTGCGAAAATATCGCAATATCGTCAATTCCATCAAAGCGCCCCTGCTCCGCGTTAAGCGGCAGAACTTGCCTCTTGCACGTTGTTACGCGGCGCGATAACGCGGATTTATGCGCGCTTGCTGAGTCGCACGTTTCGTCTTGCCCGCTTTTGGGCATTCCGCGTCGTTCAGCCGGTGCCGCAAAAGGGGGAGCCAATAATCTCGTCTGATCGCCTGTGCGATTAGGTCTGGATTTTTTGTGACTTTCTCCTTATGTCTACGTTACTATTTCTTTGGCACCCAACATCGGGACGGAACAAAATGAATATTAAAGCTTTGGGGGCACTCGCAGCAGTCGCCCTGCTCGCAGCCTGCTCGAACGGGCCGGCCAAAACGGCCTTGAACGGCGGCGGCAACACAAACCCGGTCCAAGCAGGTCCGGCGCCGGGCAGCGAACAGCAGCTCGTCGCCAGCGTCGGTGATCGCGTGTTCTTCGGGTTCAACAAGTCGGGCCTCACCGCAACAGACCGTGCGACCCTTGATCGTCAAGCCGCTTGGCTTGCCAAATATCCGAATGTTGACGTGTTGATCGCCGGTAACGCCGATCCGCGCGGCACCGAAGCCTATAACTTGGCGCTTGGCCATCGCCGCGCCAACGCCGCGCGTGACATGCTCGTCGCCAAGGGCGTTGCCGCTTCGCGCATCCAAACCGTGTCCTATGGCAAGTCCTGCTTGGTTTCGCCGGGCAACACCATGGCCGACTACGCCCAGGATCGCGTTGCGATCACCTCGGTGCAGGGCTTCAACCCGCAAAACTGCCACTAATTGCCTCACGGCTTTGGTGCTTCAACGGCGGCCTCCGGGCCGCCGTTTTTGTTTTGCCACCAAGCATTCCCGTCACGCGGATAACGCGGTAAACCCCTCAGACGTTCTATTGCCACCGATCCGGGATCATATCATGCGCCGCACCCTCCTCATCGCCGCTCTGCCATTGACCCTCGCCGCGCTCAGCGCCGCCCCTATCAATAGTGCGCATGCGCAAATGGTGACGAGCCGCGAAGGTATCGCCCTGGAAAATCAAATCCTTGCCCTGCGCCAACAGGTGCAACAGCTGCAAACCAGCCAAAGCAACGGTAATGATAACGGCAATTCCGCGCTCGGTGCCGCGCAGCCGCTCTCGTCGGGCACCGGCAGTGCAGCGGGCGCCAGCGCGCTGCTGCCTAATTTGCTGCAGCAGGTGCAAACCTTGCAGGATCAGGTGCAGAATCTCCGTGGCCGCGTTGATACGCTCGAACACGAGGTCGCCACCCAGCATGACGAGCTCAAACAACAAATCGGCGATCTGAAATTCCAACTCGGCCAAGGCGGTGCCACAGCACCCGGCGCCACGCCGCCCGGCACAGCGCCAGCGCCCCAGTCAGCCCACGAGTCAGCCCAGGGCGCGGGCGCGCCGCAAAC
>JAKBBY010000155.1 GCA_021808315.1 Pseudomonadota bacterium | reverse complement strand
GTCGATGGCGTCACCAAACTCACCCGCCTCGAACTCCAGTCTGATCGCACCAAACAAGCCGAAAATTTCCGCAAGCTCGTCCTCGCCATGAGCAAAGACATCCGCGTGCTGCTCGTCAAGCTCGCGGACCGCCTGCATAATATGCGCACCATCCATTTCGTCACCGAGCGCGACCGCGCCGTGCGCATTGCCCGCGAAACCATGGAAATCTACGCCCCCCTCGCCGAACGCATCGGCATGGAGCGCGTCAAAGTCGAACTGCAAAACCGCGCCTTCGCCGTCATCGACCCCGAAGCCTTCGACTCGATCCAAAACCGCCTCAACTTCCTGCGCGGCCAAGGGGCTGACGTGATCGAAGAAGTCCGCGCGGACCTGATGCGCGTCTGCCGCGAGGCCGGCATCGACACCATCGAAATCCTCGGTCGCGAAAAATCGATTTTCTCGATCTGGGAAAAAATGCAGCGCCGCAACGTCGCCTTCGAACAACTCTCCGACATCATGGCCTTTCGCATCATCGTCCCCACCCGCGATGCCTGCTATGTCGCCCTCGGCGCCATCCACGCCGCCTTCCCGGTGATTGCCGGCCGTTTCAAAGACTATATTTCCACGCCCAAATCCAACCTCTATCGCTCGCTGCATACCGGCGTTACGCTCCGCCAGCCGCGCAACCAGAAAATCGAAGTGCAAATCCGCACCCCCGAAATGCATGATATCGCGGAAAACGGCGTCGCCGCCCACTGGTTCTACAAACAAACCGGCGAAAAGCGCAGCGAACCCTCAAGCGCCGACCTTAAACAATTCCGCTGGGTGCAAGACCTTCTCGAAATTCTCGAAAACTCCTCCGCCCCCGACGAATTCCTCGAAAACACCAAGCTCGAACTTTACCAAGACCAAGTCTTCTGCTTCACCCCCAAAGGCCAACTGATCCAGCTCCCGCGCGGCGCCACACCGGTCGATTTCGCCTACGCCGTGCATTCGCAAATCGGCGATCGCTGCGTCGGCGCGCGCATCAATGGCCGCCTGATGCCGCTGCGCTACGCCCTGCAAAATGGCGATCAGGTCGAAATCCTCACCGCCCGTGGCGGCACCCCCTCCGCCTCGTGGGAACGCTTCGTCGTCACCGGCAAAGCCCGCGCCCGCATCCGCCGCTTCCTCGCCCAGCAAGTCCGCGTCCAACATCGCGACCAAGGCAAAGCCGCTCTTGCCCGCGCCTTCCGCCAAGACGGCGTGGATGGCAGCGAGAAAATCCTCGAAACCATCCTCAAACCCCTCAAAATCGCCAGCCTCGATGATCTCTACGTCGCCGTCGCCACCGGCAATCTCGGCGCCAAAGACGTGGTCCACGCGGCCTATCCGGCCCTGCGCGAAAATCGCGGCCCGCGCACCGTGCCCGGCATGCTCGCCCGCCCGCCGCGCGCCGCCAAACCCAACACCCTGCCGATCACCGGCCTCATCTCCGGCATGGAAATCCACTACGCCGGCTGCTGCCACCCACTCCCCGGTGATCCCATCGCCGGCATCATCGCCACCGGCAAAGGCGTCACCATCCACACCAAAGACTGCCTCACCCTCGAAACCTTCGCCAACACCCCCGAACGCTTCATCGATGTCGATTGGGACTACGCCCAACTCAGCCAATCGCGCGAAGGCCCCGCAGGTGCTGCCAAAGACAAACCCTTCACCGGCCGCGTCAGCGTCATCGCCGCCCACGCCCCCAACGCCCTCGCCAACCTCGCCAACGCCGTCGCCAAACAAAACGCCTCCCTCGAATCCCTCAAAATCGTCCACCGCCAGCAAGATTTCTTCGAATGCCTGATGGATATCGAAGTGCGCGACCTGCGCCACCTCTCCCAAGTCATCGCCGGCCTGCGCGCCGCCGGCGGCGTCACCCAGGTCGATCGCGCCAAAGCATGATTTTCGCCCCCATCTTCCCTCCCATTTTCCCTCCATGATCATCGGCATCGGCTCGGATCTCTGCGACATTCGCCGCATCGAGCGCTCGCTTGAGCGCTTCGGTGACCGCTTTGCGCACCGCCTGTTCACCGAAACCGAACGCGCCCGCGCCGAACGCCGCCCGCACCAGCGCGCCGCCAGCTACGCCAAACGCTTCGCCGCCAAAGAAGCCTGCGCCAAAGCCCTCGGCACCGGCTTTCGCCGCGGCGTCTTTTTCGCCGATATGGGCGTGGTCAATCTACGCACCGGCCAACCCACCCTCGCCCTCACCGGCGGTGCCGCCGCCCAGCTCAAAACCCTCATCCCGCCGGGCCATATCGCGCATCTGCACCTGTCCCTGACCGACGAATACCCCTATGCCTACGCCCATGTCATTATCGAAGCCCGACTCCTCACCAACCACACCGCCTAAGTCCGAGGCCCATTCCTGCCCCCATCTCGGCACGTGCGGTGGCTGCGCCGCATCTCCGCTCCCCGACAAAGTCGAACGCCTGCGCCAAGCCCTCGCCCGCGCAGGCTATCCCACTCCGCCCATCGCCCCGCTGGTGCCAATCCCCTTCGGCACCCGCCGCCGGGTCGATCTGGCCCTCCAGCGCCATGACGGCGCCATCCGCCTCGGCTTTCACCAGCGCCGCGCCCGCGATGTGGTCGATATTCTCTCCTGCCCCGCCGCCCTGCCAGCCATCACGGGCCTCATCACCCCCCTGCGCACCCTCGTCCCCCAACTCACAGCCCTGCGCAAAACCGGCAGCATCCTGATCAACCAAGTCGATAACGGGCTAGACCTCACCTTCACCCTCGATACCCCGGCCACACCAGCCGACCGCGCCCGCCTGATCACCTTCGCCCGCACCCATAACCTCGCCCGCGTCAGCCTCGGCGATGAACCCATCCTCGTCCAACGTCCGCCCACCCTGCAATCCGGCCCGCTCACCATCACCCCACCCCCCGGCGCCTTCCTCCAACCCACCATCGAGGGCGAAGCCGCCATCCGCACCGCCATCCTCGCCGGCCTGCCCCGCACCCTCACCCGCAAATCCCGCTTCATCGAACTCTACGCCGGCATCGGCACCCTCACCGGCACCCTGCTGCCCCACGCCCGCATCCACGCCGTCGAAGGCAACAAAGCCGCCTGCGCCGCCCTCGACGCCGCCGCCCGCGCCGCCCAACAATCCAGCCGCCTCACCATCGAACCGCGCGACCTCGCCCGCCGCCCCCTCACCGCCAGAGAACTCTCCGCCGCCGCCGCCCTCATCCTCGACCCCCCGTTCGACGGCACCGGCCCCCAACGCCCCGCCATCGCTGCCTCCGGCGTCAAAACCATCATCCACATCAGCTGCAACCCCGACGCCCTAACCCTCGAAGCCCTTTCGCTCCACCGCGCCGGTTATTCGCTCACCGCCGCCACCCCCATCGACCAATTCCCCGGCACCGACCACCTCGAAACCGTCGCCATTTTTTCGCGCCGCGCCTAATTTTTGCTCCGCGACCACCCTCCGCCGAGGCTCTTTATTCAAATCTTGCAGCCATTACGGAAATCCCGTATACTCCTTCCAATGTCACCTGATCGGTTTGATCCCGTTAAGGATGCGGCCAATCTGGCGAAACACAATCTCTCGCTCGCCTTCGGCAACCGCATCATGGAGGATCACGATCACCTGATCGTCCCATCAATCCGCGAAATCGATGGTGAAGAACGGTTCAAGGTCATCGGGCAGGTTGATGATAAATTATACACCGGCGTCTTTGTCTGGCGGGGCGAATGGCCCCGCTTCATCTCGGTCAGAAGGAGCAACCAGGGTGAATACCGACTCTATCATACTACACGCTGACCCAACCGACCCCGCCGATTTCGACGTAGCCGACGCCGCCATCGAGCGTGGCCAACGCGCCCGCCTGATCCGCAAAACCAGGATCGATCTCGGCCTGTCACAAACCCAATTCGCCAACCGCTTCCGCGTTCCCGTCGGCACATTACGCGACTGGGAACAAGCCCGCGCCACCGCCCCAGATTTCGCCATCGCCTATGTCCGCGTCATCAGCCAACACCCCGACATCGTCGCGAAAATCGTGGCCTAACCGCTCGTCAAATCCAAGCGATGCATTCAACCGCGAAGCCCTTTCCCTCCGCCGCGCCGGATATTTTCTCTCCGCCGCCACCCCACATCGACCAATTCCCCGGCACCGACCACCTCGAAACCGTCGCCATTTTTTCGCACCGCTAACCGCCGCGCCGCCACCCCACCATCTCGCTCCGCTATGTCGGTAACATGCACATCACCAGATATGCCTAACAACGAATCGAAACGATCTTCACCAGAACAAGACCGATGAAATTCTGCTGCAGACATCCGGATGCGGATTGGTTAAAATCCTTCGAGAGGGCTTACTCAGTAGTATGTATACATATGACAGGAAATCAGACTTCCGCATGTTCTGGGAGTAATCGCGCATGAAGAAAATTATATTGATCGTGATGACCGTCGTTGGCGTAGGGGCTGGTGCATGGTACTTTTTTGGTCCTGGGTCAGACATGAGTGGGACTTACATCGGACGAAATTCGCGCCAAGCATTTCTTATTCACATAGTACAGGGGGCCAATGGCAAGCTCTCGGGTTTTTATGAGAAGGCTGCACTCTCAAGTGGCGGCGGCTCCGTCAATCAGTATAATTTTCCCTTAACAGGGCAACGGGATGATGAAACATTTACCATCACGATACTGCCTAACGGATTGGCACATTTCTTGGTCGGATCGGTCAGCCTTTCCGGCCTGTACTACGGGGCGTCTATCAACCTAAGCGGACAAGGTAATGGATTTGCGGTGAACCTTAATCTCACCAAAGGTAATTCATACACCTACAGCAAGTATGTTGCCGGGTTACAGAACCAAGCCCAGGCAATGCAAAATATGCGTGCCCAACGGGCCGAAGCGGAGCGGCGCCAAGCCGCTCTGCAGGCACGGGCAAACGCGCAAGCTTTAGCGGCCCAAAACCTCCAAAATAGAATCACGACCGATCTCAACCTGATGACCACTGCCCGCACAACGGTAGCGATCAGGCTTCAACAACTCGGTTCGGATGCTGAAAAACTTCGATCCGAGACGGCCAAGATGCAGGCCGCGCTGGAACAAGAAGCCGCATTGGGCGGTCCCGAATCAGGTCAAGGTGGCCAAATCTCCGCAGAAATTCAGCAAACGAATATGAATGAGGCGGACGCGATTATGGGCATCCATGACCGTCTGGTGGGCATTGAACAAAACGGACTTCCTGCCTTGCTAAAGTACGTCAAGGCGAATGACTCAATGTGCGAGAGACTCAATGCAACCTTGACGACCGAACTGTCCTTTAACGGCCCAAAAGCCGAACTGGACGATTGCCTGAAATTGGAAAATGCCACGCCTCAATTCGAGAACCAAGTCCAACGGCTTATGGTCGCCTACCAAAATGTCTTTGCAACATGGAATGCGGAAAATGGAAAGCAACAAATAATCATACATGAATCACAACGCTAGCCGCAGTCACACGGCATCATCTTGAGTGATGCGTCATGTGTTTGGAGACGGTTTCACAGGCACGCGGACGTCTTTGATCACGATGAGTTGTGAACGCCTAAGATTATGAGGATAGAATTACAGGAACCGTAACCGATGCAGTCGATCTAAATTCGAGACATCATCAGCGCATCGAACACATCAGAGTATTTGTATGAGCGCCGTAATTACCGTTATAATTAGCCATCCGCCAACTACGCTAGATAACCACTTGGCCGCCCTACGAGCGTTTCTGCCGCTGCGCAACCGATCAGGCCCAATGGCAAGCTCAAAAAGAGACACCAATTTTTTTATCTGTGACGTAACAACCGCCGTCGCAGGAAACCCTAGTGTAATTATCGCAACACCCACGATAATCGTCTCCAAATGAGGATGACGGTCGATCCAAGAGTGGGATAAAATTTCTATGCCAGCACTAAAAATCGTTGTAGCAATCCAAAAAAATATAAATATAATTATCAAAATGTCAATTTTATCATATATTTTCGAAAAAACATAAAATGGAACTTTTGGACAATCCTTAATGATATCTTCTATATTCTTAGAATTTTTATTAACAAAATCTTTATCGTCTGCCGAAATAATCAATTCTACTCCAGAAACGGACAGCGAATCGAGCTCTCTTAACAATAAATTTACACTAACTCCACCATCGAACGCTGCAACC
>JAKBBY010000154.1 GCA_021808315.1 Pseudomonadota bacterium | reverse complement strand
GACTAATCGAGGGGAAAAACGCCGCAATCGCCCCGCGCACAGTGTCATTCGCCGCAATCAAATTCGCCGTCGCCTGCGCCACATCGGGCCGCCGCGCCAATAATTGCGAGGGCAATCCTGGTTGCAACGGCGGCACATGCAACGCCGCTAACGACCCGCCCTGCACCCGTAAAAATTCCGGCGCCTGGCCGGTCAAAATCCCAAGGCCAATCGCCTGCTGGCGCAACGCCGAGGTCAAATTCGGGATCGTCGCCCGCTGTGCTGCGACCAGAGCCGCCTGCTGCGCCACCGTCGGTTGATCAATCACCCCCGCATGATATTCCGCTGTTAATTGCTTGAGCAAAGCCGACGCCGCCGCCAAGTTCTGCTCGGCAATATGCAGCTGATCCTCATCGGCCAACACCTGAAAATAGGTTGTCGCGACCGCCGCTTCCTCCGTCAGCGCCACCGTCTTTTCATTAAACGCTGCCGCCGCCGCATTGGCCTGCGCCGCGCGCAGCGCATCACGATTCTTGCCCCAAAAATCAAGCTCATACGATGCCGAGAACGAGCCGCTATAATGATGCGAGGTAATCGTCGCCCCATGCAGCCCGCCCGCGCCGGTGTTCGAACCGGCCCCCGCAGCCCCCACGCCCTCTTGCTGGAAATTGCCACTGCCTGAGCCGGTGATGCTCGGCAACAGCGGCGCGCCCGAGACGCGAATTTGCGCATTCGCCGCCTCTAACTGATCGACGGCCTCAATCACCGAAAAATTATGCGCCCGCGCCGCCGCCATCAGCCGGTCCAATTCCGGCGAGCCAAAATTGCGCCACCAACCCGGCTTTGGCCAAGCGGGGGCGGCCTTGCTGCGGGCCACAAACCGGCTCGGCACGGCAATTTTCGGCGGATGAAAGTCCGGCCCCACCGTGCAACCGGCCAATCCAAATACCGCCCAGCTCAACACCGCCCAGCACAACACGGGCCCGCCTTGCTTCAATCGCATCACCGCGCTGCTCACGTGTTTTGCCGCCATGTCGTCCCTTGCGTCTAAAACCCAATTGTAACAGCGCGATGTCAAGTTGAGCGATCAACCATCCCCTAAGGATGCCAAATGATCGCCTCCGGTCGCGGCGCGTGCGGATCAAACCGGATCCACTGGCCGTTCATCACCGATTGCCCGGTCAGCGCCAAAATGAAACCCCAATGACTAATCAAGATCGTCTCACGCCAATCATCCGCCGCCGCCATCATCGCCCGAAACTGATCAGCCCGCGCAATCACCGCCGCTTCCGATTCCCGCACCTCCGGCCACCATTGCGTCGGCAAATGGTCGAGCGCATGCGCAGGAAACCGCTCCGCCAACACCGCAGGCGCACTCCCAATATCGCATGTAAAGGCGAATCGCTCGCGCACCAGGGGTATAATCTCCGGTCGCACGCCGCGCTGCGCCAGCAGCGGCGCCGCCGTCTGCAATGTGCGGGTATAGGGCGAGACAATCACCCGCGAAATCGCCTCACCGGCCAGCGCCGCCGCCGCCGCCTCAGCCTGCGCATGGCCAAGCGGCGTCAGCACCGGATCGATCAATCCCGGATCACGCCGCGTCGCTGAAAAATGCAAATTAAACTCGCTTTGGCCGTGGCGCAGCAGGATCATCCCTGAGCGATACAATCCGCCACCCCGCACTGTAAACCCACAGATGCTTGATCGATCCGCAGCGCCCGGTTGCGAAGCCCCCGTCTCCGGCGTACATAGTGGCGCGTTTCCACGGTTCGCCCGCCATCACGGGCCGAATTGGGGGCTCCGGCCCGTTCCCATCCCGTGCATGCTCGCATGCGCGGCCACCCTAAGGATCGATCATGGATAAGGGCTTTCCCGTCGCAATCGTCATGCTGGCACTGGTCGCCGCTTTCCTGCTGCTGCGCCTGCGCAGCGTGCTCGGCAAGCGCACCGGCTTCGAACGCCCGCCTTTGCCCGAACAGCCAAGCCTCGATCTGCGCCGCAGCCTCAGCCCGGTGATCGATGGTATCGCCGAACCGGTGCGCCCCAAACCCGGTCGGCCCATCCCCGCGCCGCACACCGTGGTCGGCCAAGCCCTCGCCCGCATCGCCGCCGCTGATCCCCGCTTCGAGCCGGTCAGCTTCCTCGATCAAGCGGTCCACGCTTTCGAACAAATCGTCACCGCCTTCGCGAGCGGCGATCTTCCGCTCCTGCAATCCCTGCTCACCCCGCCGGTCTATACCACTTTCGAACAAGCCATCACCGCCCGCCATGAAGCCGGCGATACCCAAATCACCCGGATCAAAGCCATCGTCGAAGCCACCATCGATGAAGCGGACATCATCGCCGGTCACGCCGCCATCGTGGTGCGCATCATCTCAGATCAGGAAAATTTCACCCGCAACGCCCAAAATATCGTTATCGCCGGGTCCGAATCGGTGGTCGAAATGATTGATCTGTGGACGTTCGAGCGCACGCTCACCAGCGCCGATCCGGCCTGGCGTCTCGCCGCCGCCCGCAGCGGTTAATCGCGCCGCGTGACCCTGATACCCCGCGCCATGCTGTTTGGGAGACTAATCTTGCATTCTCGAAAAAACCTGATCCGCAGTTTCTTGGCCGGCCTCGCCGTCCTCGGTCTGGCCGGCTGTCAATTGCCCCAGGCGCAAACCGGCGCCGAAGCCCCGTCCGGCTTTCACCCCACCCGCTTCGCCACGCTGCCGGGCTGGTCCGCCGCCCAAGCGCAAGCCGGCCTGCGCGCCTTCCAACGCTCTTGCGCGGCCCTGTCGGTTCTGCCCGAAGATCAAAAACTCGGCGGTGCTGATCTCGGCCTCCCCGCCATCAACCAAGCGGGCGCTTGGCGTCCCGCCTGCCAAGCCGCCAAAGCCGTGCCGCCCGGCAATCCAGCCGCCGCCGAAACCTTCTTCACCAACCACTTCACCCCCTATGCCAGCAACGCCGCCACCCGCCTGACCGGCTATTTCGAACCGTTGTTCAAAGGCTCGGAAATCCCGCTCGCCGGCTATAATTTCCCGGTCTATGGCAAGCCCGATAATCTGGTCACCATCAATCTCGGTCGCTTCAAACCGGCGCTGAAGGGCCAAATCCTGACCGGGCGGCTACGCCTGCAACAGCTGGTCCCCTATTATTCGCGCGCCGCCATCACCCAAGGCGCGCTCAAGGAGAGCGGCCACGCGGTCGGCTGGCTGCGTTCGGCGTCCGATGCCTATTTGCTGCAATTACAAGGCTTTGGCCGGATGCGCCTGCCCGATGGTACGCTGGTCGATCTGGTGTTCGATGGCACGAATGGGCGGCCGTACACGCCGATTGGCAAAATCCTCGCCGCCAAAGGCGATCTGCCCACCAATGACCTCTCGGTGCAATCGATCATCACCTGGCTGCAAGCCCATCCGCAGCAAGCCACCGCGATCATGAACCAAAATCGCAATTACGTCTTTTTCAAGCGGATCAAAAATATCCCCCATCATCTCGGCGCGCCCGGTGCGCTCGGCGTGCCGCTCACCCCGCGCCATTCCCTCGCCATCGCCGCCGGCGCGATCCCGCTCGGCGCGCCGGTCTATGTCACCGCACCCGGCTTCGCCCGCCTCACCGCCGCCCAGGATATTGATGTGGACGCCAAAGGCGCGGATGCGGCACAAATCTTCTTCGGCATCGGCACCAAAGCCGAAGCCAACGCCGGTGCCTTTTTGCAAACTGGCCAAATCTACGTCTTGCTCCCGCGCCCCATTCGCCAATCCAACGCCGGTTAATCCCATGATTTCAGATGCCAAACCCCGCGTCGCGCTGTTCGTGACCTGCCTCGTTGATCTATATCGCCCCAGCATCGGCTTCGCCGCCCTCGCGCTGCTCGAAGCGGCGGGCTGCGCGGTCGAAGTGCCGCGCGCGCAAACCTGCTGCGGCCAGCCCGCCTATAATTCTGGCGATCACGCCACCGCGCGCGATCTGGCCGCGGGGCTGATCAAAGCCCTCGCCGGCTATGATTACGTCGTCGCGCCCTCCGGCTCCTGTGCCGGCATGCTGCGCAAACACATGCCCGATTTATTTACCAACGATCCTGAATTGCGCGAAGCCGCCGAAACCCTGGCCGCCAAAACCTTCGAGCTCACCAGCTTTCTGGTCGATGTAATGAAATTCGAAGGGCTCGGCCTGCACCATGATGGCCAAGTCACCTATCACGATAGCTGTGCGGGCCTGCGCGAACTCGGCGTCAAAGCCCAGCCGCGCGCCTTGCTCAGCCAAATCGAGGGGCTTGAGCTGGTCGAAATGGCCGAGCCGGAAGTCTGCTGCGGCTTTGGCGGCACTTTCTGCATCAAATATCCCGATATTTCGGCCCGCATGGCCGCCGATAAAACCGCCGATGCGCGCACAACCGGCGCACCAACCCTGCTCGCGGGCGATCTCGGCTGCCTGCTCAATCTCGCCGGCACCCTCACCCGCGACAATCAACGGATCAATGTGCGCCACGTCGCCGAAATCCTCGCCGGCATCACCGATACCCTCCCGCCGATCGGCGCACCGAAATCATGAACGCGGCCCGCGACCGCCTCACCCTCTCCGGCCTGATCGGTGTGCTGGGCGTCGTCTATGGCGATATCGGCACCTCGCCGCTCTACGCGCTGCAAGCCTGCCTCGGCTATGTTGGCCATGGCGGCATGCACGATGAGGATATTTTCGGCCTGGATTCCCTGATTTTCTGGGCGCTGATCATCACCGTCACGCTAAAATACGTCACCTTCGTGATGCGCGCCGATAATGACGGGGAAGGGGGCATTCTTGCGCTGATGGCGCTGGCCCAGCGCGTCGTGCGCTCAAAACGCACCCGTGCCGCGCTGATGCTGATCGGCATTGTCGGGGCCGGCCTGTTTCTGGGCGATGGCGTGATCACCCCGGCGATTTCCGTGCTCTCGGCGGTCGAAGGGCTCAGCGTCGCCTCGCCCACCTTCAACCGCTTCGTCATGCCCATCGCGATTGGCGTGATTGTCGGGCTGTTCATGGTGCAACGGCGCGGCACCGCTGCCGTCGGTCGCTTTTTCGGCCCGGTCATGGTGCTCTGGTTTCTCACCATCGGCGCCCTCGGCCTCCATGAAATTTGGGTCCACCCGATCATTCTGCGCGCCCTGATCCCCACCTATGGCCTGCATTTCATCCTGCGCCATGATTTTCTGGCCTTCACCGCCCTCGGCGCGGTGGTGCTCTCGGTCACCGGCGCGGAAGCGCTCTATGCCGATATGAGCCATTTCGGTCGCCGCCCGATCCGCCTGACCTGGCTGTTTTTCGTGCTGCCGATGCTGATGCTGAATTATCTCGGCCAAGGCGCGTTGGTGATCATCGACCATAAAGCCGCCAATAACCCGTTCTATCTGCTCGCCCCGCATCAATTTCTGATCCCGCTGGTGATCCTCGCCACCATCGCCACCATCATCGCCAGCCAGTCGGTCATTTCCGGCGCCTTCACCCTGGGTCGGCAATGTATTCAGCTCGGCCTGCTGCCGCGCATGGAAGTGCGCCACACCAACCAGACCGAAGAGGGCCAGATTTTCGTCCCGCAAATCAACGCCGCCCTCGCCACCGGCGTGGTGGTGCTGGTGCTCGGTTTCGGCTCCTCCAACGCGCTCGCCTCGGCCTATGGCATCGCGGTCACCGGCACCTTCCTCTGCACCAATATTCTCGCCGCCATCGTCTATTACCGGCTCTATAATTGGCCACTTTGGCGCACCATCGCGGTCTGGGGCGCGTTCATGGTCATCGATCTCGCCTTTTTCGGCGCCAATATCCTGAAAATCGTCGAAGGTGGCTGGGTGCCGCTCGCCATCGGCCTGTCGATCGTGCTGCTGATGACCACGTGGCGGCGCGGTCGCGGCCTGCTCTTTGACCGCTGGCAGCAAGATAGTTTGCCACTCGCCTCGTTCCTCAAGCGCCTGCCGCAATCGCGCATCGTCCGCGTCCCCGGCATCGCGGTGTTTCTCACCGGCAACCCCGAATATACCCCGGCCTCGCTGCTGCATAATCTCAAACACAACAAAGTCCTGCACGAGACAGTGTTTTTCGTCACCGTGCGCAACCTCGATATCCCCATCACCCCGCCCGACGACCGCGTGCGCGCCGAAGAGCTGGTGCCCGGGATCTATCGGGTCATCGTCTCCTACGGCTTCATGGAAACCCCCAACATTCCGCGCACGCTCGATCTTTTGCGCGCGCAGAACATCCCGTTCAACGCGATGCAAACCAGCCCTTTCC
>JAKBBY010000153.1 GCA_021808315.1 Pseudomonadota bacterium | reverse complement strand
GCCGTTTCGGTAATACCAATCCGGCTCGCCGCCCTGATCAAACATCGCGTCCGCTGATTGCGGCGTCGGCAAAATGACGGCATCGCCCGGCTGCCAGCCTTCCGGCATCAGAACATGGTGCGAATCACTCGCCTGCAGCGCGCGCACCAGCCGCAATAATTCGGCGACATTCCGGCCAATGGTCATTGGATACCAAAGGATGGCTCGGATGATGCCTTGTGGGTCGATAACATAGACAGCACGCACCAAAGCGGTGTCCGGCGCGTGCGGGGCAATCATACCATAGCGCCGGGCTATCGCCATTGACGGGTCTTCGATGACCGGAAATCCAATTATCACGCCGAATTGTTCGCGAATACTATGCACCCAAGCCAAATGCGCAAAGAGACTATCTACGGAGAGCGCCAGCAAATCGCACTCGGCGGCTTCAAATTCGCGGGCCAGCTTGGCAAAAGCAACAAATTCGCTGGTGCAAACCGGGGTAAAGTCGGCAGGGTGCGAGAAAAAAATCAACCATCGGCCACGATAGCCAGACAGGGTGCGCACACCCATTGTGGTTCGCGCCTGAAAATCGGGGGCAACGTCATGCAATTGCGGCGGGTAGAGGCTCGGCGACGACAAATCGCTCATGCAAATCTCCTGATCGTCACCGAACACGGACTAAAGACCCGATACGGCGATATATTCTACATATTTAAGCTAGACATATATACGTTTATTTGCAAGCATGTCGCGTCGCGCTGTTTTGCGCCCGAAAATTATAAATCAAGGAGGATATCCCCTATGCCCAACCTGGCCGCTGATCACCAAACCGCGCCGAGCCGTGCCCCCTATGATGTTTTGATTGTTGGTGGCGGTGCAGCGGGTATCACCACAGCCGCGATGCTGCGCAGCAAAATCAATGGCTCCATTGCAATCATCGAACCGTCGGAAACCCACGCCTATCAGCCGGGTTGGACCTTGGTGGGCGCGGGCGTGTTCAATCTCGGGCAGACCATCAAGAAAGAATCAGCTTTGATTCCCAAGGGCGTTGAATGGATCAAGCAAGCCGCTGCGTCATTCGAGCCTGATGATGATTGCGTTGTCCTGGCCGATGGCAGCCGCGTGACCTATCGCTATTTGGTGGTTTGCCCCGGCTTGAAGCTCGATTGGGACAAAATCGAGGGGCTCAGCGACACGCTGGGCCGCAATGGTGTGTGCAGTAATTATCGGGGTGACTTGGCCGCCTACACATGGGAATGCATCAAATCCTTCCAGCGCGGTACCATGATTTTCACCCAGCCGCCCATGCCAATCAAATGTCCTGGCGCGCCGCAAAAAATCGCGTATCTTGCCGCTGATCATTTGCGTAAAACCGGCAAGCGAGCGGCAACCGAGATTAAATTTTGCACGGCGCTCGAGACATTGTTTGGCGTCGCGTTCTTTGTGCCAGCGTTGAAATCCGCGATGCAAGATCATCAAATTAACGTGAACTACAAAACGGTGCTGAAAAAGATCGATGGTCCAGCCAAAAAGGCGACCTTCGCGGTGACCGGCGCGGATGGCACCGTATCTGAGACGGTGCTGGATTTTGACATGATCCATGTCACCCCACCGCAATGCGCGCCAGACTTTTTGAAAGGCAGCCCGATTGCCAACGAAGTTGGCTTCGTCCAGGTCGATCAAACCTCGATGCAGCACGTCAAATATAAAAATATTTTTGGCCTTGGCGATGCGGCGAGCACACCCAATAGCAAGACGGCGGCTGCCGTGCGCATGCAGGCCCCGGTTGTCGTGCGCAATCTGTTAGCGGCGATGCGCGCCGAGCAGGGTAGTGCGACCTATGATGGTTATGGCTCCTGCCCGCTCACCACCGGCTATGGCAAAATCGTGCTGGCGGAATTTACCTATGGCGGCAAGGTGACGCCGAGTTTCCCGCTCGATCCGCGCGTGCCCCGGCTTTCGTCTTGGTTGTTGAAAACCAAGTTTCTGCCTTATCTGTATTGGAACATGATGCTCAAAGGCAGTGAGTTCGATATTGGCCATAAGGAGCGCCAATTCGCCGATGCAGCCTGACGCTGGATGATGAGGCTATCACGCACTGCCGGATCGGGCATCCGGCGTGCGGCATAACCCATCGATAAACACATCAACGAGCCGGAGTGCCCCTGGCTGCCAATCTGGTTTGTCGTAAACGTAACAAATACCCACGATTGCCCGCAGCACATCGATCGGGAGGATATCGGCACGGATTTCACCCGCCGCAACCGCCCGATCAAGCAAATCGCCCACGGCTTTGGTGAGCCGATCCATTGTGTAAGCGGAAAGCGCGCTTGACCCATGCGCCGCCAACGCCAAGGCGGCTGCCATGCCCTTTTTCACCGCGACGAACTCGATATTCGCATGGACCCAGTGACGTAACGCCCGCACCGGCGATGGGTCGTGCAAGAGTGTTTCAGCCAATTCAGCGAGCTGATCCACTTCGCGCCGATAAACCGCCTCAAACAAAGCTTCGCGCGCCGGAAAATGTCGATAAAGCGTGCCAATGCCGACCCCGGCCTTGGCTGCCACTTCCTCCAAGCTCGCGCGAGGTCCGCCAGCGCTAAACACGGCGCGCGCCGCCGCCAAAACGCGCTCGCGATTGCGTAACGCATCGGCGCGCGGCTTGCGCTCGGCCCGCTGCCCGCCTGTCGTTCGCACATCGTTCGCATCTACCATCTGGCGGTCCTCAGCACCCTTGAAAAACGGAGGTGCCCTCCGTATATAAACCCAACAATCCCTTCCGCTCTCATCGGAGCCTCGTATGACCCTGTCAATTTCCCTCACTGTCAATGGCTTCGCACGATCGATCACATTGGATGATCCGCGCGTGACATTGCTTGACCTCCTGCGCGAGCGGCTTGATCTCACCGGCGCCAAAAAAGGCTGTGATCGGGGCCAATGCGGGGCCTGCACCATCTTGGTCAATGGCCGCCGGATCAATTCCTGCCTCGCGCTCGCGCTCAGCTATGATGGCGCTGACATTCTCACCATCGAAGGGGTTGCCCAGGGCGATGAATTGCATCCGGTGCAAGCAGCCTTCATCGAGCATGATGCGTTGCAATGCGGTTTTTGCACGCCCGGCCAAATCATGAGCGCGATTGGCTTGCTGCGTGAGGCACAAACGGGAGGCGACCCTGAGCGGATCCGCGAGGCCATGAGCGGCAATCTTTGCCGTTGTGGCGCCTATATCGGCATCACCGAGGCCGTGCTGGATGCGCAAGACCGCTTGGCACGCGCCGAGGGGCAAACAGCATGAACCGTTTTGCTTATGCCAAACCCACTACCATCGCTGAGGCCATCGCGCTCGGCCAGATGCAGGGTGCTGCGTTTCTCGCGGGTGGCACCAATCTACTTGATCTGATGAAAGGGGGCATCGCACAGCCTCAATCATTGATCGACATCAGCCGCCTGCCCGGCTTGGATCAGATTGAAACATTGGCTGATGGCAGCGTGCGCATTGGTGCGCTGGTGCGCAACGCCGACCTGGCCCACGACGCGAATTTCGCCAGAACATTCCCAGCGATTGCCGAGGCGTTATTGTCTGGTGCCTCGGCCCAGCTCCGCAACGCGGCGACTGTGGGCGGCAATCTGTTGCAGCGCACGCGCTGTGCCTATTTCTACGATCCCGCCAGCGCCTGCAACAAACGCAACCCCGGTGCCGGTTGTGATGCGCGGGCGGGCCAGAATCATAATCTGGCGGTGCTGGGCTGGAGCGAGGCTTGCATTGCCACCAACCCGTCAGATTTCTGCGTTCCTCTCGCAGCGTTCGACGCCGTGGTTGAAATCGATGGCCCAACAGGTGCGCGGGAAATACCGCTCGAACAATTCCACCAGCTTCCTGGCACCACACCGCAGCGCGACACGGCGCTGGCCCCTGGCGAGCTGATCATCGCCGTGCGGCTACCGGCAGATGCCGCAACATTCGCGTCCCATGCACGCTATGTGAAACTGCGCGAACGGACATCCTATGCATTTGCCGTTGTGTCCGCTGCGGCGGCGCTTCGCTTCGATGGGGCCACCATCTGCGAGGCGCGCTTAGCCCTGGGCAGCGTCGCAGCGAAGCCATGGCGCGCGCGCGCGGCGGAGGCGATGTTGGTCGGCACCGCGCCGAGCCAGGCCAATTTCCGCCGTGCCGCCGACATCGCGCTGGCCGACGCCGCGCCTTCGGGCGCGAACGCGGCCAAGATTGAGCTCGCCCGTCGCATTCTTGTGCGTGCCTGCGTCCTCGCCGCGATGGGCACACCAGAGCGCCTCCCGCCCCTGCCCGCCTCACCCTTCGCGACCCCAGCCGGAGCGATTAGCCATGACTAAATCGAGCCCCATCGATCAAAATTTAATCCAAAACCCTGCACATCTTCGCCAAGGATCGAATAGCGGTCAGCCCAGCACGCGCGCTGAAGCGCGGCTGAAAGTAACTGGCCAGGCCCGCTACGCCGCCGACCACCATCCGGCGGGGATGCTGTATGCGGTTCTCGCCGTCAGCCAGATTGCTAAAGGCCGCGTGACGGCGCTGAATGTGGCGGCGGCCAAGGCGCATCCAGGCGTGATCGACGTGATGACGCCTGCCCATAAACCAACCTTGGCGCAAGACCCGGATGATAAGCAGAATCCTTTCATGTTCCGCCTTGATCTTTTGCAAAATGACCGGGTGCGTTACGCCAATCAGCCAATCGCCGTGGTGATTGCGGAGACGCTGGAAGCCGCAACCGAAGGCGCAATGTTACTTGCCCCCCAATATAGCATCGAGCCTGCGACAACCGATATCGATCGGGCGGAAATTTTTACCCCAAGCACCGTCGGGGTCGGCAGCCCGGCAATGATTGTGCATGGCGATGTCAACGGCAATCTCGCAGCCTCGCCGCATCAAATCACGGCAACCTACGCAACGCCGGCTCAGTATCACAATGCAATGGAGCCCCATGCTGTTGTCGCGCGGTGGGATGGCGATGATCTGTGGATCGAAACGCCGAGCCAGGGCTTGACGATGGCACAAGCGCGCATCGCCGGTCTGTTTGGCATCCCCACACGCAACGTGCGGATTAACAGCCCTTATCTGGGGGGTGGTTTCGGGTCTAAAGGATTGATCACTGGCCCGCAGATTCTGGGTATCATGGCCGCGAAGCTGGTTGATCGCCCCGTCAAGCTGGTGCTCAAGCGCGAGCAGATGTTTGGCCCGGTGGGCCATCGCGGTCCAACGCGCCAAACAGTGCGGCTTGGTGCTGACGCTGCGGGCGCACTTTTGGCGATTGAGCATCATACCCGTGCTGCCTCAAGCCAGTTTGACGATTTCTTTGAACCCGCTTCGGGTGCCTCGCATAGCCTGTATCAAGCCGCGTCGATCGCGACGGATTATGAGGCCGTGCGGCTTGATACCGGCACGCCGAATTTCATGCGCGCCCCCGGCGAAGCCACCGGCAGCGCGGCGCTCGAAAGCGCGATTGACGAGTTGGCTGAAGCCTGTGGCATGGACCCGCTGGCGTTCCGGTTGAAAAATTACGCCGACCTTGAACCGATCACCGGCAAACCGTTTTCCTCCAAAGCCCTGCGCGCCTGCTACGCCCAGGGCGCCGAGCGTTTCGGTTGGTCGCGGCGCCCATTGGCAGCTCAGCAAATGCACGATGAGGCGGGCATGCAGGTCGGCTGGGGCATGGGCACCGCCACTTTCCCCGCTTTGATGTTCGCCGCCGAAGCACGTGCAACAATCAGGCGCGATGGCACCGGCCTGGTGGAAATTGGCGCGCAGGATATGGGCCAGGGTGCCTGGACCGCTTTTGCGCAAATTGCCGCGGATAGCCTCGGCCTCACGGTCGATACCATCGAATTGCGCGCAGGCCATTCGGATTTGCCTGATGCGGGCATCGCCGGTGGCTCCGCCCATACCGCAACGGCGGGTGCCGCAATCGATCGAGCGGGGGCGGCTCTGATCGGTAAACTTGCCGATCTCGCCACCAATAACCCACATTCCCCGCTCTACGGCGCGGGCAATACCGGCGTGATCGCCCGTGCCGGGCGGCTATATCGGCGCGATGATGAAACACGCTCGCAAGCATATGGCGATATTCTTGCCGCTGCCGGGCTTGATCAAGTGCAAGCCACCGGCCAAGGCGCTGCTGATCCGGCGATGCAGGCGGCATACGCGATGCACGCGCATGGTGCTGTGTTTGCCGAAGTGAAAATCGACCCGGACTTACCGCAAATTCGGGTCACAAGGCTGGTTGGCG
>JAKBBY010000152.1 GCA_021808315.1 Pseudomonadota bacterium | reverse complement strand
TCACACGAAAGAGCAAGAGGGCAGAGTTTCCGAACTGGATACAATTCGTTCGGATTCGCCTAATGCCATTGCTAGTCCCTTGATGCTTACGCTTTGGCGCCTAATTCTCAGTGGGCAAATAAGGCCTTCCGATAATTCCGCGATCTACCGCTGGCTCAAACGTTTAAAACGAGAGCAATTGACTACTACTCTTCGCTTTCAGTTACGCGAGGCTCTAGCTCCCAAAGTGGTTTTGAGAAAACCGAGTCGTTGGGTTGATGAGGATTCAGATGCAGCCGGTCCCGTCCATTTACGGCAGCTGGTCGATTGGGAGCTCGTTCTTTCCGCCGATCACGTCGATTCGATGCTGCGCGAGCAGCGCGGTGAGCGCTGGAAATCTGCCCTGCCAGATCTGTTGGAGGATTTCCAGATATTGCTGCGTGACGCGTTGGACCTTTTGCGGGAGCTCGGCGATGCCAGCGACCGCAGTGATCGATCATGCTGGGATTTGCCCTCGGTAACGCCACACTGGCAGAACCGAAGGGGCCGAGAGTGGGTGTGCCTCATCGAGTTCCTGCGCGATGCTTGGTTAGCGATTTATAGCAATAATCTCGATCGCGCCACGAGGATTGCTCTGGATTGGTTCCAATTGCCATACCCCACCTTCAAACGGCTGGCTTTGTTTGCCGCGAGCCAAGGTGGTTGCGTTGTGCCGCGACAGTGGGTGGATTGGTTGTTGGCTGACGATGCGTTTTGGTTATGGTCACCGAATACGCGACGAGAGGTGCTGAGACTGCTGGTGTTACAAGGAAGAATGTTGGGGGAGGCTGATCTGGAACGTTTAGAAAAGGCTATCGCGGATGGGGCGCCGCTTTCTATGCAGCCGGGTGATCTTGGGTCCGTTCAGCGTCATACCTTGTTATCTCACGCCATTTGGCTGCGCCTAGCGAAATTGAACTCTTCAGGTGTTACGCTTGGATTGTTGGCTGCTGAGAGGCTAAAAGAGCTTTCTGATATTCATCCGCAATGGCAGTTGGCAGCCGACGAGCGCGATGAGTTCTTGCACTGGATATCGGGCACTGGTGATCCCGACTTTGAAGACCATCGTGACGTAGACCTTGCCCCACGCAAACGACGTGATCTCGTTCAGTGGCTTATGAAGTCTCCTCCGCAGGATAGACCATTTTACGAAGACCCGTGGCCGGATGTCTGCCGCACCGGTTTCGCTCCTTGTTTGTGTGCACTTTGTGCTTTGGCAAAGGATAACATATGGCCCACCGAGCGGTGGCGGCAGGCGCTCCAAGTATGGGCAGAAGAGGGCTTGGTGTTACGATCCTGGCGCTACGCTGCGCCGCTGGTCAACAAAATGCCCGATGATGTGCTTAAAGAGATTATCCATGCTGTCACTTGGTGGCTTGAAGCATCGTCCAAGTCTTTAAACCGCCATGAGGATATCCTGCAGGGCCTATGTTCTCGCATCCTGAATTTACCCCCGAGGGCAGACTTAGGAATTACCCGCAACGGTGAGCCGATAAACCAACCCGTCACGGAGGCGATCAATCATCCAATTGGACGTATTGCCCAGGCGTTAATCAATTTATGGTACAAAAGAAAACCGAACGACAATGATCGGCTTCCAAGCGATTTAGCCACCTTGCTTGCGCAAATCTGCGATCCGCAGGTTAATCGGTTCCGTCATGGACGAGTGCTGCTGGCTTCGAATTTGATCGCGCTTTTTCGTGCTGATCGTGACTGGACCGAGAAACATCTTTTGCCATATTTTGCTTGGGGTTCGCCGGTTGAAGCAACGGCAGTATGGGACGGTTTTCTTTGGTCTCCACGTGTATATCAACCTTTATTGTTGGCTTTTAAGAAAGATTTCCTGGAAACCGCCCGTCATTACGGTCAACTCGGGGCTTATCGTCAAAATTTTGCTGCGTTTTTGACTTATGCAGCATTGGACGGAAATGAAAATTTCTCGGTTGAGGATTTTCGGTCGGCTTTCGAGGCTCTTCCTCAAGATGGACTTGAACAAAGCGCACAGGCACTCTGCCAAGCGCTTGTAGGGGCAGCCGGTCAACGCGAAGCGTATTGGAAAAACCGGGTTTATCCATTCTGGCAATCTGTGTGGCCTCAGTCCATCGAGCGTGCTTCACCGAATTTGTCTGCAATTTTGGTGCGATTGTGCTTAGCAGCCGGGCGCGAATTTCCAGCCGCCTTCCATGCCGTGCAGTATTGGTTAAAATCAGTTGATCACCCGCACTTCATTATTGGATTGCTTTGCAACTCAGATTTGTGCAATCAATTTCCTCGTGAATCGTTACAATTAATGAGTATCATTGTCGAGAATCCAAACTTGTTACTCGAGGACTTTGGTAAGTGTTTGGATCAGATCCGTCAGGCTGATCCAAGTCTTGAACAGGATAGCGCTTATGTTCGCCTAGGCGATCTCTGGCGCACTCGGCACTCCTAAATTATTGGATTTGTACCGCCTGCCGATGAGAATCAAGACCTTCGGAAACATGGTGAGTTTTGGGGTATATGCCTAAGCCTGCTCATTTGCATTGCATTTGTCTTTACAAACGCGTATATGATTTTTGATGAAGATTGCGGGTTTCGACTGGGATAGCGGCAACTGGCCGAAATGCGGCAAGCATGGCGTATCCCAGGAAGAGATTGAGCAGGTGTTGCTGGGCGAACCAGCGGTTATGGCCGATCCCAACCCCGATGAGCCGCGCCTGCGGGCCATCGGGAGGACGGCGGCCGGGCGCTACGTCTTTTTGGTGTTCATGCGCCGGGAGATCGGCAGCCAGACCAAGCTTCGCCCCATCAGCGCTCGCTACATGCACCAGAAGGAGGTCGATCACTATGAAAACCAAATCGAGGCCGAAAACCAAATCGAGGCCGCTGCCCTCGCTACAGAGCGACGAGGCTGCTGAGGCGTTTGTCGCTAACGCCGACCTGTCGCGATATGACCTTTCCGGCTTCAAGCCTATGCGCTTCGAGATCGAAGCAAAGGCTGCGGCGCTGAATATGCGCCTGCCAGCATCGCTGCTGGCAGCGCTGAAAGCCAAGGCGAAGGCCAAGGGCATTCCGTATACGCGCTATGTGCGGATGCTGCTGGAAACCGACGTGGCGCGGTCGCGGTAAAACTTATTTCTCAAAACGAAGATTTTTGCAAAACGCGCTTTCGCTCCCCGAACCAAGGCGTTACGCGTCCTGGGCGATGTCACCGATACGATCCACCCTTTCCGGCTTGATCGGGTGTGGACTTGGCTGTGAACGCATAAACGGGTTCACAAATCGGCGCTGGCGTGATGTGAGGATGTCGGCAGGGCGCTGGTGATGGGGCGCTCATTGTCGCACAAGCCGCTTGACGTGCTGAAGGTTGACGACCGCAGGGTGTTGAACGGCATTTTCTGGGTGCTTTGGTTGGGATTTCCTTGGCGCGATCTGCCCGACTGCGACGCCCTCCCCTTCGACCGGCTATGACCGTTTTTGCCGCTCGACGAAAGCGGGAATCTGAGACAGGATTATCGCTATCTTAACGGAGGCTGATGATGGCGACGTTTGGATGATCGGCGGCTGCACGCGCATCGCAGAGCTCGTCCGATCCCCCGGCGCGCCGCAGAGGCGCGGTTATGAACGGGCGGCGCGAAAAAATGGTGGAAGGGGTTGGATTCGAACCAACGTAGGCGTGCGCCAGCGGATTTACAGTCCGCCCCCTTTAGCCACTCGGGCACCCTTCCGCTGCCCGTATTCTGGGATTTGGGGTGCGTTGTCAACGGTGGGTGGGGCGGGGTAGAGACGCGCATGGAACAGATGCGCATGCAGGATCGGACAGCGGGACGGCCAGGGGAGCGCTCGGGCGGGCGCCCAGGGGGACATTCGGGCGGAAACTCGGGTGGGCGACAGAATGGGAAGCGGGATGGTGGGTCGCGGCATGATGGTGGGCGGCGTGGCGGCGGCGGGGGCGGAGCAGAACTCTGGATTTATGGGGTGCATCCGGTGGCGGCGGCGTTGGGCAATCCGGCGCGGCGGGTGCGGCGGTTGGTGTTGACGGCGGAGGCGGAGGCGGTGCTGGAGGGGCTGGTGGCGAAGCCTTGGGCGGTGCCGGCGGAGCGGGTTGAGCGGGAGCGGCTCGATGGGTTGTTGGGCCGGGGGGTGGTGCATCAGGGGATGGCGTTGCAGGCTGATCCGCTGGTGCCGCCGAGTTTGACGGAGGCGTTGAAGCGTCCGGGTCCGGTGCTGGTGCTCGATCAGATTACCGATCCGCGCAATGTGGGGGCGATTTTGCGCTCGGCGCAGGCGTTTGGGGCGGCGGCGGTGATTGCGCAGGAGCGGCATGCGCCGGAGGAGGGTGGGGCGTTGGCGAAGGCGGCGTCTGGCGCGTTGGAGCGGATTCCGCTGTTGCGCACGGTGAATATTGCGCGGGCGCTGATTGTGCTGAAGGCGGCGGATTTATGGGTGATGGGGTTGGATGCGCGGGCTCAGACCATGTTGGATGCCGGGGCGCTGGGCGGGCGGCGGGCGGCTTTGGTGCTCGGCTCGGAGGATGAGGGGTTGCGGCGGCTGACGCGCGAGACGTGCGATGAGTTGGTTGCGCTGCGGATGGCGGGGGGGATGGAGAGTTTGAACGTGTCGGCGGCGGCTTCGGTGGCGCTGTATGAGGTGTGCCGGCGGTAAAAAACGCCGGAGCACGAGGCTCCGGCGGGTTTAGGGGTTCGGCGCGCGGTTTACGCGCAGGCGGCGACGGCGCGGCGGGCCATGACGCCGACGAGGTGGGCGCGGTAGGCGGCGCTGGCATGCATGTCGCTATTCATGTTTTCCTCCGGCGTGGTGATGCCTTCGAGGGCGGCAGGCGCGAAAGATTTGTCGAGCGCGGCTTCCATGGCGGTGTGGCGGAAGACGCCGTTATTGCCGGCACCGGTGACGGCGACGCGAGCGCCGTGGGCGGTTTGGGCGACGAACACGCCGACGGTGGCGTAGCGCGAGGCAGGGTTGGGGAATTTTTCGTAGGCGGCTTTATGGGGGATGGGGAAGCTGATTTCGGTGATGATTTCATCGGGGTCGAGGGCGGTGGTGAACATGCCCTGGAAGAACTCATCGGCCTTAAGGCTGCGTTTATTGGTTTTGATGGTGGCGCCAAGGGCGAGCACGGCGGAGGGGTAGCAGGCCGACGGGTCGTTATTGGCGAGGGAGCCGCCGATGGTGCCGCGATAGCGGACTTGGCGATCACCGATATGGCCGGCGAGATGGGCGAGGGCTGGGATGGTTTTGGCGACCACAGGCGAGGTTGCGACCTCGCGATGGGTGGTCATGGCTTTGATGGTGAGGCTGTTGCCTTCGTGGGTGATGCCGGTGAGGCCGAGGCCGGACAGATCGACGACGGCGCTGGGCTGGGCGAGGCGCTGCTTGAGCACCGGGATGAAGGTCATGCCGCCGGCGAGGGCTTTGGCGTTGTCATGGGCGAGGGCCTTGGCGGCATCGGCCAGGGCGGTGGGTTTGTGATATTCGAAATCATACATGGGTTTTGCTCCGTTATTCGGCGGCCATGCGCGGGGTGGCATGGTGAATGATGGACCAGATTTTCTGCGGCGTGGCTGGCATGTCGATATGGGTGACGCCGTAATCGCGCAGGGCATCGACGACGGCGTTGATCACGGCGGGTGGGCTGCCGATGGCGCCGACTTCGCCGACGCCTTTCGCGCCGAGCGGGTTGTGGGTGCACATTGTGGATTCGGTGCCGACCACGAAATTGGGCAGGTTATCGGCGCGGGGCATGGTGTAATCCATCAGCGAGCCGGAGAGAAGCTGACCTGCCGGGTCATACACCGCCTGTTCGAGCAGGGCTTGGCCGATGCCTTGGGCGACGCCGCCATGGACTTGGCCGTGGACGATCATCGGGTTGATGACGCGCCCGATATCATCGACGGCGGTGAAGTTTTCGAGATGGACGATGCCGGTTTCGGGATCGATCTCGACTTCGCAGATATGGCAGCCGCCGGGGAAGGTGAAGTTTTTCGGGTCGTAGAAGGCGGTTTCATCGAGGCCGGGTTCGACTTCATCGATTGGGTAATTATGCGGCACGTAGGCGCTGAAGGCGATTTCGCCGAAGGCTTTGGATTTATCGGTGCCGGCGACGGTGAATTTGCCGTCTTTGAATTCGATGTCGTCAGCGGAGGCTTCCATCAGGTGGGCGGCGATTTTTTTGCCTTTGGCGATGATTTTATCCATGGCTTTGACCATGGCGGAGCCGCCGACGGAGGG
>JAKBBY010000012.1 GCA_021808315.1 Pseudomonadota bacterium | reverse complement strand
CACGTTCCGTATAACCGACGTTTTATTTAGGAGGCAAACAAAAACAGCGACGCTGAATGACGCGTGCAGGCCAACCGCTCGCCAAGACATCCCAGCATGCAATCTCCGGTTACATTACTGTCATATTCTCGGGGTGAGAGGCGCGCTCATTCCGCCTGAACAGGGGCGGTCACTTTACGCATCAGCAGCACCAGAGGGGTTGCAACCATGAAGAGCAGCATAATTGCCCGGAACGCATCGGCGAACGCCAATGTTGATGCCTCACGATACGTTGTTGCATAGAGCCAAGACATCGCCGCCTGATGACCATGATTTGCCGAACCCAGAATCAGGGTCAGATGCGTCGTGATCCCGTTCAGCACCTGATCCATCGTTTGATTCGCGGGCGTCAGGGACGTGGCGATGATCAGAAAATGCCGGTTGGTTTGATCATTCAGGATCGCGCCGGAGACCGCGATACCGATTGCCCCGCCGAGATTGCGCATCATATTGAACAGGCCAGAGGCATATTTCAATCGTTCAGGGGATAAGGCGCCGAGGCCGAGCGTGATAGCCGGCGCCACCACAAATATTTGCGGCAATCCGCGCAAAATTTGCGGCACCAGTAATTGATGCTGGCCCCAATCATGCGTGATCAAACTAAATTGCCACGTTGCCGCGCCGAAACTGATCAAGCCCCCCATCATGAGCCAGCGCAAATCAACCCGGCGTCCAAGCACAACATAAAGCGGCACACCCGCGAGCGAGGCGATGCCGGTTGCCGCGACCGCAATGCCGGTCTGCCACGCTGAGAACGCCCGCACATAGCCGAGAAAGAGCGGGGTTAAATAAATCGTGGAAAATACGCCAACACCGGTCACTAACGACAGAATGCAGGCAATCAGAAAATTACGATTACGCAACGCCCGCAGATCAACCACCGGGGTGGCAAAATTGAGGCTGCGGATCACGAACAAAACCGCACTTACCGCTGAAATCACAGCACAAGCCCGGATGGTTTCATCACTGAACCAGTTCCAGCGCGCGCCATCCTCAAGCACGTATTCCAACGTGCCAAGCCCCAGCGCCATCAAAATGATTCCAAGATAATCCGCATGACGCGCCTCGCGCGCATCGGGCCGATCAACATCGACCAGGATAGCCACACCAATGGCCACGCCTAGGCCGGGGATTAGGTTGATCATAAACAGCCATCGCCAACCAAGCGTATCGGTAATCCATCCCCCCACCACCGGTCCCAGCGCAGGTGCGAGAGAGGCCAGCACACCAATGACCGCCGAGGCGATAAGCCGTTTATGCCCCTCAAAATAGTGAAACGCCGTGGTGTAAACGGTCGGGATCATCGAGGCGCCAAGCAATCCTTGGATCGCCCGAAATATAATCATGCTCTGAATGTTCCAAGCCATACCACACAACAAGCTTGCGGCCGTAAAACCCAGCGCCGACCCTGCGAACAGCCAGCGCGTCGAGCATAGCCGGGTCAGCCAGCCCGACAGCGGCACCACGATAATTTCGGCGATCAGGTAAGCGGTCTGCACCCAACTGATCTGATCGCGCCCCGCTGATAGCCCGCCCCCAATCGCGGCCAGCGAAGACGCAACGATTTGAATATCAAGGAGCGCCAAGAAATAGCCAACGCACATAACCGAGAATGGCAACAGCACACGCGGCGCAGCGCCTTCGGTTTTCATCGACGATGGGCCGGGCTTGATTTCGTATCGACACGAACTGTCGTCGATAGACCGGGCCGCAATAGGCCAAGCGTTTGGGCTGAGCCATCAAGCGCGATCCGAACGGGAACACGCTGAACAATCTTGGTGAAATTGCCCGTCGCATTCTGCGGCGGGATCACGCTGAAAATCGCCCCGGTCGCTGGCGCAAGGCTGACGACATGACCATAGAATACCCGCCCCGGCAATTCATCCGCCACAATCCGCGCGGGATCACCTGGCTTGATCCGCGCGAGATCATCCTCCTTGAAATTCGCATCCACCCAAAGCCCGTGCGCCGGCACAATCGAAAGCAATGTGGTTCCCGCTGCAACGAAGGCGCCACGCTGGGCATAACGATCAGCGACATACCCATCGATCGGCGCCGTGATCGTGGCATAGGCTTGATCGATCCGCATGAGTCGCAAATCGGCCTCGGCTGCGGTCACGGTCGCCTCAGCGGCGGTGATTTCGGTAGCGAGCACCGCAAGCTGCCCACGCGCCGCGACGAGCCGCGCATGCGCGGCACTGACCGTGGCATTTGCCGTCTCGGCAGCGTCAGCCGAATGTTGAATATCCTCCTTTGACGCGGCACCACCGCCCGCAAGATGACGATAGCGTGTGGCGGTATCGGTCGCGAATTGGGCAAGAGCCTGCTTCGCGCGCAGCACAGAAGCGGCCTCGGCGATCACCGCGTGCTGCGCCTGATAACGGGCTTGCAGCGCCGCGACGGCAGCGCGCCGTTGCGACACCAGCGCTTCACCCCGGGCGACGGCGGCCCTGAGATCATTTGAATTGAGTTGCACGACGACCTGACCGCGATGAACATAGTGATTGTCCGCGACGGGAATTGCCGCAACGAAACCGGAAACATGCGCGGCCAAAGGCGTGACATTTCCCCCCACATAGGCGTCATCGGTGGTCATCACGAAGCGCCCGACACGCCACCATTGATACGCATAATACGCGCCGATCAGCAGCAACATGACACAAACACCAATCAGGATAACGCGGCGACCGACCATTCCGCGCTTTGACTGCAGGCCGACGGCGCCAGATGTGGCTCCGGTGCGCTCAGCAAGATCACTGCTCATGGCTGGATCGTCCGAAAAGCGTTCAGCGATTTGGGATCGAGTGATGCCAGACAATCGGTGGCAGCGTCATAGCCGGCTTCAATGGCAACGTCCATCTTCTTCCAGGCTAATTGGCCAACACCGCGCATCTGAGGCCGGATCGTCAGATCAGCGCAGGCGGCCTGCGCCGGCTGCCGGCTCACAGCGCCCACGGTTGATGCCTTATGCATGAGTGCGACCAGCCCCGGCATACGATGACCTTTCCGCCGACGCCACGGCAGGAGGCCACCCAGTAATGATAACGGGCTCGGGATCTGCTCAAAGGGGAGCTTACGCGCGCTACTCGAAACCACATCAACCGCGATGATCCGATGCGCACCAGCACTCGCCATAATGTCAACGGGCAAATTATTGCTCACACCGCCATCAATATGCAAATGCTGATCGATCACTACAGGGGGCAGCACACCGGGAATGGCGAAACTGGCCAGCACCGCCTGCTCCATCAAACCGCGCGTTAGAGCGCAGGACCGATGCGCCGTGACGTTGGTGGCCATGCAGAAAAAATTGATCCAGCAATCTTCAATATCGATGATTTCGCCTGCAGCATCGATAATCCCCTCGCGCGTGACGCGCCGTGCCCGTGCGCCACGCATAAGCGAGATAATCGGTAGCAGATGAAAATCACCTACCGGATTGCCGCGCGCAATGAAGACATTGTGAACCGCGTGACGAAGTGCTGTGCCTGCCCGGCCCAGGGCGAATAGGCCGCCAATGACAGCGCCGATACTGGTCCCACCGACCATATCGATTTCGATACCTGCTTCCTCCAAGGCGTCCAGCACACCAACATGGGCAAGACCACGCGCGCCACCGCCGGATAGGACGAGGCCGATACTCTGGCGCGTTAATATCCGGCTCAGGCGGCGAAGATGACGCTCATCGCCACGCTTGACATGAACGTGCTGACGGACTTTGCGTGCCGACAGCCAATTCCGCGTGCCCGTCGGGCTGGTTGTGCTTGGCGCATGCAGTAAGACCAGCGTGCAATCGCGTTGAATTTCCGCATCGAGCGGGCCGAGCAGATCCTGCTCCAAGGGATGGCGGGAGGGTGATGTTTGCGCCGCATCAGCGATCAGACAAATTTCATCGGCGTGGGCCACGCAAGCGTGAGACCATGGCGTTGCCGTCGGATCGGCCACAAGCAGGAGCGTTTCGGCGCAAGTGGCGGCGGCACCGATTAATCGTGACGCGATGCCAGACTGATCTGGCGCGGTCAGAACGTCCGTTCGGCGACCAAGCGCCGCGCAATTCGCGCGCAGAGTGTCAACCAAAGCCGCAAAATCCGCGATTGGTCCCAGCGGCACCAGAGCAATGGTCATGCATTTTGGGCGGGTGATCGAAACCGGGTCGGCATATCGCGCCGTTGCGATAATAGCACGCAGTAATCCAAGGCCCACCCTCTGATCATCGTTCATAAAATGAACGAAAACAGCTTGGCTCATCGCCATGACAACGGTGTCGCACCACGCGGTGATCGGTTGTGGCGTCGGTGATCCGTCAAGAAAATCAGGGCGCCACGCCACTGCCCCCGGTTCGATATCATGAATCCCATCATTCAGTGCAATCCGCAGGCGGCCACTGACAACGACATAGAGTTCTTTTGTGATTTTACCGTGGTCCATCAATACCGACCCGGCAGGAACCTCGATAAATCGAATATTTTCGGCAATATTGTTATCAACATGAATCGCTTTGAGATCAAATATTTTTGAAATGACGTGACGAATATAATCATAGCTGATTCGATTGTAATCATTTTTTGAAATTACTGAAGATAATTTGGCATTACCGAGCGCGCTCAAGGCAATATTTTCATACATATCATTCATGGTCTTTGCTCTTCTGATAGCGAATACTCAGTGATAAATTCTGATGCAGAAATCACTCAAATAGCGTTATGGCGCCTGTCAGCAAGATTACGGCCGTCACTGCTAAAGCCATGATCTGGCTTGGGGAAATTGGTGATTTTGATATCACGGCCGATACTGCATTACTAAATTGCGCCGATAAATTTGCGCCTGCTTGAGCATGTTTGTGCGGAAGATCGCGCAGTTGGCTTGGTTGCCATCAAATCCAAGCAACGAGCCGAACATCCGGGGGCAGGCGCATTGAGCTGTTGGATAAGGCGGGTCATGATCGTCGCTCCTGGTCGTGGTAGAAATGAAAAACCGATGACCCGTTTGATAGCGTAGCGAATGCGACAATTATGTGATTTGTATCACAAAATAATTAGGGTAGGGTTCTATTTCGCGCAGTAGCAAGACGCGTGCCCACCATCGACACCATGATGTGCGGTGACGGGCCAACTGAAAGCAGCATGCCTAGGCGTAGATTCGCCACGGCGATCCCGCTATCTTTGAGCGATGCCGCTCAGCACCGCCGAACTCTGCGCGATTGTCACCCGCAATGAAACGGCACGGATCATTCTCAAACGACTCCCTGCCCTCAAACTCGATCAAGCCTATCTCGTCGCCGGTGCGGTTTTTCAAGCGGTATGGAACCATCGGGCGCAGCGCTCTCCTGACGAGGGGATTGCTGATTACGATATCGCCTATTTTGATCCGGATTTGTCCTATGACGCGGAAGACGCCGTGATCCGGCGCGCTGATGAGTTATTTGAGGACCTATCGGCACGGGTTGAAATTCGCAACCAAGCGCGGGTGCATCTTTGGTATCCAACCCGCTTTGGGGCTCCATATCCTCGCGTGAATAGCACGACCGACGGTATCGCGCGCTATCTGGTGACGTGCACGTGCATCGGCATTGATACGGCAGGCGAGGTTTTTGCCCCTGATGGGTATCATGATCTCTGGCACGGTATCCTGCGCCCCAATCCCCGTGCGCCGAACCTCAAAGGCTTTGGCGCCAAGGCACGATCCTACCAAGCAAGATGGCCGTGGCTGCGTGTGCTAAACGCTGATGGCACTGATGGGGTTGGTTCCAATTAGGCGGATAATCGTCGTGTTTTCCAATTTAGGGTCATGACGTCGCGCAGCCGGGGCGGTGCGCGATAAGGGTCTTGAGGGCGTGGCACGGTGAAGGATTGGAGTTTGATGGTCGTGGCATCGATGTCCAATCGCAAGAAGCCGAACCGATCATCAACAAAATTTTCTAATGTGACGCTCGGCTCATCCGGTGGCGTAAAGGGCGGCACAATATCTTGCCCGTTGAGCCGCGCCATGCGGTGCAGGTTGTGGTATCCGCCAAAGCCCGCAACGATGAAAGGTTTTTGATTTCCAGATGCGTCGGTCTCGGTGAAACGCTGATAATTATGCACATGGCCCGCGAAGACGATATGGGCCGTCACGCCGGAGGCTTGTTCGGCTTGAGCGAGAATGGCGGCCATCGTCTTGCTACCGGAATGATAGGCATCAAGCGAATGGATTGGGTGATGCATGGTGACGATAATCGGTTTGTCTGGCGCTGCAGCGGCCAGTTCGCCCGCGAACCAGTCGCGCTGATCAGGATGGACCTCGCCGCCTTCCGGCACGTTGGTGTATAGTCCGATGATGGTAGCAAAGGGCGTTTGCAGGGTGAAATAGACATTGGGCTGCGTCATCGCTGTGCGCGGAATATCCATGGCTTCCGGGGTGCGGGTTCCGGGCTGGGCGGCACAAAAATTTTGGACAAAGGCCGTTAGTGACGGAACAGTATCAACTAATTTCCCATTGTCATAGATGTCACCGTCATGATTGCCAGGAATGCCCAGAATGGGCAACGGGTAATATTCATAGGGCAAGTAAAATTGCGGGTAATATCGGTCAGCTTGACCGTCAAAATAAATGACGTCGCCACAATGATAGGCAAAGGCGGGTTTGCCGTAGGGGCCTGCGATGGCGGCATCGGTGATCATGCCCGCCGCCACCAGCTCTTGAGGCGTGGGGTTCAGCACCCCGCCGGTATCGGCGATCAAATGCATGCAGAGGCCACCGGCGGATTGCATCGCCATGACCTGATCGGGAATAATGTCAGCCAAATTCAGGCGAAATGGGGCTTGGCCGGTGGGCGCTGGCAACGGTTGAAAGCCTGCGCCACGGCTGAGCGGGGCTAATTGTGAATGAAGGCCGTGATGTTCGGCAAGCGGTGTGCCAAATTGATGCAGCGCGTGGGGACCGCGATTATGGTTGCTCATCATGCTCTCCGGCTCGATCTTGCCGATTAAGATCGTGCCGTAAGAATAGCGCAACGCCGCGTCGATCGGAATCTATTTTGCATGACAATTTCGCAACGGCGCGATGGATCGACCCGATCATAAAGTGATCATCAACAAGTGCTGGCGCGGCAAGAGGCCGATCAAATGCCGATCGAAGCCGCCTCGAGCGCCATTTGACGAACAGAGATGCGCCCAAACGCGAGGTTAACGCTCAGCTCATTTATCGGGTTGCGTGTCGATTTCCGGCGGCTCTACCACTGTCGGAGGCTCTTCGACCTGCGGCGTTTCAATTTCAGGCGGCTCGATTTCCGGGGTCGGCGCATTGGGTTCATTGACTTCAGGTGGTTCGATCTCAGCCGGGGCGTTGATCGCATCGGGCTGGGTTATTTCATCATCAGAATTTGTTTGCGGTTCGGTGATTTCGCTGCCCGGCTCTTGATTTTCCAGTAGACTCGATCCGCCCGCACTGCGCGCTGCGACGCCCGACAAATCTGGAGCCGCTGGTCTATCGATCATAATATGTTGGATCGTAATCGTGCCAGCCGTCGTCACTCGACCACTCACAACCACAGAACGTAGCCCGGTTAACGGTGCGCGGGGCAATGGGCCGGTTGCGACCATGCCATCGGCGGCGGTGATTCGACCTGCTCCCGCCGTGCGGAAGTAATTCTGCACCTCGATCCGCGTTCCTGGCGCACCGAGCGTGACCGGTCGCGGGCGGACCTCGGTTGCGACCAACTGCGCGCCGCGAAAAATTCCCACGACGGCAACACGCTGCCCCGGATGCACGCCAGCGAGCAGCGTGCGAGGTGCCTCAATGGTTGTGCCCGCAACGACAACACGCCCCGGCCCCACCGCCGAGACCATGGCTTCCAGCCGGAAACGGCTCCTCGCCGGGCGAACCGAGACGCGTTGCGCCGCCCAACGTCCGTCCGCGAGGCGCTGTGCCGATACCGACACAAAATCGCCTGGTTTGATAGCGCTGAACGGCGCGCCTGCTGTTGCCGCAACAACAGTTTGGCCCAAGACCCTGAATGACGTGCCATGGTTCACAACAGCGCTCACTGGCCCGATAATTGCGTCGCGCACCGCAATCGTGCGAGCGATCCCCCGACGAGGTCCAGTCACGACACCGGACACCTCGGCAATATCGCCGACGCGTAAATTGGCAATCGTCGCCGCCGATCCATTAATGGTGACCAACGTCCGCCCGGAGATGGCGAATTCGCGGCCATTCACAAACACACTGCCAAAGCGCTGGATCGGCCCATACCCGATGATGGGTGCGCGGCGAGGTGCGATACCGGTGCCGCCAATACCCCCTGTCTCACCACCTGCGGGCACGACGACCCGCGTCCCGCCAATCGCCGCGGTGCCGCCAATCCCCCCGGTTTCACCTTCCTGCGCATGGCCGCAGGCCGTAAGCGCTGCCCACCCCAAACATAACAGCGCGAGGAAAGCCAATTTATGGACCGCAAAATTCGAGCGGTGGCGTCTTCCCGGTAAGATAGCCATCAAGGTCGGTCCTCTGAATCAGCTTCGTAATAATAGACACCAAGGCGTAGTCGCCGCATCGCGCCGCTGGATTTCGGCGTATCAGCATCGGTTTGCGCGAGATTATTGTCGAGCAATCGCTCATTTGCTTGGCGCAGCAGTCGATCCGCCATCTCGGTTAACACCGGACGTACCGCGTCCAACCGATCGGCACGAATGGCATTGTTGAATAATGCTCGTTCGATGAACGGGACGCTCGGTGCCCCAAGATTGTGAAGCGCACTGCGTAAATGATCGCCGATATTAGCGGCGAGAAACAGCATTTTCTCACGGGAAGCCGCCGGTGTGAAGCTCGATCGTATCAGTCGGAGCCGGTCGTCCGGTTCGTGGGCAACCACACCTGCACGCAATAATTCTTCGATCACGGTTCGTCCCCGCACATCGATCTTGGCGGTGCGGAGTAGATCTTCAAAGCGCGGTTCCGAGGGATCGCCATGAACCGCCAGCACCAGCGGCTCGCCGCGCGGATTGAGAAAGGCCGGCGCGGACACCCAGGTCGCGACCACACGGGCGGCCATGTTGATGCCCGCCATCGGGTCGCGCTCAACGGGTATTGCCGGGTCCGCCTCTTCACGCAGTCGCTTGACTTCACGACGATTAATCCCGGTCACGAGGCTGATCTGACTATCCGTGGGCAAGGCTTCGGCCGCATGGGTACGCAGCGCTTCTTCGATGAAAACGCGCTTGATCAAATCACGCACGGCAATATAACCCGTCCCGCGGCGCATCAAATATGCAACCAGCGGACGCAATATACGCCTCAGCATGAGTTCGAGATCAGATTCCATGAAGCAAAACTCAAATCCACCTTACAATTTCCGGTTGTCTCATTCACTGTAGCGTTGTTCTGTGCGGTGCTGACTCAACCAGTCGACGGGTCCAACCATTGATGTGTGACTTTTACCCACATACTCTATTTGCAAAAAACAGCAATGGTTTTTATCGACGGCGTGCCATTATATCGCCGCTTTCAAATATGTGTATCATCTCGCGATTCTTATTCCGGGAGAAGATTATTTTGATGGCGCAGGGTGCTCGCCTCTATCTTGCAATTGGTATTGCGACAAGCGCTATCGTTGCTGGATCTCCTGGAACCGCTTTCGGCGCCAGTCCGCAACAGCCGTTTCGGATCAGCTTGGAACCCGCTTATTTTGCCGGGCGTTTCGGCTCGGCCCACATGTTTCGCGTGTATGATCTGCCATTATCCGTTATTTATCGGCGATCGCGCTTGCGGATTCACGTGGAACTGCCCTACGTCGCGATCAGCGGAACGGGCCGGATTAGCGGTGGGGCAGTGCTGCGGGGTGGTCATCAGCGCCGCATTCGCCGCGGTGTGGGCGATCTATGGCTCAGTGGCCAATATCGCCTCAATCAGGCGGCCGGGATTCTGCCGTCGGTCAGCCCTTTCCTCAAAGCCAAAATTCCGCTCGCCGCACGATCTAAGGGTCTTGGCACCGGCAAGGAAGATGCCGAATTCGGCGCGCGGCTCGAATGGCGGGTCGGCGGTCAGATTTTCCCCTATCTAGCCCTCGGCTATCGGATCAACGGGCGCGCGCGCAGGTTACGGCTGCACAATGCCCTAACCTATCAGATTGGCACGAGTGTCGCGTTTGCTGATCATCAATATTTAACGGCTGTGTTTATAGGTCATAGCGCGTTTCAGTATCATGTTGGAATCACCAACTCTCTGGTCATCGCTTATAATGTCATCCTCACGCCGACCTGGGGTTTGGAGACATATGTTGATCACGGATTGTCACGCAACAGTCCCGCGATTGGTGTCGGGCTCGGTGTGACCGCTTCATTCTGACGCGCCGCGCACCCGGTAACGGTGACCACACTGATCGGCGACCAAGCGAAAATTTTGGCGTTCAATAAATTTATGTAATCGATTCGCCATCTTAAACGCCTTGACCGTGGAACTTTCTTCCACGATAACGGCATTGTGAGATCATGGATGGCGCAGCAATGAACAATTTTCTCGTGACCGGCCCCCTCGCGGAAGCGCCAAGTTTCGCCAGTGCGCCACCCGCTGCCCCATCCAATGTCAATCGGACAAAAATTCGCCGTTCAGCGCTGATATCGTCGCGTAAAACCAAAATATTACTCTATTCCCACGATACGTTCGGTTTGGGACATTTGCGTCGTAACCTAGCCATTGCCGATCGCTTGCTTGCCCAAGACGGCCAATTCTCGGTGCGTCTCCTCACCGGTTCACCGGTAATCGACCATTGGAGTCTACCGCGCGGGCTTCAGGTCCACGCCATGCCCGCTGTCGTGAAGGACGGTGCTGAGCGTTATCGATCCCACGATCCGCGATCCATGTTTGCTCTCACCAAAGGCTATCGTGAGGCGCTCATTGTGAAATCGGTTTTGCACTACCGACCCGATATTGTCCTGGTTGATCACGCGCCGGCTGGTATGAATGGCGAATTATTGGCGGCTTTATCACTGATACGGCGCGAACTGCCGGGCACACGGACGATTTTGGGGCTTCGCGATATTCTCGATGCCCCGTCTATCGTCAAGCAGGTTTGGGACGAGCAGGAAATTCCGACCCTTCTCAATCAAGCGTATGATCAAATTTTTGTCTATGGCAGCCAGTCGCTCTTCGATGTCGCCGCGAACTATGGTCTGACCGGTCGCTGCGCCGCTTCGGTGCGCTATTGTGGATATGTCGTCGCCGCCCCCGACGCACCGAGCCGCACGCTCAACGAGCCTGTCACGGGTCCATGCTGGTCGGCCGAGCGCGCAGCCGGACGGCCGGTTGTGCTTGTGACGGCCGGCGGCGGGGGCGATGGATTTTTCTTAATGGACGCCTATCTCAACGCTATCCGGCCGTTAGCGTGTTGCCCGTCCTATTCGGTCATCGTCATGGGTCCGCTGATGGACGCTGCGCAAAAAGCGGCTCTGCGCGCGGCCGCTGAACACCGCCCCGACATTGAGTTGATCGATCATACCACCAATTTAGTACCGAGCCTGCGCGCGGCAAATCTCGCTGTCGCCATGGCGGGATATAATACCAGCGCCGAAATCATTGCCACCCGCACCCGTGCAATTTTGGTGCCGCGCACGGCGCCGCGCGCTGAGCAAATGATCCGCGCATCCTTGCTCGCCCACCTTGGTGTTGTCGATATGGTCGTGCCTGGACCAGACCTTGTCGACCAATTAACACGAGCCCTCACCACCGGCCTGACCACGCCGGCTCCTGACCCTGGCTTATGGGAGTCGCTTGATTTGAATGGGGCGCAACGCGTCACGGCCCATGTGAGCGCCATGGTTCCCCATGATCGCGAGCGCGCGTGGTGAGCACGATCCCCGCTGGTCCCGTCGCCTACATCATGAAGCGCTATCCGCGCCTCACGGAAACCTTCATTCTCAACGAAATCCGTGCCATGGAGCGCCTTGGCGCACAACTCCATATCGTCTCGCTCCTGCCGCCAGAGCCGCCGCCCCATCACCCAATGGTCGCTGAGGTCAAGGCGCCCATCCTCGCGGTGCCGATGGCGGAAGTCGGGCAAGGAGCTTGGGTGGCACTCGCTCAGGCACATGGTCGCGCTCTCGTTGCGGCGCCGTGGCGCTATCTCGGTGCGCTGGCCTGCGCTGCATGGTGGTCGATCCAGTCACCGTCCCCGCGCTCGGTCTGGAAACAATTTACCCGCGCCGGGTTTGTCGCGGCATTCTGCCGCCGGGCTGGGATCCGCCATATCCACGCGCACTTCGCCAATGCGCCAGCAGCGGTCGCGCGGTTCACCAGCCTGATGTCGGGCATTCCCTATAGTTTCACCGCCCACGCCAAGGATTTATATCTTACCCCCAAAAGAGTAATCCAGCGGCGTGCGCGGGCCGCCAGTTTCGTCGCTACTTGTACCGGCTATAATGCGCATTATTTGCGCGACCTACTCGGCCCCGGTCAAGCAAATAAAATCAATCTCGTCTATCACGGTATTGATCTCACCCATTTTGCCCGCCGCGCCGAAGAACCCATACAGACAACGCCGCTAATCCTGTCTGTCGGACGATTGGTTCCCAAAAAAGGGCATGACGATCTGATTGAGGCATGTGCGAAACTCCGCGACGTTGGCCATCAGTTTCGATGCATGATCGTCGGCGCAGGGCCGCTTCGCGACACGCTGACATCCCTCATCGCCAAGCACGATCTGCAAACGCTGGTTACGCTCGAAGGGGCGATGACGCATGCAAGCTTGATCGATCTCTATCGCCAAGCCAACATATTCGCGTTGGCACCATGCATCGCTGAGGATGGCGATCGTGACGGCATTCCCAACGTGATCGCTGAAGCCATGGCCATTGGTGTGCCGGTCGTATCCACCGATGTTTCAGGAATTCCTGAGGTCGTACGAGATGGAGAGACCGGACTGTTGGTCCCACCACGCGATCCCTCGGCACTGGCTGATGCCATTGGCCGCTTGCTTGACAATCCTGCCTATGCCGTGAACTTGGCGTCAGCGGCGCGCATTTTGTTAGAGACCGATTTTGACCTGTGGAGCACAACCGCGACACTCCACGGCTTGATGGGTTGCGCTGGATGTTCCCCATTAGCCAATACCACACCCGAACGCCAATACGCGCAATGAAAATTCTATATTTCAACCCTGATCGTGGCGTTCCTGTGCTGGGCGACAAAGGCGCATCGGTGCATGTGCGCTCGTTCGTCACTGCCGCTGCTAAAATGGGCCATGAGGTTGTGATTATCTGCTCAACATTGGGGGCTGGCAATATCCCGCCTCCCGCTCGGATCATCGAACGACCTGTTGTGAGTGATCAGATCCAACTAACCAACGAAGCTCATGTTCACGGCCTATCGGCGGCCAGTCTGATCGACCCCCTCACTCAACGCGAATTGGCTCGTCTCGCTTATGATCGCTCGATCACACTCGATGCACTGCAAGCACTCCATCGCATTGGGTTCCAACCGGATTTAGTTTATGAACGTCATGCGTTATTTAGCCAAGCGGGGGTCGCGATTGCCAAACGCTGCCGCGTGCCACGGATTTTGGAGGTCAACGCGCCGCTCATCGACGAACAGGCAAGATTTCGCGGCCTGCGGCTGCTCGAACCAGCCCGAGCCTACGAATTAGCATCATACCGCGGCGCTGATCGTATCATTGCGGTATCGGAAGGTGTTGCTCACCAAGTGCGCCGTGCGCTGGGTCAAACGGCCCCGATCCAGATTGTTGCAAATGGTGTGGATCTGGCCCGGTATGCCAGCGGTGACAATGACGGGGCCCTGCGCGCGCGCCTCGGTTTGCAGGACGCTCCCGTGATTGGATTCATCGGCAGCTTCAAACCCTGGCATGGGGTTGAGTTCCTGTTTGATGTGTTTTCTAAGCTGTTGCGAAGCCGCCCTGATGCCCGTTTAGTGGCCGTTGGTGACGGGCCTGATCTGGCTGAATTGCGCACGCGAGCGGCGCTCCCCGATCTTGCCGGTCGTATTATCTTGCCGGGCCGGGTTGCCCATGATCAAATTCCTGAATGGCTTGCGGCGATGGATGTTACGGTCGCCCCTTATCACGATCAGCCAAACTTCTATTTCTCACCGCTGAAAATCGTTGAATCACTCGCCGCTGCCCGACCCGTGATTGCCCCAGCACTCGGCCAGATCTGCAGCTTGATCGAGCCCGGCGTCACCGGCTTGGTCTATTCGCCCGGTGATATCGAGGATTGCTACCGTGCCATTCTTGATCTCATCGACCATCCATCGCGTCGCCTTGCCATGGGACGAGCCGGCCGCGACGCTGCCGCCGCCTGGGATTGGCGATGCGTGGTGCGGCGCGCTCTGGCTTTCGTTGAATCTTCCGAGTTCGAGGCCGCACAATGAATGCTGCATCAAGATCCGAACGCCATTGGCTACTCAGCTATTTGATCCTTGAATGGCGAACCTTGTCCGCAGGATCGGCGATCATGGCGGCCCGTGCCGGGGTGTTATTGACACTGCCATGGCCGCTCAAATTCATTATTGACAATGTCATTTATCAGCGCCCTTTAGCGCCTTCGTTACTGCGATTTTTGCCTGATCCAGTCGATCACAGGATGGCGTTGCTTGATCTGCTCGGCCTTGCGATGCTTGGCCTTGGCGCGTTAGACGCATTGTTAGTTTTTATCGGCAATCGTTTATTTCTTGATGTCGGCCAACGCGTTGTGTTTCACGTCCGCTCCGATCTATTTGCGCATGTTCAACGGCTGTCGCTCGATTTTCATCGCCGACAACGTGGTGGTGAGCTGATGGCCCGTCTATCGGGAGACGTAAGACAGCTCCAGGATTTCATTGCTGCCATTGGGATTGATCTGCTACCTCACGCCTTGACGATACTCGGTATGGCAACCATCATGCTGCTGATCGACTGGCGCTATGCCCTGATTGCATTATCGGTCGCGCCTATATTAGTCCTGTTAGCCCGATTCTACGCGGACCGGTTGCGCCAAACATTGCGCATCGTGCGCCGCCAAGAGAGCACCCTGAATGGTTTGACGCAAGAAATATTAAACGGTGTGCAAGTTGTGCAGGCATTCGCACGCGAATCCCTCGAAGATGCGCGCTTTGGCCAACAAGCCCATTATAGCCTTACCGCAAGCCTGCGTGCGAACATCGTGCAAGCGCAGTTTGGTCCCATCATGAATTTCACGATTGCCGCGGCGACCGGTGCTATCGCGTGGTATGGCGCCGCCTCGGTGATTAGGGGCACACTCACCCCCGGCGAGTTGTTGGTATTCCTCGCCTATCTGCGCGGCATTGCAACACCAGCGCGCCAATTTGCCAAAACGGGTCGCATCTTTGGTCGTGCAGCCGTTGCCTTGGAGCGGATCGGCGCCTATCGCACTGAGCGATCGAGTATTACCGACCGCCCTGATGCCGTCGCACCGAGCGCCTGCCTCGGACGCATTGAATTTCGGCATGTTCGTTTTGGTTATGTACCGGGACAGACCGTGCTCGACGATGTTTCGTTCACCCTTGAACCTGGCCGCACCGTCGCCCTTGTCGGTGCGACCGGCTCTGGCAAAAGCACCGCAGCAAGCCTGATCCCACGATTTTACGATGTGAGCGCAGGCAGCATTTTGCTTGATGATCGTCCGATCACCATGGTGCCGGTCCAATGGCTACGGCGCCAAATCGGCTTGGTATTGCAAGAGCCATTACTGTTTCAAGCCAGCGTCTGGGAAAATATTGCCTATGGGCTGGAGGCGGCCGACCGTGCTGATGCGATCAATGCGGCACGCGCGGTAGGTGTTGATGATATTATCGAACATCTGCCGGGCGGCTTTGATGCGCAGGTGAATGAACGTGGACAGAATTTATCGGGCGGGCAGCGGCAATGTATCGCGATTGCGCGTGCCATGCTGTGCCGAGCGCCGATTGTCATTCTGGATGAACCAAGCAGCAGCCTCGATGCAGCGACCGAGCAACGCCTCATGGCTGCGCTTGATCGGTTGACGTCTCAGCGGTCAGCTTTGGTGATTGCGCATCGACTAACAACGGTGATGCACGCCGATCTCATTCTGGTGCTGGAACACGGAAAGATTGTCGAACGAGGAACACATATGGAATTGCTCGATTTGAACGGCGCTTATACGAGATTATGGGAGGCTTCACAGGAAGGACACGCCCCCCCCAAATTACGCGTGGTGCGCTAATGAACCGACCAACTGCCCTGCGAAGCCCTGTCGGCACGCTGATGCTTGCCAGCAGCCTTTGGTGCATCGCGATTGCGGCCAAAGCCGACCCTTGGATACCGGCGGCGGGTTCTGGCGTGGTAAAACCTATGGTGCGATGGTTTAATAGTCAGAGCGCCTATCCCGCGTCTGGCTTTACCACCACGACGCTGCCTGCTTCCACCGAGCGGCAAACTGAGTTGCGCGTCACAGGCGTCGCGGGGATCGGACATGGGTTTTCAATCGAATATGATTTGCGCGCGGGTCAACTAAGCACCAGTCGACTCAAGCACCATCGGCTGCTGAAAAAATCCAGCACGGGACCCGAAGATCAAATTATTGGTTTGAATTACGGATTGACGCAAACGGCGATATTTGCTGACTCTTTGACAGTCAATCTAGTGATTCCAACTGGCGCCTCGAACAGCGCCCCAGCTTTGGGCGTTGGCCATTTTGCTATAGAACCGGATGCACAATTTGGCTTCGCTCATGGGCCGTTCACCTTAACGCTGCAAGGCGGTGCCCGTCTTTTTACCGATAGTGGCGTGACCCAGCTCAGGGCTACGGCCTATACTGGGTTGCAGCTTTCACCATCGGTTGTCCTGCTCGCCACCGGATTTGTCAGCCGAACGGTGCAGCAACCGAATACGGTTTTGTTAATTGATCGTGGTGAATTATATGATCTTGCTCGGCTTGGTGTGGGCGTCGAATATCGATTAACCCGCCTTTGGCGGCCCTTTATTGAATATCAAACCACCGTCGCTGGCCAGAGTATTCATGGCGGTAGCCGCGTCGTGCTCGGCGTTTCGATCCGGTATTAATCGGCATGACACCCAATCCTGCGCATCACCCCATCATGCTGGTTCGCCATGGACAAACGGATTGGAGCCGTGATGGTCGCTATCAAGGGCAAAGCGACCCGCCGCTATCGGCCGCCGGTATTCGCGAGGCTGAAAAACTCGCCGAGACCCTGAGTGTCGCAAAGATAGGCGTCATCGTCAGCAGCCCACTCCGCCGCGCTCGGCAAACGGCAGCCATTCTAATGAAGCGGCTCGGCATGGCAGGCATTCAGGTTGATCCTGATTTGAACGAGATTTCGTTCGGCGCGTGGGAGGGGCTCACGCAGTCTGAAGTTAAACAAATTTGGCCCGCGCTGATGCGAGCATGGAAGCGCGTTCCAGAATCGGTGCGCTTTCCAGGCGGCGAGACGCTTGATGACGTGCGCGTTCGGCTCCGCCGATGCCTTGCCGCTTATGGAATGCGCGCTGCTCAAACGCCTGTCTTGCTGGTTACGCATGCAACATGGATCAAGCTGGCTTTGCTTGAACACGGCGCCGCTGGGCCATTTAATTTTCGGCAAATTCAGATTGCAACCGGATCCGTTCATTCCTTGACCATTCATCCGGTTCCCATGTCCCCTCAAACTATGGAGCATCTATCATGCGTATCGCCATGATCGGCGGCGGCTATGTCGGGCTAGTGTCGGGCGCGTGTTTCGCAACACTGGGCGCGACGGTGGTGATTGTTGAAGCGGATCAGCACCGGTTCAACGCGTTGCGCGATGGGCGGCTTCCAATTTATGAACCTGGACTGGCTGAACTTGTATCGGCGCATCGCGCCGCCGGCCGGTTGCGCGTCGTGAACGCCATCAATGAGGCCGTTGATGGCGTTGACGCTGTGTTTCTCGCCGTTGGCACGCCCTCGCGACGAGGCGATGGTCATGCCGATCTATCCTATGTCTTCGACGCGGTTGAGCAATTAGCTGGGGTATTGCGCGGACCGACAATTTTGGTCACCAAGTCGACCGTGCCCGTTGGTACCGGCGCGCGCATTGCAACGATGATGGCGAGCTTGCGGCCTGATCTTGCGATTGAGGTTGCTTCGAACCCTGAATTTCTCCGTGAGGGGAGCGCCATTGAGGATTTCATGAACCCTGACCGCGTCGTGATCGGCACGAATGGGCCGCGCGCGCAGGCGCACCTCGGCGCCCTATACCAGCCACTCACGGCGCAAGGTGTTAGGACTTTATTCACCGACCTGGAAACGGCGGAGCTGATCAAATACGCATCGAACAGCTTTCTTGCACTCAAAATTAGTTTTATAAATGAAATGGCCGATCTTTGCGAAAAGCTTGGCGCTGATGTTACCCAACTGGCGTGCGGCATGGGGCTGGACCATCGGATCGGCCCAAAATTTCTTCGTGCTGGCCCTGGCTTCGGCGGCTCGTGCTTTCCGAAAGACACCCAAGCGTTGGCGCGCATTGCTCAAGATGCCGGAGCACCGACGCGGCTGGTTGAAACGGTCGTGGCGGTCAATGAGACCCGTAAAGCTGCAATGACTGGCAGAATAATCTCGGCTTGCGGCGGTTCCGTGCGCGGTCGCCGTATCGCCGTGCTCGGCCTAACGTTCAAGCCGGATACTGATGATATGCGTGATGCGCCGGCGATTGGCATCATCCATCGCCTCGTGGACGAGGGCGCGATCATCACCGCCTATGACCCGATGGGGATGGATCACGCACGATTTCAACTACCAGCTCGGGTCAATTTTTGCCCAACCGCTCGAACAGCACTGAACGGCGTGGATGCTGCCGTATTTGTGACGGAATGGGCGGAGTTTCGGACGATCGACCCTGATGCGTTACGAGAGACAATGCGTGGTCGGGTTGTTGTCGATTTACGAAACATATTCGATCCAGCAACAATGGCAACGGCGGGGATCATCTATCACGGCATTGGTCGCAAACTATGCGCAGCGACCAACCGCTCTGATCAACCAAGCCAAAGGCTCCCCGTTGAACAAGTTTATGCGCGATCACTCAGCATCATTTGATCTCGCTGACCAGCGATGAGCGGGTATGGTTCGATCAGTAAGTTTGGTTTGTCGGGCGGCGATTTGGTTTATGTTATTGCGGTGTGATTGGCTGGTCGTTCCGTGCCCGGCCAGCACTCGGTTGGACGTCGGGATCACCCTTGATCGCCGAGGCCGCGATGGGCAATTCTAACGTGATCGTCAGTCCGGGCCGTTGCGACGTTTGATTGGTGGCGCTGAGGTTGAACGAGCCATCATGCAACACGGTGATGGCCCGCGCGATAGGCAAACCAAGCCCATGGCCCTCGGTGGATCGGCTTGGATCGAGCCGACCAAATCGGCGGAGCGCTTCACCGTAACGATCGGCTGGAATGCCCGGGCCATGATCGGACAGGGTAATCTTGATATGGGAATCGGCGCGCTGTGCGGTCAGCGCAAGAGCGGCGGCAGGACCGGCATGGGTCAGCGCATTCTCGATAAGGTTGGCAAATAGCTGATTGAGCAAGGCCGCGTCGCCGGTCAACGTCAAATGTGGCTCGATCGCGGCAACGAGCGTCGCACCATGATCTTCAGCGACGGTTCCATAGGTATCGGCAATTTCGTCGAGCAGACGGGACAAATCGAGTTTGGCAAATGATGCCCGTCGTGCGCCGCTTTCAATTTGGGCAAGTCGCAAAATGCCCGCGCACAGGGCCAACGTCGCATCCACCTGATCAATCGCATCACTTAGAGCCGACGGCAAATCTGCGTTTGCCCCATCGCGTAGGATCAATTCCAGGGATTGACGCAATCGGGTGAGTGGCGCTCGCAGATCATGCGCAATTTCGTCGCCAACAGCCCGAATATTTCCAATCAAAAGTTCGATCCGTGCGAGCATCGCGTTGATCACGACACCGAGATGGTCGAATTCGTCACCGGTCCCTGAGAGCGGGATCCGCTTGGTGAAATCACCCGCCATGATTTCCTCGCCGGCAGCGCTCACCGCCTCGACGCGGGCGAGGGCACGGCGGCCAAAGCCGATGCCCGCAGCAAGACCGAGCGCGAGGGTGATGCCAAAGCCGATCAAGAAGCTGCGCAGGATCAAGGCGTCCATGGTACTGATCATCGATGCATCCGCCGCGACGAGCAGTGTCTGGCCGCCGGGTAGGCGCACAACGCGGACCCGCAGGGATCGGCTATGATCGGTAAAGCGCTTTCCTGTTGTCTCATCGAGGCTATGCCAACCAGGCACCAGACGCGGCAGAGGAAGGTTGCCCGCCATCAATCGTCCTTGCCGACTTTCCAAGCCGAAGAAAGTGCCGGTCGGTGGTTCGGCAACGGCAGCGCGGACCCGCGCGGCAATGACTGCGGGCGAAGTTGCAGCGCCATCCACCAGAATTTCGGCAATCTCATTGTTAATTTCGGTATCAAGCGTGGCGCGCATCGCCCCTAACGCATTAATATAAATGACCAAGAACACGATCACGGCGCTCATTGAGGCGAGCGCCACGCCCATCGCGGCGAGCCGAACACTGGTAGTGTGGAGCAGCTTAGCGCGCATCGCCGAGCCGATAACCAGCACCGCGCACCGTTTGGACCAGTTCATGCGCAAAACCACGATCTATTTTGCTGCGTAGCCGCGATATATGGGATTCGACCACACTGGTCTGTGGATCGAAATGATACTCCCATACCGATTCCAGCAGCATGGTTCGGGTTACGACCTGGCCAGCATGACGCATCATAAAGTCGAGCAGCAGAAATTCGCGGGGTTTGAGGGCGATGCGCTGGCCGGCCCGCGTGACCTGACGTGATAGCCGGTCCAATTCCAGGTCATCGACACGCAATATCGTATCGGCACGCTTGGTTGCCCCACGCCGGATCAGGGCCGCAATCCGCGCGCTCAGCTCATTCACCGCGAAAGGTTTAACCAAATAATCGTCGCCCCCTGCCCGCAAGCCAGCGACGCGGTCATCAATGCCGTCCAGAGCCGTCAGAAACAAAGCCGGTGTCGTCACACCGGCACCACGCAACATGCGCAGAAGGCCAAGTCCATCGAGGCCGGGCAGCATGCGATCGATAATGATAATGTCCCAGGCTTCGCCGCCCGCACGCAGCAGGCCAGCACGACCATCCGGAACGCTGGTAATGGCGTGCCCTTCGGGTTCAAGGCCAACACGCACCAACTCAGCGACACGGTGATCATCTTCGATCAGCAAGATGCGTAATTTTTCATTCAACGCCATGACCACGACAGGAGCAATGGATTCTCAACCTTGGTCAAGCGCCTCGGTCAGACATTACAAAACGACACACTGGGTGAAAGGTTGCGGGCAGCATCGATCCTGCACAGCGACGTCGCCAAATGATCAATGCACCATGACAGCGCGATGCCAGCGGATGACCGGGCCGATTATGCTGATGCTCGTGATCGCGCCGCTCTTGGTTGGCTGCGTGGCCTATCATGCGCAACCTTTGCGCCTGACAGTAAAGCTGCATCGATCGGTCGCGACGCTTGACCATACGCTGCCAGGCGGGCGGATGATTAATCTGTCCGCTCCGCTATCGCCGCAGACAATGGCCGCGTTGGCGGTTCTAAATGATCCGGCGCTGCGTGCGGCGCGTGCGCAGATCGGCGTCGCGCAGGCGCAAATTCTCGCCGCTGCGCTGCCGCCTGATCCTAGCCTGCAGGGTGGGTTTGGGGCGCTATTAGGCGGCCCGGCGGTCGCCCCATCGATTGCCGGTTCATTTAGCCAAGACCTTGCCAATCTCGTCACAATCGGCGCGCGGCTGGAAGCAGCACGAGCGCGTGCGGATGAGGTTGCGGCCAACATAGTGTGGCAAGAATGGCAAGTTGCATCCCAGGCCGAAACATTGTCCGCAGCACTTTGGACGGATCGGCGCAAGATCGCCGCACTCGATCAGGCTCGGGCTGCGTTGCGCACTTTGGTGAATACCGGCGCGCAGCAAGTTGCCGCCGGAAATATCACGATCGATCAAGCGGCTTTGGCCCGCGCCAGTCTTGCGAACCTTGATGCGGCGCGCGATCTCGCCGCCCAACAGGCCGAGGCCGATCACGCGGCACTCGCGGGCCTGTTGGGCCTCTCGCCCGCAGCGCGGATCAAAATAGCACGGCCGGCTATTGACCAGCTCGCGCCGCAGGTCACCGACCATTTATTGATGACGCTGTCCACGCGGCGGCCCGACCTGATTGCGCTGCGCTATGGATATCGGGCCGCCAATGCAGATTTGCGATCGGCGATATTGGCGCAGTTTCCATTACTGTCACTCAGCGTGAATGGCGGTTCCGATACCAGCCAGGTTGCCACGGTGGGGCCGAGTCTGTCGCTCAATTTGCCGCTCTTCAATCGGAACCGTGGCAATATCGCGGTGATGCGCGCAACGCGCCGTCAGCTCAGAGCTTCATACACCGCCGCCCTCGCCTCGGCTGAAAGCGGCGCGGTCGCGGCACAGCAGGCATTGGCGGCGCTCGAACAGCAGCGGCGGCGTGCCGCAGCGCGGCTGGTGCAGGCTGACCAGGCGATGCGAATGGCAAGGCGTGCCTATCGCGCGCATCTGATCGATGGCCGTGCGGCAGCGGATTTGATTGATCAGCTTGTGCAGCGTCGCATTGAATTGATCGATCTCGATCAAAAAATCGCTGCCGCTCGAATTGCCCGCGCGACAATTCTGGCTGCCGGCCTGCCGTCGGTCGGCGCTCCCAATGTCCATGTCGATGGAGCGGCCCGATGAAGCAATATGTCTTGGTATTCTGGCTTGGCGCCGCCGCTCTGGGCGCAATCAGGGCAGCGGCGGCGGCGCCAAGCGTGCTGGTCACCACGATACCGGTGAAGAGTGGCGCGATTGCGCGCAATGTGACCGTCTATGGCCGTGTCGGTCCGGGGCCGGGGGCGAGCGAGACGCTGTCGATCGGGTATGCGGGCATGCTCCAAACGCTCGCGGTTATGCCCGGATCTGCGGTCCGGCGTGGCGAAGCTCTTGCGGTTGTAGCCATCGCACCAAGCGCCCAAGCGACATATGCCGAGGCTCAGGCGAAGGTGCGCGCCGCACAACAAAACCTCGCCCATACCCGCACGCTGGTCGCGAACCATCTCGCAACGATGATCCAGCTTGTGCAGGCTGAACAAGCCCAAGAGACCGCGATTGCCGCACGTAACGCGCTGCGCCGCGAAGGCGCGTCTCGGACGACGACGACAATCACCGCCCCGTATAACGGCATTATTGCGCACGTCGCGGCCATGCCGGGTGCAACCGTGATGCCAGGCTCGCCGCTTATCACCATGATGCGCGCGACGGGTCTGGTTGTGACGGCGGGACTCGACACCCGCGAGGCCAGCGAGGTCAAACCAGGTGATCGGGTCACCCTCAAACGCTTCACCGCACCCGGACCCCATGGCACCGGCACGGTGCGCACGATCAGTGCCATGATCAATCTGCAGACTGGCCTTGTGGATGCGACAATTGCTCTTGATCACGGCGGCCTTCTCGTGGGTGAGCCCGTTACGGCCATCATTGATCTTGGCACAGCGCGTGGAGTGATTGTCCCGCGCGATGCGGCATTGCCGCATCAGGGCCAATTTCAGATCTGGCAGATCGCTCACGGTCACGCAAAACCTGTGCGGGTGCGCATCATTGCCCACACGCCCACCCACGCGGTGGTCAGCGGACCGATCAATCCGGCGCTGCCGATCGTGGTGAGTGGCAATTATCAACTCAAACCGGGCATGAAGGTCAGGATCAAGCGATGACCGGGGATGCCGGATGGTTCGCGCCGTGGCTCGCTCGCCAGCAGCGTGCCATTCTATTTCTGATGGTCAGTCTGGCAGCTGCGGGGATGGTCGCCGCGATGTCACTCCCAGTTGGCTTGTTTCCGCGCACCTCGTTTCCGCGGGTGAGGATCAATATCGAAGCGGGGGCCCGGCCAGCATCGCAAATGGTTCTCCAGGTCACAAAACCAACCGAACAGGCATTACGCGCAATTCCCGGTGTTGTCTCGGTGCGCTCTGCAACGTCGCGCGGCTCGGCGCAGATTTATATCAATTTCAATTGGGGCGAGAAGATGGGTCAAGCAACGCTGGCGGTCGACGCCGCGATGGCGCAGATGCTGCCCGACTTCCCGACTGGCACGCGCTATGTGGTGCGCCGGATGGACCCGACTGTGTTCCCAATCATTGCGTATGCGATGCTGGGACCGACGCTGTCCCCGACCCGTCTGCGGGCGATTGCGGTCGATCATATTGTGCCTGCGTTGACCCGTATCCAAGGCGTGGCGAAAGTGAGCGTGCAAGGCGGCGCAACGCCCGAAGTGCAAATCCAGGTCCAGCCCCAGCGCCTGGCCGCCATGCACATCACACTCGCTGAAATCAAGCGGGCGGTGAGCCGCGCGAACGTGCTCGCCGCCGTCGGGCGGATCAGTGATTTCGATCGGCTTTATTTGCTGGTCCAGAATAACAAGCTGCATACAGCGCACAATATTGGTCAAATCGTGGTGCGGGCCGGGCCCGACGGCGTGGTGCGTCTCGATCAAATTGCCAGCGTGCATATGGGGCATGTGCCTGTTTATTATCGCGTGGCCGAAGACGGAACACCTGCGGTGACACTGCAAGTCTTCCAGCAGCCCAACGCAAATGCGGTCGCCGTTGATCGGGCCGTTCGCGCGGCGCTGCAACGCTACGAAAACGAGTTACCGCCCGGCGTCACGATGATCAAATGGTATGATCAGAGCGGCTTGGTGACCGCGGCTGCAGGATCGGTGCGCGATGCCATTCTGATTGGCATTATTCTCGCCGGTTTGGTCCTGGTCGGCTTTTTGCATAGTTGGCGGGTCACGATGGTGGCGCTCTTCGTCGTGCCGACCTCGATGGCATCGGCGATTTTGCTGCTCTCACTGCTCGGGCTCAGTTTCAATATTATGACGCTGGGTGGTCTTGCAGCGTCGGTCGGGCTTGTGATCGATGATGCGATTGTGATGATCGAGCATATTGCGCGCCGCGCCGGTCACGCGACGGGCATCGCCGCAAAAGGCGGGGTGCTTGCTGCTGCTGCAGAATTTCTACCGCCGCTCACAGGATCGTCAATGGCGACTTTGATTGTGTTTGCGCCGCTCGCCTTTCTGTCGGGCGTAACCGGTGCTTTTTTTAAAGCCTTGTCGATTACGCTTGCCGCGACATTGATTGCCTCATGGCTGCTCTCGGCGTTCGCTGTGCCGGTTCTCGCCCGGCTATTCATCAATTTCGATCATTGGCAAGACCCCGCGGCCCTGCGCGGGCGGGCGGGACAAGAAGGTTGGATGGAGCGCGTTCATGGGCGGCTACTGCCTCGCTTGATCGCACGACCCGCCTTGCTGTTGGTGGCTATCGGGCCGTTGATCATCGCGGGTATCCTCGCTTATCGCGCCGTGCCAACCGGCTTTTTACCTCATCTGGATGAGGGGGGCTTCGTGGTCAATTATCAAACCAAACCGGGCACGTCGCTAGCAGAATCCGTGCGCGAAGTCCGTCAGATTGAGGCGATCCTGCGGGCCGACCCGGCGGTAGCGACCTTTTCCCGCCGCACCGGCAGCGGCCTCGGCGGTGACCTAAACGAGCCGTATCAAGGGGATATTTTCGTCGAGCTCAAGCCACATGCCAAGCGGCCCGCAATATGGGTCGTTATGGACCGGATCCGTGCCAAGATCGAAAATCAGGTGCCGGGCGTCGATTTTGACGTTTCACAAATGTTGAGTGATCTTCTGGGCGATTTAACAGGTGTGCCGCAACCAATCGAGATAAAATTGCATGGTGACCCCACATTGTTAGTCGCTACAGCGCATCGTGTTGGTGCCGCCATTGGCAAAATAAAAGGGGTTGTCTCAATGTTTGATGGCGTCACGCTGGCTGGCGACGCGGTGGATATCCATGTCGATCCGGTGCGCGCGGCAATGTTGGGGCTTGATCCGACAAAGGTGCGCGAAACCATGCAGACAGCAATAGCCGGCAGTGTGGTGACGGCGCTCCCTGGCACTTATCGTTTTACCGGTGTGCGTATTGTATTCCCTCACACCGCGCGCGCGGATTTGGGCGCGCTCGCGAAAATTCCGATCGCTACGCCGAGCGGCGCGCTCGTCCCGATGGGGGATCTGGCACACTTCACCATCGTGTCCGGACAGCCCGAAATTGACCGAGAAAATCTCCAGCAAATCGTCGCGGTCACGGCACGGATCAGCAATCGTGGCATTGGCGGTGTCATCGCTGATGTTCGTAAAACCTTGTCCAAGCCAGGCTTACTGCCACCGGGTATGCACTACTCGCTCGGTGGATTGTACAAGCAGCAGCAGATCGCCTTCGCCGGCCTCGCGCGGGTTTTCGTCGCGGCAGTTGCTGCCGAATTCATATTGCTGCTCCTGTTATATCGAAGTTTTCTGATTGCCGGCACGATTCTATTGACAGCCTTACTCGCTAGTCTTGCCGTATTTATCGGGTTGTTTCTCGCCGGTGTGCAACTCAACATCACCGCGTTGATGGGTATGACAATGATCGTCGGGCTTGCAACCGAAATGGCCATCTTCTATGTTTCGGAATATCTATCGCTCGCCGAGCATTATGATCCGCGCGCGGCCCTGGTGATCGCAAGTCGCAACCGACTTCGCCCCATTGCGATGACAACTCTCGCTGCGATCCTGACATTACTGCCTTTGGCATTCGCGATTGGCGAAGGATCGGGCATGCAGCAACCGCTGGCCATTGCGATTATATCCGGTTTTATTGTTCAATTTCCGTTGGTTCTGTTCGCACTGCCGGTGCTGCTGGATCTAGGACTTCGGGTTGCCTCCAAATCACGTTAGCCAAGCAAGCGCAATTCAACCGGCAAATTCGATGACAGGCGGGTATTGACCTTCCCACTGTAGTAATCCCCATCTGATGATCAAGATAAAGGTTCTGTTGGCGTGCCCACCGATTGTCGCGGCCAGCCTTGTTGCGAAGGCCAAGCCTCTTGGGAACAAAAATTGCTGAACGTCGCGCTCAAGGTCGCTGGGGCGATCATCGGGCCGTGTCAAAAGAAGGATGACCCAATGATAACATTATCGCGGCGTCGCCTGATGGCTGGCGGCTTGGCAATCGGTGCGATCAGCGGCGTTGACGCCCAGGCGACGGCGGCCAACGGGCCGGACCGGCGGTTGATCGCTTCAACACGGAGTCTCGACGTGAATGGCCGTGCTGCGACAGTATTTCGCCTCGTCGATGAAGCCGGTAATGCCGGTCTCACATTGGCGCCGGGTGATCAGTTTCAGGTTACGCTCGACAACCAGACGCCCGATCATACGATCATTCATTGGCATGGCCAACTTCCACCATGGACCCAGGACGGCTTTCCCTGGCCACAGACCCCACCGCTCGCCCCCGCCGCGACACGTGCTTATGATTTTACACCGATACCGGGGACATATTGGATGCATTCCCACCAGGGTTTGCAGGAACAACGTCTGATGACCGCACCGCTGATTGTCCACGATGCCGCTGAACGCCGCGAGGATCGCCAGGAAATCGTGCTCATGCTGCACGATTTCAGCTTCACTGCCCCTGATGAGTTGCTCGCGGGCTTAACCGGCCAAACACAATCTCAAATCCACGCCATGGCCCGTTTGAGCGAGAATGTTGCAGTATCATCATCCAAGATGCCCGCCGATCATCAGATGGGCACGATGCACGGCATGCAGAATATGGGCTCCATGGGGTCGATGGGGTCCATGGGCTCCATGGGCGGCATGACGATGGATTTGAACGATATCGCATATGATGCGTTTCTGGCCAATGATCGCACCCTGCACGACCCAGAAATTATTCGCGTCGGTCGTTCAGCGCGGGTGCGCCTCAGGATTATCAATGGCGCGTCATCGAGCCAATTTTGGATTGATCTAGGCGCACTGACGGGCCGTGTCGTCGCGGTTGACGGCCACAAGGTGCAGCCAGTGCCGGGTCACCGCTTTCCTTTGGCCATCGCGCAGCGGCTTGACATCCTTGTTGATCTGCCCGTTGGCGGCGCGTTTCCCATTCTAGCACGGTTGGAAGGTTCGCGGCGGCGGACTGGCATTATTCTGGCAACGTCAGGCGCACGGATTACCCGCTTTGACACAACTGGCCTCAACAAAATGCAACCAATCGACAATTCCCTGGAGACGCGACTGATCGCGCGCGCCCCTCTAGCCCGCCGAAAACCTGATCTTCTCCACCGGATCACTCTTGGCGGCAGCATGAAACCATATGCCTGGTCACTGAATGGCGACTATTGGCCCCATATCAAACCGCTGATGCTGCAAAAAGGCCAACGGGTTGAAATTGAGTTGGTCAACCATTCGATGATGGCGCATCCCATACACCTGCACGGTCATGCATTTCAGGTGATCGCCGTGAACGGAAAGCCAATCCGCGGTGCCGTGCGAGATACCGTGCTGGTGACACCCATGATGGGGAGCGTGCGCATCGCATTCGATGCCAATAACCCGGGGCGCTGGGCGCTGCATTGTCATAATCTCTACCACATGATGACAGGTATGATGACGGAGTTTCGCTACGGCAACATTAGGGTCTAGAGGCCGGGTCGTGTAAGCTATGCCGTGCTCATTTCGGCATAATCCCCTAGCCTTTAACTCTCTCCGTTGGTCAAAAGCCATCTTTTCATGAGCTTGGCCTGCAATGATCGCATACTGAGGGTGGTTCCTGATAATGATCGGAGCTTAGTGAAGGTGCCTGCCATGATGCGGCCCCTCATCATGAGGGAGCGCCTCGCGGAGGCTCTTCCGTAATATAACGATGTTCATCGGAAAAATCTGGAGCGGGCGATGGGATTCGAACCCACGACCCCAACCTTGGCAAGGTTGTGCTCTACCCCTGAGCTACGCCCGCTCGGTGCGTGACAGCGGCATACTGCGACCCGCGCGCGATTGCAAGCGGGGG
>JAKBBY010000151.1 GCA_021808315.1 Pseudomonadota bacterium | reverse complement strand
GTTCGGACACGGCGACGCTGGATGCGGTGTTTGAATTACTGGTGCGCGCCGGGCGTGATGCGCCGATGGCCAAGACATTATTGATCCCGCCGGCACCGGGGATTGATGCGATGATGCCGCAAGCGCATCGCGATTTGATCGGCTATTGTAATGCGGTGATGGAGCCGTGGGATGGGCCGGCGGCGATTACCGCAACCGACGGGTTGACGGTGATTGCCGGGCTTGACCGCAACGGGCTGCGGCCCCTGCGTTACACGATGACCACCGACGATTTGTTGATCGTGGGGTCCGAGACCGGGATGGTCAAGCGTGACGAGAGCGATATTCGTGAGCGTGGCCGCGTAGGACCGGGTGAGACCATTGCCGTTGATTTGGCCACCGGGCAATTCCGCCGCGCCAGCGCGTTGATGGATGAATTGGCGAGCCGACAGAATTTTGGTGCCTGGACGCGGCGGACCACCGTGATTGACCGATTGGTCAAAACCGATGCGCCGGAGCCGGTGCGGTTTGAAGCGGCGGAACTGCGCCAGCGCCAGCGCGCCGTTGGCTTTACGTTGGAAGAATTGGAACTACTGCTGCACCCGATGGTCGAGGAGGCCAATGAGGCGGTGGGCTCGATGGGCGATGATACGCCGATTGCGGTTCTATCAACACGTTATCGTTCTCTGCATCATTATTTCCGGCAAAGCTTCTCGCAGGTAACCAACCCAGCGATTGATAGCTTGCGTGAATCGCAAGTGATGTCGCTGAAAACCCGGCTTGGTAATTTGGGCAACGTGCTGGATGAAGATTCGAGCCAGTGCGATTTGTTGCAGCTTGACAGCCCGGTATTATCCACCGCCGAATTTGACGCGATGCGCACCTATATGGGCGCTTCGGCTTGTGTGGTCGATTGCACCTTTACGGCTGCTGACGGCGAGGCGGGATTGCGTGCGGCCCTTGAGCGGATTCGCCGCGAGGCCGAAGAGGGCGTGCGCGAGGGTTGCACCCATGTTATTTTGACTGACGAGGCTTTCGACCAGCATCGTGCGCCGATCCCGATGATTTTGGCGACCGGGGCGGTTCATACGCATTTGGTTCGTCAATCGCTGCGCACATTTACGAGCCTGAACGTGCGCGCCGCTGAATGTATGGATGTGCATTATTTTGCGGTGCTGATTGGTGTAGGGGCCACCACGGTCAATGCGTATTTGGCCCAGGAGAGCATTGCGGACCGGCATCGGCGTGGTTTGTTTGGTGATGTTTCCTTGAAAACATGCGTTGGGCGCTACAAAAAGGCGATTGACAAAGGATTGCTGAAAATTATGTCCAAGCTGGGCATTTCGGTGATTTCGTCGTATCGCGGCGGCTATAATTTCGAGGCGATTGGGCTTTCGCGCGCACTGGTTGCTGAATTTTTCCCTGGCATGCCTTCGCGGATTTCCGGAATTGGTTTGCCGGGTATTGCCCATAAAGTTCTGGAACTGCATGAGGCTGCTTGGCAGGGCGATGTTATTGCTCTGCCTGTTGGCGGACTTTATCGGGTCCGACGCAGCGGTGAGACCCATGCGTTCGAAGGCGATATGGTGCATGTGCTGCAAACCGCCGTGGCAACCGACAGCTACACGCTCTATCGGAAATATGCTGATGCGGTCCACAGCCAGCCGCCGGTTGCGTTACGCGATTTGCTTGATTTTCGCACCGAGGGGCGCGCCCCGATCCCGGTGGATGATGTTGAGAGCATCACCGAAATTCGCAAGCGATTGCTCGCTCCGGGCATTTCGCTCGGCGCCCTGAGCCCGGAAGCGCATGAGACGCTATCGATTGCGATGAACCGGATTGGGGCGCGTTCTGACTCGGGCGAGGGCGGGGAAGATCCTGAACGTGCCACACCGCGCCCGAATGGCGATAACGCCTCGTCGGCGATCAAGCAGATCGCATCAGGCCGATTTGGGGTTACCGCTGAATATTTGAATAATTGCCGTGAGATCGAGATCAAGATTGCGCAAGGTGCCAAGCCGGGTGAAGGCGGACAATTGCCAGGCGCCAAAGTAACGGAATTGATCGCAAAACTGCGCCATGCGACGCCGGGTGTGATGTTGATCAGCCCGCCACCGCATCATGATATCTACTCAATCGAGGATTTGGCGCAGCTTATTTATGATTTGAAGCAGATCAACACTGAGGCGAGCGTGTGCGTCAAGCTGGTTTCGCGCTCGGGGATTGGCACGATTGCCGCTGGCGTGGTTAAGGCTGGTGCGGATTCGATTTTAATTTCCGGCCATTCGGGCGGCACCGGGGCCAGCCCGCAAAGCTCAATCAAGCATGCTGGCCTGCCCTGGGAGATGGGATTATCCGAGGCACATCAAGTGCTGATGCTGAACCGGCTGCGGCATCGGGTGCGGTTGCGCACCGATGGCGGGATTAAAACCGGGCGCGACGTGGTGATTGCGGCGATGCTCGGGGCGGAGGAATTTGGTATCGGCACCGCTTCGTTAGTGGCCATGGGCTGCATCATGGTGCGGCAATGCCATTCCAATACCTGCCCCGTGGGGGTGTGCACGCAAGATGAGGGCTTGCGAGCAAAATTTGACGGGTCACCAGAGAAGGTGATCAATTTATTTTCATTTATTGCCGAAGATGTTCGGCAAATTTTGGCATCGCTCGGGATGCGCAGCTTAACGGACGTCATCGGGCGCAGCGATTTGCTGCGACAGGTTTCGCGCGGTGCGGATTATCTGGACGATTTGGATTTGAACGCGATTTTGGCGCAGGCCGACCCCGGGCCCTATGCGCGCTATTGCACCCGCTCAGGCCGCAATGAGGTGCCAGAGTCGCTCGATGCGCAAATGATTACTGATGCTCAGGGCTTTTTTGAGCGCGGCGAGAAAATGCAGCTGCAATATGCCATTCGCAATACGCATCGCGCGATTGGCACGAAATTTTCGTCGCGCATTGTGCGCGAAAAGCGCGGCACTGACCTACAGCCTGACCATGTGACGGTGCGGCTGCGTGGCTCAGCTGGCCAATCACTGGGTGCGTTTGCAGTGCGCGGCTTGAAGCTGGAAGTCTTTGGCGACGCCAATGATTATGTTGGCAAGGGTTTATCGGGGGCGACGATTATTGTGCGCCCTGCCCCATCCTCAACGCTGATTAGCCAACAGAACACGATCATTGGCAATACTGTGCTTTATGGCGCGACATCAGGCCGACTCTTTGCGGCGGGACAAGCCGGTGAGCGATTCGCGGTGCGCAATTCCGGCGCGATTGCCGTGGTTGAAGGCGCTGGCTCCAATGCTTGCGAATATATGACCGGGGGAACGGTGGTTGTGCTCGGTCCGGTGGGGGGCAATTTTGGCGCTGGCTTCACCGGCGGCGTCGCCTTTATTTATGACGAGGATGAGAATTTTGAGCGGCGGATCAACCCCGAAACCCTCTCCTGGCAGCGCGTGCCGAGTGGCTATTGGGCGGAGCATTTGCGCGACTTGGTGGGCGAGCATGCGCGCGAAACACAAAGCCGGTTTGCCGCGATGCTGCTGAATGATTGGGACCGGGCGCTGCCCCGCTTCTGGGTGGTGGTGCCGCGTGATTTTGCGGCACGACTGCCGGTGCCATTAAAGGCGGCGTCCGCCGCTTAAGCGCCTAGCCGCCACACCGGCCTGATCAGCTGATCGGGTCGGGGTGGAGGCGTTCGGTGAACCCGATGTTAGGCGGCGCGGCGGATCGACATTTCCCGCCAGATGGTGGCGAGAGAGTCAACTAAATGGTCCATATCCGCGTCGCTGTGCAACGGTGAAGGCGTAAGTCTCAGTCGTTCGGTGCCACGCGGCACGGTGGGATAGTTGATCGGCTGCACATAGATGCCGAACCGTTCTAACAATGTGTCGCTGATTTCCTTACACAAGGCTGCGTCCCAAACCATGACGGGTACGATATGGCTAGGGTTGTGCAGATGCGGAACATCCGCCTGATCAAGCTTGGTGCGCAGGCGTGCGACGCGCTCATGCATGCTGGTGCGTTCGGCATTGCTCGTTTTCAAATGGCGAATGCTGGCAATGGCGCCCGCCGCGACGGTGGGCGGCAAAGCGGTTGTGAAAATAAAACCTGATGCGTAGGAGCGCACAAAATCGCACAAAGCGTGCGACCCGGTGATATAGCCGCCGATCACGCCAAACCCCTTGGCGAGCGTGCCTTCGATCACTGTGACGCGGTGGGCGAGCCCCTCACGCTCAGAAATGCCCCCGCCGCGTGGACCATAAAGCCCAACAGCGTGAACTTCGTCGAGATAGGTCATCGCACCAAAACGGTCGGCGACATCGCAAATGGCCTCAATGGGTGCCACATCACCATCCATTGAATAGACGCTTTCGAACGCGACCAGTTTGGGGCGTGCGGGGTCGATTGCGGCTAATTTCCGAGCAAGATCCGCTGGATCATTATGCTCGAACACCACGCATTCAGCGCGGCTATGGCGGATACCTTCGATCATTGAGGCGTGGTTTAGCGCATCTGACACCACGACGCATTGCGGCAATTTGGCAGCCAACGTACACAACGACGCCCAGTTCGACATGTAGCCGGAGTTAAACAGCAAGGATGATTCTTTGCCGTGTAAATCGGCAAGTTCACGTTCCAAGACCGTGTGGAAATGATTAGTGCCTGCGATGTTGCGCGTGCCGCCAGCACCCGCACCGCACCGATCTAGCGCTTCGTGCATGGCAGACAGGACGGTGGGGTGCTGGCCCATGCCGAGATAATCGTTCGAGCACCAGACTGTGACCCGACGTTCGCCGTCGGCACCATATTGCGTCGCGTGGGGAAAGTTGCCTGCGTGGCGCTCAATATCGGCAAAGACGCGATACCGACCTTCACGACGGAGCTGATCAAGTTGGGTGGTGAAGAAATTCTCGTAATTCATCGACGCACTCTCCCAGTTAGGTCGGTTATTCGGCGGCTAAACGCATGGCACATCCGGCAAATGCCAGTGATAGGCCCGCCTCATCCAGATTACGGCCAATAACAATCACACGCGCTTGTTCATCATCGGCGGCGGCAAAAGCAGCAACACTGGCGCGGTGCCCGGCGACATCAAACTGCACCCAACCACGCCCGGATCGCGCCAGGCCTTTGAGCCGTGCGATTGAGCCGAAATGCCCTTCGGCGGCAGCATCAAGCACGCGGCGGAGCGCATCAATATCGCAAATTGTATCGAGTGTGCATGCCCAAGACGCAAAACCGAGTGCGTCTTCATGCGCGTGGTCATGGCTGTGGTTGTGATCGTGATGATGGTCGGGATGGTTGCACGTCACGTCGATGCACCCGTCATGGTCATGAGTGTGATCATGGTTATCGTTATGGTCATGGTCATGGTCATGATCGTGCCCATGATCGCGGTCATGATCGTGGTCATACGCGGCAAGCGAAGTCGATGCCGAAGCAGTTGTGAAAATTTCTGTCGGCACCGATCCGTAGCGAGCTGTGATGATCCGGGCTGCGGGATTGAGCCGACTTAGCGTTGCCTCGACGGTGCGCCGCTCAGCGGAGCTAACCAGATCGGTTTTGTTAATCACGATCACCCCGGCGAGCCGCGCTTGGGCGGTGAAATGCGCTTGCATCTCGGCATAGTCACCGAGAAATGCGCCAGCATCGATCATGGTGACGACGGACAGGCTCCGTTTAAACGGCGCGATCTCTGGCCGCTCTAACACGCCAATCAACGATGCCAAATCAGCAACGCCAGAGGGTTCGATCAATACCCGATCCGGTGAATAGTTCCCGACAACCTCTTGGAGCTGACTTGCGAGATCATTTTTGAGGGTGCAGCAAATGCAGCCATTCGGTAATTCGACCACTTCCGCCCCTTGGCCACGGAGCAAGGAGCCATCAATACCAACCGAACTGAAATCATTGACCAAAACGACCGTTTTTTCGCGCTTCTCGGGGGGAACCGAACTCAACATGTCCAGTCGGCGGCGCATGAAGGTTGTTTTGCCTGCGCCCAGAAAACCGGCGATGATTTCCACATCAAACGCCCGCACCGGTTTGCGCGATTTGAGGCCCCAGCTCCATAGTTTCGCGGCCGGCAACGGCACGACGAGGAACCAATGTTCCAAAATCGCCAATGCCATCATCACCCCGATAAATGTATCACCGGCCCGGGCGAAGCTGGTTGTGGCATGCGCCGCATGCTCAAACATGATGGTGCCGATGACGGTTGAGACCGTAATCGAGATGGGGAAGAGCAAATTCATGGGTTCGCGGCGAAGGAAGCTTTTCAGAAAGTTTAAATGCTCAGGGAGAAATTCTTCGTTAAGATTGCGCACACCCAGAAATACGTTGAGCTTGGCGCTTTGA
>JAKBBY010000150.1:5190-6361 GCA_021808315.1 Pseudomonadota bacterium | reverse complement strand
GCGATTGCGCGAAGGTGTTAGCGGCTTGCTCCATGCGACTAACATGGCATAGGAGGGGGTGGGTGCGAAAGAGCAAAGTAGGGATTTTGGGGTGGGGCTGGGTGATTATTGCCGTGATGGCTTCTGCGGCTATGGTGACTATGGTTAGGGTTGGGTTAGGGTTGGGTTAGGGTTGGGTTAGGATTTTCTGGGGTTTGATGTTAATGCGTTGGTATTATCGTCGGATTGATGGCGTGTAGGCGATGAGTAATGCGATTCCCTCGTCCGCGCCTGGATCGTCGCCGTATTCGGTGATGTCTTGGCCGCGTTTGACGCTGGGTGATTGGTTTAGTCATGGCAAATTTCTAATCATGCCCGCCTCGCCGGAGACGGCACGGTTGGCGGCGTTTCAGATTATGCAATTGCCATTGAGGGGAGGTCTGCCGACGATTTTATTTGAGCAATTGCTCAAGCGGGTCCGCATGTACAGCCAGACGGACGGGTCTTATGGCGCGATTTTGGACCGGATTGGAGAATTTTATTTTTATTGGTCTGGGGTGATGCCGCAGGGGGCGGCGCAGGGGGTGGTTGAGCGGCTAGACCGTGATACGCAGAGCGGTGCGTTGGCGGTGTTTTACCTGGAGGATGATCCACGGTTCACGCTGATCCGGGAGCGGAGCGGCCCGGCCGTGCTGCCGCGTGGGGATGATGTTGCTGGTTGGAGCGTCAAGCAGCGGCTTCTCGCGATGCTTGATGCGGTGCCGGGGGCGGCGTTAAAAGCGTTTGGACCGACGGTGGCGGCGGAATTGCGCGCATTTTTTTCGCTGCGCAATTTGGAGATTGTGGCGACAATTTTTGTGCTCGTCGTCGCGGTGCAGGCGGTGCCGGTTGCCGATGGTGCGGTGGATATTGCGCTGTTTTCGTTGGCGCTGGCGCAGTTTGGTTGGTCGGGCGTGTTGACGCTGCGCGATTTGATCGCGGCGGTGGTGATGGCGGCGCGGGCGAAAAATCGGGCGACGATTGACGCGGCGGCGGAGAAGGCGGCGCAGGCGCTGGTGTCGCTCGGGGTGACGGCGCTGTTGGCCGCGGTGGTGAAGCGGTTTAGCCCATCTTATTCGCGGCATGTCAGGGATTCGCTGGCGGGCATGGTTTAAGTCTTTGATTTCGTGCAGAAGTATGGGTGCTGACGCCA
>JAKBBY010000150.1:0-5180 GCA_021808315.1 Pseudomonadota bacterium | reverse complement strand
CGGTTTAGTGAGGGGACGCTGACGCCGAAGGATGAGGAATCGTCGGCCTGGGAAAATAATCAGACGAGGTCGGGCACTCAGGCAACAAACGGACCATCGCGCGGTGGATCGACGCCCGGGCAGACCGGACGCGCCGGTGAACAGGCCGTCCGGTCAAAATATGATATTGGAGAGAGTAAACCAATTGACGTAAACGGCAGAACACGAATACCTGATGGAATTACCGACGATACTTTAAGCGAAGTTAAAAATGTTGCTCACCAGAGTTTGACGAGGCAATTACAGGATTATCTTGATTATGCGCAGCAAAATGATCTGAAATTTAATCTTTACCTGAGACCAAGCAGCACGGTTTCAGGCCGATTGCAACAACTTATTGATGATGGTGATATCGTGCGACGGGATATCCCCCAGTGAAGGAGACAATGCCGATGAAAACACCCCGTCAACCTTTAACGGATGAGGAGCTCAAAAACCTCTCTGTAAGGGACCCTGTTCGTTGGCAACTAACTGACGATGAAAGAGCCAGATTACGACGACTCAACGAATTGAGGAACCAACAGATCGAAGAACGCTCAAAAAGGCTTCGGATCGAAGAAGGGCCGCTCCTGGCTGATCTGCGCGCGATTGGTTTTGATCCGGGGGTGAAATCCGTGTGGGATTTGGTAAACACCACCGAACCTTATCCTGAGGCCATTCCGGTTTTGCTCCGGCATTTAACGCGACCTTACTCGGACCGGATCAAAGCGGGGATTGCGCGCGCTTTGGCGGTGCCTGATGCGGTGCACGCTTGGCCGATTTTGGTCGCGGAGTATAAGAAGGCAGAGGAGGGTCAGGAGAACGGGCTTAGGCGCTGGTACAAGGAGGGCCTTGGCGTCGCGTTGGCGGCGATCGCGACCGATGCTGTGCTGGGGGAAGTTATTTCACTCATCAAAGACACATCAAACGGGAGCAGCCGGATATTTTTCTTGCGCCCGCTTTGCAAGTCAAAAAACCCGCTGGCGCGGCAGACGATCGAGGAATTGAAAGATGATCCCGATCTCAAGAAAGAAATTACGTTTCTGAAAAAGACAGAGGCCATGGCGCTTCGCAAGAAGCAGCGCGGGGGCGCTTAGGGGTTGGTGGCAGGCTAAGCGGAGATCGGGAGGGTCATGTCGGTAAGAGCAACCGGTGCAGTCGGCATTGTGGTTGGTGGATCGCTCTGGCTTGCGTCCCTAGGTTTTTATCCGATTGCAATTCGAGCGACTGTATTTGATATCCGGCTCGGTGCGAGATGATTGATATAACCTCCGAGATGATTGGACCGGCTGATCCGATGGCCTTGATTGAGGAGGAATATGCGGACGCGTTGCTGCGGGTTCGATTTCTGCTGGAGGCGTTTCGGGCGCATGATCCCTCGAACAACACGGCGCATGGGCGGATGGTTTATCAATTGCGCTGGTTGGAGCGCGAACTGGCCGCGCGGCGGGTGCCGATCCCGCTGAACCGAAGCTGGATTGCCACGCTATGTTATCTGGTAGGCTCAGGCGAGGTGGATGACAGCCAGGAGATTGCCGACGCGATGGGTGAGTTGACGATTATTCTGCAGGGTCCTGGACTGTTGAAGCCACGGCATACGCCAGTGGTGCTGTCGATGCTGGAGGATTTCATTGCGATGATGCATCTTTATGGTGACCCGCTGCTGCCTTCCGAGCAAGAATTGGTTGAGGAATTATCGGCGGTGGCGGTGGGGATGCGGGCGGGCGCGATTGTGCCGCCGATTGGCGGGGGGATGAAATTGTTGCCATTGGAGACGCAGATACTCGATGCGAAAAGGTTCGAAACAGTGTTTCCGCAGCATCGAGCACCAGAAAACTATTTGCGGGTATCATCGAACCTTTTGCGCGCTTTGTTTGAGGGTTGGTGCCCTTATCCGGCGAGAAAGCCGCCTTTGCCTGCGCCGGTGCCTGGGCTAAGTCCGACGCCGCCGGACTATACGGCGATAAGGGCGCTGCTGCAGCGATGATCCCGCCGTTGTCAACCGTGTGAGTGCGGGTGGGCAGGGGGAGCGAATCAACGGAGTTCGCGGCGGAGGATTTTGCCGGTGACGGTTTTGGGGAGATCATCGATGATTTCGACGGTGCGGGGGTATTTGTAGGCGGCCATGCGGGATTTGCAGAAGGTGATGATGTCGTCTGGCGTGGTTGCGGTGCCGGGTTTGAGGCTGATGACGGCTTTGACGGTTTCGCCGCGATAGGGGTCGGGGATGCCGATGACGGCGGCTTCGCGCACGGCGGGGTGGGTGTAGAGCACGTCTTCGACGTCGCGGGGCCAGACTTTGTAGCCGGCGGCGTTGATCATGTCTTTTTTGCGATCGACCAGATAGAACCAGCCTGCTTGGTCCATGAAGCCGACATCGCCGGTGTGCAGGCGGCCATTGCGGATGGCTTCGGCGGTTTTGTCTGGTTTGTTCCAGTAGCCGGGGACGACCATCGGGCCGGCGGTCACAATTTCGCCGATCTCGCCGACCGGGACCGGGTTGCCCGCATCGTCGCAAATCCATGACAGCGTGTTATAAACGGGCACGCCGATGGCGAGGGCGCCGGATGCGGGATCGACCGGGGCTTCGCTGGTGAGCGGGACGACATGGGTGGGGGAATTGGTTTCGGTGAGGCCGTAGCCGTTATGGATATATTGGCCGAATTTTTCGCGAAAGCCCGTGACCACGCTGGGGGGGATTGGGGCGCCGCCGGAGTAGATTTTGGTCATTGAGGCGAGTTTGGCGGGGCTGGCGTTCGGGTGGTTCATCAGGGCGATGAAGGCGGTGATGGCACCGATGGTGAAGGCGGCTTGATGTTCGGCAACGGCATCAAGCACAATGCCGGCTTCGAAACGATAGGCGAGGATCAGCGGGGCGGCGGTGATGAAGGCGGCGGCGATGTGGCCGATCAGGCCGGTGATGTGAAATAAGGGCGCGATGCCAAGGATCGGCGCGCCTTCGGCGAGGCCGATCCAATCCCGATAGGTTTGGGCGTTGAAGGTGACGTTGCCGTGGGTGTTCATCGCCCCTTTTGGCACGCCGGTGGTGCCGGAGGTGTAGACCAGGAAGGCGACATCATCGGGGCGGAATTGTTGGGCGGGTGGGGCGGGGTGGGCTTCGGCGAGGGCGGCGCTGAGCGTTGTGACGCCGACCATTGACTCGGGAATCGATTCTAGAATCGGGTCAGCACTCGGCTGGGTGAAGAGGCGTGGATCGTTGCGGGTTTGAAACTCACGCGCTGAGGTGGTGAGGATGGTGGGCGGGCGTAGATTTTCTTCTAACGCGCCGATGGTGGCGGCGTAGCTGTCATCGTGACAGATAACGGCTTGGGGGGTGCAATCGGCGAACAGGATGGCCAATTCGCGGGTGCGGTTCATCGGATTGACGGCGACGGCGATGCCACCGGCTTTCCAGGCGGCGAGCACGGCGATGACGAATTGCGGAACGTTTTGCAGGAACACCGCCAAGCGATCACCCGCGCGAAATTGGCGGGCGATCAGGGCGCCGGCCAGATGATCGCTAAGGCGATCCAACTCGGCGTAGGTGAGGGTGCCATCGAAATAGCGGATCGCGGGGCCTGCTGGGTTGCGCGCGCGTGCGGCGCGGAACATGGCCAGCGCATCGGTGAAATCCGGGGTGATATTGGCGGGCTGGCCGGGATCATAGAGGGACAGCCAGGGTTTTTGGTCATAGATATTCATCGGCATGGCCTATTTGATCACCACGGGATTAACCGGCGCGCCGGTGCCGCCCGCGACTTTGAGCGGGGCCGCGGTGTAAAGGAAGGTCCATTGGCCATCGGCGGCGCAATCGGCGGCGAGGGCATCGAGGGCGGCTATTTCGGTGAAGGTGACGCCAAGATTGCGCATCAGGGCGTTATGGAGCGGCAGCACGACGCCGGAGACCGGGTCGGCGGTGACTTCATTCGCGATGGTATCGGTGACCAGGTTAGGGATTTCCATCTCATGGAACCATTTGACGAGGTCGGGGCTGTAGGTGAGGCCGGGTTCGATGAAGTTTTGGTAGAATTCGGCTTTGTCGCGCTCATAGAAGGAACCGATCCAGCCGGTGCGGATGAGTAGGATATCATGTTTTTCGATGGTGACGCCTTGCGCCGCCGCCGCCGCCAGCAGATCGAGATGCGAGAAGGTTTCGCCGCGATCAAGCACGGTTTTGTTGCGGTGGCGGGCGATGTCGATCAGGATGCCGCGCCCGACGATGCCGCGTTCGGCGAGGGGAAGGACGCTGGCTTTTTCCATTTTACCGGCGGTGCTGCGGGCATCATAGCCGTTATAGAGCTGGTCATCGCACCAGACATGGCCGAGCGCGTCATATTGGGTAGAGCCTTGCAGATACATAATCAGCATATCATCGGCATATTCAGCGTGGCCGGGGAATACCGGGCCTTTGCCGCAGAGATAATGGCCTTTATCCATCACATTGACGCGCACCGGCTGGGCGCGACCGGGCCAGACCGGATCGCCACCGGGATGGCCCATCATCACTTGCAGGGTGAAGGTTTTGCCTTGGCGGACCGCTTGCACGCCGCGCAGCACTTCGGCTTGGGTGAGAAAATTGAGTGAGCCGACTTCATCATCAGCGCCCCAGCGGCCCCAGTTTTTCGGGTCGTTTTTGAGCAGTTCGGTGACCGGAATTTCCGCGCGCAAGGCACTGGCCATGATGTTTCCCCTCGGCTGATATGGTCCGGTCTGATGCCGGGATGGCGTCAGTGTGGCGCGTTTGGACGGGGGCTGGCAAGTTGATTTTGGGTTAGGTGCGAAAATTTGGGTTAGGTGCGAAAAGTGGAGGCGGGGTAGCCTTGGAGGAATAACAGAGCGCGCAGATCGGCGTGGTCGATGCGGAGTTTGGCGCGTTCGAGCAGGATGTTTTTGCCGTGATAGGCGACGCCGGCACCGGCATCTTCGATCATCGCGAGGTCGTTAGCGCCATCGCCGACGGCGAGGGTGGCGCGGCGTTGCACGCCGCGCTGGGCGGCGATTTCGTGCAGGGCGGTGCGTTTGGCGTCCCGATCGAGGATGGGTTCCTGGGCGAGGCCGGTGAGGCGCGAGCCGTCATCGAGCAGGGTATTGGCGCGGTGCAGGTCAAAGCCAAGCTCGGCGGCGGCGCGGGCGGTGAAGTAGGTGAAGCCGCCGGAAACCAG
>JAKBBY010000149.1 GCA_021808315.1 Pseudomonadota bacterium | reverse complement strand
GCGAGCAGCAGGCCGAGCGCAATCGGAGCGAGGCCGGTGAAGCGCGCTTTGGTGCGCAGCAAGCCGAGGAGCGATAAGCCTAACGCCATGAGGGCAACGGCGGTGCCGGAAAAGGGCGGCACCAGGATCAAGGCGTGCGGCAGGGTGCCGACGGCGTGGGCGAGTTTGAGAACAAGGCTAATCCCCCAGCCCATCGGGATCAGGGCGATGCGGGCGATATGCAGCGGCATCAGGATCAATGACAGTAGGCCGAGCGGCAGGATGATCAGGGCGGTGAGCGGCACGGCGATCAGGTTGGCAAGGATGTAATAAGGCTGGATTTGCTGGAAATGATAGGCGGCGAACGGCATCGAAGCGCCGCCGGCGAGGAATGAGGTGAAAGCGAGCGCGGCGATATGGCGGCCCAAGCGGGCGGGGAGATTTTTGCGCCCGGCATGCAGGCGGCGGCCGACGGCCTCGTAGCCCGCGATCAGGGCGAGCACGGCGGAGAAGCTCATTTGAAAACTCGGGCCGACCACGGCGCTGGGGTTGAGCAATATCAGCGCCATGGCGGCGATGGCGAGGCCACGGAGCGAAAGAGCGCGGCGACCGATCAATATGCCGAGCAAGACCAAGGCGGCCATGGCGAGGCTGCGCAGGATGGGGATGTGAAAGCCAGTGAGGGCGGCATAGGCGCTACCGCCGAGAAAGGCGGCGATGGAGGCGATGAATTTGGCGGGGATGCGGAGTAACAATGTTTCAGAGAGGCCCGCGAGGAAGCGGGCCAGCGCGTAGAGCGTGGCCATGACGATGCCAATATGCAGGCCGGCGACGGCGAGCAGATGGGCGAGGCCTGCCGTGACGAAATCCTGGCGTTCGGCTTCGGGGATGGATTGTTCGAAGCCGGTGAGGAGGGTCACCGCGATGGAGCCGGTGTTCAGCGGCAGGCGGGCGAGGATGCGCGCGGCGATGGCTTCGCGCAGGGCGCGCATGTGATCGCGCCAATCGGATTGGCCTTGATTGGTGATGGTCACGGGCGAGAGCGCAAAGCCGACGGCACCGAGGCCCGCGAAGAATTGGTTGCGGCCAAAATTCCAGCCGCCAGGATAGGCGGTGCGGCTGGGGCCGTAGAGGAGAGCGCGCAGGCTGATTTTTGCGCCGTCATGCAGCGTGGTGGCGTCATTGGCGCGGAGTTTGACACGAAGGCTGCGCGCTTGCGGTGGGCCGCCATTCAGGCGCGGCTGGGTGAGCAGGATGCGCCGCCCGGTGGCCAGCAGATCGATCGCGCTGATCCGCCCGGTGACGGTGACGGCGTGGTGCGGCACCACCATCAGCGGCGGCATCAGCGCGGTTTGGAGTTGGGCGCGGGAAAAGCCGAGCGTGCTGGCGAGGAGGAGGGCAAGCGCGATGCGCAGCGGGGGAAAGCGCCAGAGTGCGGCGAGGGCGAGGGCGCTCAGGCTGGCGGCAGCGGGGCCGAGCCAGAGCGCGGGTTCGGTGCGCAGCGAAAAATAGAGCAGAATCCCGGCACACGCCGCAACCGGCAGGAACAGGAACAGGCGCCCCCGCTCGGCGCGGGCGAGGCGGGCGAATGACGCGCCAAGGCCGATTGGGCGCGGGGCGGTGAGGCCGGGTTGGGCGAGGCTGGTGCCCATGGGTTTCCCAATTTGTCAGGGTTGCTCAACTTGTGATTGAGAGACCCTAGAGGATTGGCCCCTTGAGGGAAAGTAAAATGGTGAGGCGAGACAATCAGGCGAGGCCGACGATGGCGAGGAGAACAGTGAGGCCCGCGATGGCGGCGGCGGCGTGCAGGGCGATGACCAGGCCGGGGGGACGGCGGCGGACGCCGATCAGCGCGACGACGCCGCCGAGCAGGAGTGCGATGCCGAAAATCCATTCGGCGAGGCTGGCGAAGCCGCTGACGCCCGCGCGGGCGAGGATGGCCTTGGCTGGGGCGTTCGCGATCAGGAGCACAAGCCCGGCGGCGCCGAGGCTGGCATGGATCAGCCCGTAGCCGCCCCTTGGCAGGGATTTCAGGAGGACGGCGGCGCGCGAATCGGGCGCCAGATAATCAAGGGCCAGATAGACGCCGAGGGCGGAGGCCAGGATAATGAATAAAAGGGCGCTGATCATGATGGGGATATAGGGTTGGCGCGATACGGGCGAAGCGGGTGGTTAGGGTTTGGGTGTGGCATCGAACCGGTAGGGACTGGCGCTGGTGGTGCGGACATCGAGGGCGAGGCGATGGGCAATGGGCGGGAAAGCGCGCGAGCGGCATTCTTGCCGGTCACAGAGGCGGCAGGACAGGCCGATGCCGACGGCGGCGCGTTGCAGATCGATCCCATCGGCATAAACGATTTCGGCGGCGCGGGTGATGTCACAACCCATGGCGACGACGCGGGTGGCCGGGGGCTCGCCCCAATGGGCGGAGGCGGCGACGATGGTGCGCGCGAAGCAGAGATAAGTGGCGCCATCGGGGAGTTGGGCGACTTGCACGCGCACGGTGCCGGGGGTGGCGAAGGCGGCATGGACCACCCAGCGCGGGCAATTACCGCCGAAGCGGGCGAAGGGAAAGCCGGCGGCGGAGAAGCGTTTGGAGACATTGCCTGCCGGATCGACGCGGAGAAAAAAGAACGGCACGCCGCGCGCGTGACTGCCTTGCAGGGTGGAAAGGCGGTGGCAGGCTTGTTCGTAAGAAACGCCAAAGCGCATGGCGAGATGTTCGACATCGTAGCGCAGGTCGGTCGCGGCATCGAGGAAGGATTGATAGGGCATCAGCAGGGCGCCGGCGAAGTAATTGAGTAGGCCGATGCGCAGCAATTCGGCGGCATCGCGGCTGGAGGGGGCTTCGGCGCGGATCACGGGCTCCACAAGGTCGCGCGCTTCGAGCAAGGCGAGCTGGAACGCCATTTGAAAGCCCCGGCTTTCGCGCGGCAGGGTTTCGGAGAGCATCAATAATCGGCGCTGCGGGTCAAAGACGCGCAGGGCGCCGGGCAGCGGGCCGACCGAGACGACGAGGCCGTGCTTGTGGCGCAGCCGTTCGGCGAGGGCGTGGTTCATGCCCAGCGTGGCGGCGGGCAGTTCGGCGCCGACGGCTTCGGCGGCCTGTTCGATTTCAGGGAAATGATTGGCGTGGGCGTGGAAAATATCGCGCACTTCTTCGTTCGGCAGCAGGATTTTTCGGCCCGAGGGGAGCGTAATGCCGCCGGTTTCCTCGCGCGTGGCTTGAAAGGCGCGATAGAGGGCGAGCACGGCGCGGGCGGCGGCGGGGGCGGACGCGGCGATGAATTGCGACTCGGTATCGGGCACCGGTTCCGCGCCGAGCAACGGATCGGCGAAGGTTTCGCGCAGGGCTTGTTCGAGCTGGCGTTCATCCGAGCCGGAGAGCGAGGCGAGATCGACCTTCATGGTCTCGGTGAGCTTGATCAGCAGGGTGGCGGTAACGCCGCGCTGGTCATGCTCGATCAGATTGAGATAGGAGGTTGAGATGCCGAGCCGGGCGGCGAGGGCCTGTTGGGTGAAGCCCTGCTCTTGGCGTAAGCGGCGGATAATACGGCCAATCATCGGTTTTGACATGGGCGATCCGGGTGGCTTTGGGTGGGGTGATCGGGCGGCGCGATTTCACACATTTTACACATTGTAAAAGTTTACAGTCAATAGCGCGACCGATTTCGATGTTTTATGTCCAGATTTCGCGTGACTTTCGCGCTTGCAGCGTAAATAATTCACTCATGACGACGTGATGACGCGCCGCCTTCGTTCGTAACCATAACCATATCTTAACTTGTCACATCTGGCTGAAGGAAGACCGATGACCCGCTCTACCATTCCGACTTTCGCTCCTGAGGGCATGCCTGGTGGGCTTGCGACCGCGCCTGACCGGTTTGAAGGCATTAAGCGCGATTTTACGCCGGCGGATGTTGACCGGCTGGCCGGGAATTTCCGGGTTCGGCACACGCTGGCGGAGATGGGGGCGAATCGGCTCTGGTCGCTGCTGAAATCCGAGCCTTATGTGAATACGCTGGGCGCATTGACCGGCAATCAGGCGATGCAGCAGGTCAAGGCCGGGTTGAAGGCGATTTATCTGTCCGGCTGGCAGGTGGCGGCGGATGCGAATAACGCGGGCGAGATGTACCCGGATCAGTCGCTCTATCCGGTGAGTTCGGTGCCGCAGGTGGTGAGCCGGATCAATAATGCGCTGCGCCGCGCCGATCAGATTGCGCGGATGGAGGGCGACACGCAGACGTATTGGATGGCGCCGATCATTGCCGATGCCGAGGCGGGGTTTGGTGGCGCGCTGAATGCCTATGAGCTGATGAAGGCGATGATCCATGCCGGGGCGGCGGGCGTGCATTTTGAGGATCAGCTCGCGTCTGAGAAAAAATGCGGGCATTTGGGTGGCAAAGTGTTGGTGCCGATCAGCCAGCATATTCGCACGCTGAATGCGGCGCGGTTGGCGGCGGATGTTGAGGGTGTGCCAACGGTGCTGCTGTGCCGCACCGACAGCCATGCCGCGCAATTGCTGACGGCGGATGTTGATGAGCGTGACCGTCCGTTCTTGACCGGTGAGCGGACGCCGGAAGGGTTTTATCGGATCAAGCCGGGGATTGGCGTGGAATATGCGATTGCGCGCAGCCTTGCTTATGCGCCGTATGCGGATTTGCTGTGGTGGGAAACATCCGAGCCGAATTTGGATGAGGCGCGGCAATTCGCCGAGGCGATCCATAAGCAATTCCCAGGCAAGATGCTGGCTTATAATTGCTCGCCGAGCTTCAACTGGAAGAAGAAATTGCCCGCCGAGAAGATTGCCACGTTCCAGCAGGAAATTGCGGCAATGGGCTATAAATTCCAGTTCGTGACGCTGGCGGGGTTCCATTCGCTGAATTATTCGATGTTCCAGCTCGCGAAAGGGTATGCCGAGCGCGGCATGGCGGCTTATTCGGAGCTGCAGCAGGCGGAATTTGCGGCGGAGCCGGATGGTTATACCGCGACGCGCCATCAGCGCGAAGTGGGCACCAGCTATTTCGATGCGGTGGCGGTGGCGGTGTCGCAGGGTCAGGCTTCGACCACGGCGATGGCTGGCAGCACCGAGACCGAGCAGTTCCACGACCATGGGCCGGCGGCGGGCAGCCACGGGCACGATCATGATGATGGGTTAGTGCATCATCATAGCTGGGCGGTGAGTGCGCCGGATCGGTAATTTTTGCGCCGACGCGATTGAACAGAGAGCCCCGGACGGTGACGTCCGGGGTTTTTGTTTGGGCGAATGGAAAGTTTACTTGACAGCGCGGTTTAATAAGATTTGGCATAAAATCTGTGATATTGGGTGCGGCGGCGTGATCGCGGTGATTGATAGGGGTTGTCATGGCTGGGCGGTGGTTTGATTCGGAATTTTTACGATTTTTGCGGCGTCCGTATTTCAATGATGGGCAGTGCGAAACGCTGCGCGTTCGGCCTTGGATTGGCTGGGTTGGGGTGATTTTGCTCGCGGATATGGTGGTTGGGGTGATCGGGCGGGGGGCAATTCTCGGGTTGGGGCACAAACCGCCGCCGGATAAGGCGATTATGCATCTGATCGCGCATCCTTCCTCGATGGTGCTGGCGATTTTGCTGCTGGCGCCGATTTTGGAGGAGCTGACATTTCGGGCGTTTTTGAGCCGCAATCGGGTTTGGGTGTTTTTGGGCAGCGGGATGTTTTTGGCGACGTTGGGCCGGATGACGATGTTGATGGTGAGCAAGCCAGAGACGACGCAGATGGTATTTTCGCACTATTTGTTGGGGGTTGCGATGTTGGTGCCGCTGCTCGCCGCCTACGGGGTGGTGTGGTGGCTGGCGGGGGGCTGGATCATGGCGCTGTTTCAGCATTTTCCTGTGCCGATTTTCTGGCTGAGTTGTTTGGTGTTCGGGGCCGCGCATAGTTTCAACTTTGAAACCGGCGTGCAGCCTTGGTTACTTTTGCTGACATTGCCGCAGATTTCGGCGGGGGTTTTTCTGGGCTATATTCGGGTGCGCCATGGGCTGCGCTGGAGTATCGCGACGCATATGGCGATTGATTATACCGCGACATTCACGGCGTGGGCGCTGGTGCTGTCGAAGCCGGTGTTGGGCGCCAAGGGGATGGTTGTGGCCGGGGGCGGGATGTTTGTGTTGATTGCAACGGTGCTGGTTTACGGCATGGTGGGGTTGGCGCGGGCGCGGCGGCTGGCGGTTTAGGGTTTGCGGCTGGCGAGGGGGTGGGTTGACCTGTTGACATCAAAATTTCGTTTGATGTCGAACGAATAAGCACCTATATCGCGGGCATCGATCATCCTCAAGGAGCGAAAAATGGCGAAAATTCTGGTTCTTTATTACAGCACATGGGGCCATCTGGAGACCATGGCGGAGGCGGTTGCCGC
>JAKBBY010000148.1 GCA_021808315.1 Pseudomonadota bacterium | reverse complement strand
GGCTTCGCTATCAAGCCTGCCTCACCAACCGAACGGGATGAATTATGGGTCGGCCCCAATCACGGCAGTCACGCGGTCGGCCAATCGATGGCTGGATTATTCTGGATAAGCCGCAAGGCATTACCAGCGCGCACGCGGTGGCGCGGATCAAGCGGATTTTGGACGCGGCCAAGGTGGGCCATGGCGGCACGCTCGATCCGCTGGCGACCGGGTTGTTGCCGATTGCGCTGGGGGCGGCGACCAAGACCGTGCCGTATATTATGGATGGCACCAAGCTTTATCGGTTCACCCTGAAATTCGGCGAAGCGCGGGATTCGGATGATGCGGATGGCGCGGTGGTGGCGACCAGCGATGTGCGGCCTGATGATGCGGCAATCCGCGCGGCGCTCAGCGCGTTTCGGGGTTTGATTATGCAGGTGCCGCCGGCCTTTTCGGCGATCAAGGTGAATGGCGAGCGGGCTTATGATCTGGCCCGGCAGGGCGCACCACCGTCGTTGGCGGCGCGACCGGCGCAGATTGATCGGTTTGAGTTGGTCGAGCGGGTTGATGCCGATCATGCGGTGTTTGAAGTGGCCTCCGGCAAAGGGGTTTATATGCGCGCCTTGGCGCGCGATTTGGCGCAGGCGCTCGGGGCCGTTGGGCATATTGCCGTGTTGCGCCGCCTGGCGGTGGGGCCGTTCACCATTGAGCGGGCGGTGACGCTAGACAAGCTGGCGGAGATGGGGCAAGAGGCCGGGGCTGATCCGAATTTTGTGTTGTCTGTTACGACCGCGCTGGCCGACATCCCGGCGCTGGCCCTAACGTCCCGCGAGATTGCTGACCTCAAGCAGGGCCTGGCCTTGAGCCTGGTGACCTTGATGGGTCGGATTCCGGAGGCCGCGAACCCTGATGATGGGCTGGTGCGGTTGATGGCGGAGGAAAGCTGCGTTGCGTTGGGGCGCATGGCCGAGGGCCTGCTCCGCACCGAGCGTTTCCTGCAACCCTGACCTGTGGAGTATAACGATGTCGATTTTGTCTGAACGCCGTCAGGCGATTATCGCTGAGTATGCCAATGGCCCGACGGACACGGGCAGCCCGGAAGTGCAGGTTGCCCTGCTGACCGAGCGGATTTCCAGCCTGACTGAGCATTTGAAGACCCATGCGAAGGATTTCCACTCGCGTCGGGGCTTGTTGATGCTGGTCGGTCGCCGCCGCCGCTTGCTCGATTACGTCAAGCGCCAGGATGTGAAGCGCTACGAGACGCTGATCAACCGCTTGAAGCTGCGCCGCTGAGCCGATCCTCCCGCTTGGGGGGTAAATACTTTGTGAAGATCGGGTGATTCGGCGGGGCTATCCGGCGGTTAACCCGATCGTTACGCCGATATCATCTATCATCCGGTTGAAAACTCTTGATTTTGACGCGGATTCCGCCGAAATAGCGGTTCGCGGGCGACGCTAGTGTCGTCCTGAACGGAGCGTTGGTGATACATGGCTCAAGGTCCTGACATGCGCTCATATCGCGGCGCGGCAACCATGGCGGGCACGGGTGTGCTCGATCAAGGTCTGCGCGCCTATATGCTGCGCGTTTATAACTGGATGGCGTCCGGCTTGCTGCTGACCGCCCTGGTTTCCTACGGCGTGGCGAATAGTGGCTTGATTAACAGCCTCTATCCGCTGGTGGAGAATTCACGCGGGGCGATGGTGCGCCAGCCCAGCTTGCTTGCGTATGTGCTGATGTTTGCACCGCTCGGCTTTATTTTGGTGATGCGCTTTGGCGTCAATCGGCTGTCCACGGTGCAGGTCCAGGCGATGTTCTGGGCGTTTTGCGCGGTGATGGGCGCGAGCTTGGCGAATATTTTCTTGGTTTATACCGGGGCTTCGGTGGTGACGACGTTCCTCACCGCGTCTGCCACGTTCGGTGCGATGAGCCTATATGGCTACACGACCCGGACCGATCTGACCAAGTTTGGCAGCTTCCTGATCATGGGCGTGATTGGCTTGTTGATTGCGATGGTGATCAACATGTTCATGCAATCCTCGCAGATGCAGTTCATTATCAGCGGGTTCGGGGTGCTGATTTTCACCGGGCTGTGCGCGTATGACACGCAGCGGATCAAGGCCGATTATATTCAGTTCGGCAGCCGGTTTGGTCAGGATATTGCGGGCAAGCGGGCGGTGTTCGACTCGTTGCAGCTTTATCTGAACTTCTTGAACCTGTTTTTGTTCCTGCTGCAATTTATGGGCAATCGCCGCAACTGAGATTGAGGGTTACGCTGAGCGTGATGAGAAGCGGCCGGTTTGGCACCGGCCGCTTTTTTTGTGGCTCTATTTTGCGGCGTTATTGGGGCTGTTGAGCAGATCGTGGATCGCCGCGACGTCGCTGGTGCTGAGGGCGGCGGCGGCGAGGCTTGCGCATTGGCTGAGGCTGACGGATCGGACCACGCGCTTGACCGGCAGGATCGCGCTGCCATGCATTGAGAGGCTGCGCAGCCCCAGCCCGATCAGCAAGGGCGCGGCTTCCGGGCGGCTGGCCAGCTCACCGCACAGCGAGACGGGGATGCGCGCCTGGGCAGCGGCGGCGACGATCATGGCGATCAAGTGCAGCACGGGCGGTTCGAGCGCGTCATACAGGCCGAAACGAGCGGGCAGGGCGCGATCTGCCGCCAATGTGTACATGGTCAAATCATTGGTGCCGATTGAGAAAAAATCGGCATGGCGGGCCAAGGCGGCGGCGGCGATGGCGGCGGCGGGGGTTTCGATCATCACGCCGAGCGGTGGTGGGGCGGCGGGCAGGCGGACATGCTCGGCCTCCAGCCGACGCCAGACCCGGTTCATCGCGGTGCGCACCAGGGTAATTTCGCGCGGGCGGCACACCATCGGGATCAGAATACGCACCGGGCCATAGATTGCGGCGCGCAGCATCGCGGCCAGTTGAGTTTCCAGCAAGGACGGCGCATCGCCCAACAGCCGCACGCCGCGCAGGCCGAGGGCGGGATTTTCCTCCCGGGTTTCGGGCACCAGCCCGGCGGTGACCAGAGCTTCGATTTGCTTATCTGAGCCCCAATCGAGCAGGCGGATGGTCACCGGGTCGCCATCCATCGCTTCGATCGTGTCGCGATAAATGGCGAGCTGGGTGGCTTCGTCCGGCAGATTGTCGCGGTTCATGAACAGGAATTCGCTGCGCATCAGCCCGACGCCGCTGGCGCCCGAGCGCACCACCATGGGCAGTTCGAACGGCAACTCGATATTGGCTTGCAGCTCGATGGGCACATGATCGGTGGTGGTGGAGGCGAGGCGGCGCAACCGGGCGAGGCCGCGCTGGGCGCTGGCGAAGCGGGTGCGGCTTTGTGCGGCATGGGCGAGCAGGCGCGTGCCGGGATTGAGCGTGATCTGGCCGGTCGTGCCATCGAGCACGGCGAGGCTGCCTTCGCGCGCGGCGGCGATCAGGCCGCTGACGCCGAGCACGGCGGGGATGCCGATGGCGCGCAGCATGACCGCCGTATGGCCGCCATCGCTACCTTCCTCGGTGATAATGCCAGCGAAATGATTAGGGGCGATCAGGGCGGCATCGGCGGGGCGTAGTGAATCGGCCACCAGCAGGCTGCCCGGCGGCAGGCCGGTGAAGCTGCGGAACGGCAGATGGATCAAGTTGCGCAACAGGCGGCGGCCCAGATCGCGCACCTCTTCGGCTTGGCGCGCGGCGGCCCCGCTATCATCGCCGCTGAGGGATTGGTTTTCCAGGAGGGCGGTGGCTTGGGCTTCGCTGACATCGAGCACGGCGGTGGTGGCGGAGACCAGTTTTTCCTCGATTGCCGCGTAGATCGCGCGCATCAGCCGCGATTTATCGAGCATATGGACATGGGCATCGAGCAGCGGGCCTAATTCGCCTTCGCTTTCCTCGGGCAAATGGGCGAGCCGGGCGCGCAGCTTGATGAGTTGCTGGCGGGCGCGCACCACCGCTTCATCGAGCGTGCGCCGTTCGGCGGCGATGTCGGCGGCGGCGATTTTTTGGCGGGTGATTTCGAGCTTGGGCTCAGCGGCAAAAGCGATCGGCCCGATGGCAATGCCGGGCACCACGCCGGTGCCGGGCAGGGTGAGCTGCCGACGCGGCTTACGGAGCGAGGGATCGGCCTGTCGCATCGCGAAAGCCTAACACATTCAATCGGATTCGTTGAAACCTGCTTCAACCAGCGCCACGATGGCTTCCAGCGCTTCTTTGGCATCCCAGCCTTCGGCGGTGATGTCGATGGTGCAACCTTGGGCGGCACCGAGCATCATCAGCCCCATGATCGATTGCGCGGAGACGAATTGCTGGTCGCGCCCGACTTCGACCGAGGCGCTGAACCGCTCGGCCAGGGTGACTAATTTGGCGGCGGCGCGCGCATGCAGGCCGCGCTTATTGCGGATGACCACATTTTGCACCAGCCGCAGGGCGGAAGCGTCGCCGCCGTCACTCATGAGCGGAGAAAAATCACGAGGATTGGTTATCCAACGGCGCGGCGCGGCAGGCTTGCGTGCAGCACGTCAGACCCGCTGGCGATATATTTGCGCCCGGCGGCTTCGGCGCAGTGGACGGCCTCGATCAGCCCGTGCGAGCCACGAATTTTGGCGAGTTTGACCAGCATCGGCAAATTCATCCCGGCCAGCACTTCAACGCCGGGGCGGGCCAACATCGACATCGCGAGATTGCACGGTGTGCCGCCGAACATGTCGGTGAGCACCACCACCCCATCGCCGGTATCGACCTCGGCGACCCGGGCGGCGACTTCGGCGCGCTGCTGCTCGATATCCTCATCAGCGCCGACCGCGACGGTCGCGACATTGCGCTGGGGGCCGACCACATGCTCCATGGCGTCGCGCAGCGCATCGGCCAGGGTGCCGTGGCTGACCAGGACGAGGCCGATCATCTCGACACTCCGATCATCGTGTTTCTCCAAAAGCGCGCGGCGACTCTGCCGCTGATATCGAGTTCCAAGGGCCCAGCGATTCGGCTGTCATTGTTGGGGCTGGCGGTTTTTGGGCTTTCGCGTCGCGGGTTTGGCCCAGGGCGCGATGGTCGATGCGGATGCGCCAGCCTTGCTGGGTGAGATGCTCGGCGAGGGCTTCGATCACCGCGACGGAACGATGCCGCCCGCCGGTGCAGCCGACGGCGATGGTGGCGTAGGTTTTGCTTTCACGCTGGAAGCGCGGCAGCAGGAAATCCACCAGATCAGCAAGGCGACGGAAGAATCCAGCGTAGTCGGCGTCGGCATCGATATAGGCACGAACGGCGGCGTCGAGACCTGTCAAAGCGCGCAGATCCGCTATGTAATGCGGGTTGCGCAGGAAGCGGGCATCGAACATCAAATCCGCATCGCGCGGGGTGCCGTTGGGAAAGGCGAAGGAGACCAGCGTCACGGCGAGACCGTCTTCCGCGCCGCTATAGCGGGCGCGGATCATCTCGCGCAGCTTGGGCAAGGGCAGATCGGATGTGTCGATCACCCAATTGGCGGCGCTGATCAGGGCTATGGTGAGCGCGCGCTCGGTCTCGACGCCTTCGGCGATGGTGCCGTGCGGGGCGAGGGGGTGGCGCCGGCGTGTTTCGGTGTAGCGGCGTTGCAGCACGCTGGGTTCGGCGGTGGCGAACACCAAATCGAGCAGCACGCCCTCGGCGCGCAGCCGGGCGAGGGTTTCGATCAATTCGGCGGCGTTGAAATCGCGGGTGCGGACATCGACGCCGATGGCGGTGCGGTGGTCGGTATGGATCAGCGAGTCGAGCAATTTCAGGGGCGCGTTATCGACGGCCTCGAAGCCGATATCCTCAAGGCTCCGCATGATCGAGTTTTTGCCGGCCCCCGATAGGCCGCTGACCACCACGATGCGCGCAGGCTCAGTCATCGTGCCACACTCGATGCGGTCATCGTCATGCGGCGAAGGCTCCGCAGCGTTGGGTGCGGCGACCACAAGCGGCATCGAGCGCCCAATGCACGCGGATCGGCGCGGAGGGCGCGCTGGGGTCGAGCGCGATCATAGGGGTTGCGCTCGGCGCGAATACGGGCAGGCGCGCGGCGTGGGCGCCGAGCTGCACGATCAGCCGCAAGGTCGCCGAAGGCCGAAATTCCAGTTCAAACAAGCCCAATCCGCGCAATTCGACCATCCCGGCAATTGCAGTGCACGGGCGCACTTGCCCGCCTTCGATGATGATCTGATCGTCGCCGATCAGAGCAAAGCCGCGATCGATCAGCCGCAATAACAGGTCAGACTTCCCGGCTCCGGGCGGCCCAACCAGTAAAACGGCGTCATCGTTCAGCGCGGCACAAGAGGCATGCACTCGCATCACGGGGGCGATTGTGGCAAGTTTTAGGCGAAAGTGAAAGAGGGGGTTGCCGCAATCTCGTGGCGCGATGAAAAATTTGATATTTTTAGCCATTTGCGGCGGATCATTGGTGAATTGAATCCGCTGTTGCGATAAAGC
>JAKBBY010000147.1 GCA_021808315.1 Pseudomonadota bacterium | reverse complement strand
CGAGAGCATTTTCCGTGCGCCACTGCGCGCGGAAAATGCTTTCAGCCCTCGCCGCCCACCGCGGCGAACGCCGCCGCGTCCTGCGGTTCAGAATTCCTCATCCGCCACATACGAGCCGATTTTCTGCACCAACGCCGGATCACGCCTGCTCAACACCACCCCATACACCACCGAGGCCGCCAACGCCGCGAGCGCAATATACGGGAACAAATTATACGGCTTGGGTTGACCCGGCTGCACTAAGCCCCACAGCGGAAACAGCATTAGCCCCGTCCCCACCAGCGGAATAACGGCGTGTTTGATCGGGTTGAACGCCTCACGATGATAGCGCAGCATATAGGCGGGCAGCGCCAAATTCGTCGCCATATAGGTGATAATCACCGGAATGGTGCCGAGCGATCCGGTCTCGCCGAACAAATCAACCGGCTTCACCCCAATCCCAAACACCAGCACAATCGCGAGCGCCAACACCACATAACTCCACATCGCCACCGATGGCGTGCGATGGCGCGGATGAATTTTGCCAAAAAACGTCGGCAGCAAACCTTCGCGCCCCGAATTGAACAAAATCCGCGCCTGACTATTCGTTAGCCCCAGTAATGATGAAAAAATACTGGTCAACCCGGCCAAATACGCCACAATCAAAAACGCCGCCGCCGAGCTTTTGAACGCATCGACAAACGGAATATCAGATTTACCAATCGCCACGGCATTATTGTGAAACGCAATCTCGGTAGCATAAGCCAGCATCATATACAAAATCCCGATTGAGAGCGTGCCGATAATCAGCGCGCGCGGAATATTGCGCCGCGCATCGCGGGTCTCCTCGGCCAAAGTCGCCGAGTTTTCCCAGCCAATGAACAGATAAATCGCAATCGGAAACCCAAGCCCAATCCCTTTCAACCCGCCGGAAAGATGGCTCCATTCAAATGGCGCCAGCGTCAGATGCGCCCGGTTCACCACCAGCATCACCACGGCACCCACCAGCAACAGCGCCAATTCGAAATAGAAAAACACCGCGGCCCATAAGGTCGAAAGCGCAACCCCGCGCGCTACGAGCAGCCCAACAATGCCGGTCGCCACCACGCTCAGCACTTGCCAGGGAATATCAATCCCCAGAAATAATTTCAGCGTGTCATGCGCCCACCCACCCGAAATCGCCACCACCGAAGCCGCGGCGACCAAATACCCAAACACCACAAACACCGAAGCCGCCGCCCCCGCCGCCGGGCCGAACGCCATGCCAATGAACGTCACGAAACTGCCGGTGGAAGGCCGATAGCGGGAAAACTCAGCCAGCGTGTTAGTCAAAAACAAAATCACCACCATCGCCACCAAAATCGTCAGCGGCGCGCCAACCCCAGCCCCGCTGACAATCAGCCCGAAGCCAAAGAAAAAACTCATCGCCGGCGCGATATTCGCGAGTGTCGAAGCCACAATCTGCGGCAACCCCAGCGCACCCGATTGCAGCCGATGCTGCGATGGAACATTGCTCATCGGAAACCCCCTTTTATTGATTTTCACGAGGAGCCTAACCGATCCTCCGTATGCTGCCAATCACTTTATTTCGCGCAGCAACCAGCCCGCCGCTCACGCCAACGCCTCCAGGCTCGCCCGCCGATAGCGCAGCATAATATATGCCACCGCGAGCGTGACCGCCGCACTCAGCACCGCGCTGGTCAAGGGCGTGCCGTAGCCCAAGCCCGACATCGCCACCGGCTTATCCACCCAGTCGGCAAACGAAGCCCCCATCGGTCGCGTCAAAATATAAGCCGTCCAAAACCCGGCAATCGGGTTCAACTTTCCCGCCGCATAAAGCAGCCCCGGCACCGCAAACAGCGCGGTGAACAGCAGCGCCGACGGCCAATAGCCCAGCCCGAAGGTGGAGGCGGTCAAATCCCCCGCCGCCGTGCCCAGCGCAAACGTCGCCATCACCGTCGCCCAATAAAATCCCTCGCGCCGAGTCGAGCAGATCGAATGGATCGATAATGTGCCCTCGCTCCGATACCAGGCCAGCAAAATTCCCCCCAACGCCAGCAAAAACCCAGCACTCGAAACCCCGTAAGGCACGCCCAGCACCACATGGATCACATCGGCAACCATCGTGCCGAACACACTGACCATCACCACCAACACCCAATAAGCCAGCGGTCGATAACGCCGCAGCGTCATTTGCAGCCCCAGCGCCGCCAAAAACCCCACCGCCCCTGCGGCCACCGCTGCATAAGGGTTGGTATGAAACACCAAAAAATCCGAAGTCGCCTCGCCCATCGCGGTCGAGAGAATTTTCGCAACCCAAAACGCCAAGCTGATCTCAGGCACCTTGCTCTCCGCAGTGCGCCGCGCGGCAAATCGGGTGATGGTTCGGATCATCAGCATCGCTCCTCACTGGAATATCCGCCCTCGTTTGGGTAAACCGATGCGCCAATTCAACCAAGGCTCGCGCCATCGTGATTATTGCGCCGCCTACCGCCCCCACCCCCGCCGCCCCCACCTCAGGAGCAAAAATGTCCCGCCCCACCCGCCCCGCCCTTGCCCTCCTGCTGCTCACCGCCCTCGCGCCAACCGCCCACGCGCACAGCGTGCTCACCAGCTGGTCGCGCATCAAACCCCTCGCCGCGCCCAAACCCGTCGCGGTCACCCTGAACCCGAAAACCACCGCCCTGCTGCTGCTCGATTTTGTCAGCCAAACCTGCAACGCCACCCACCGCCCGCGCTGCCTCGCCACCCTCAAACCCACCGCCGCCTTGCTCGCCCGCGCCCGCGCCGCGCACGCGACCATCATCTATTCCTATGTGCTGAGCGGCCACCCGGCGGACATCAACCCCGCCCTCGCGCCGCGCCCCGGCGAGAAAATGGTGCAATCCGGGCCGGATAAATTCCTGCACACCAAGCTCGCGGCCTTGCTGCGCGCCGATCATATTCGCACTGTCATCGTCACCGGCACCGCCGCCGAAGGCGCCGTGCTCGCCACCGGCAGCGAGGCCGCCTATCGCGGCTACCGGGTCATCCTCCCGGCGGATGGCCTTTCCGCCGCCCATCGCTATGCGGAGCAATACACCATCTGGGATTTTCTCCACGCGCCGTTCCTCAGCAACCGCACCACCCTGACCACGCTCGGCGAAATTCATTTCCGGTAACCCAGCCAAGAGTTGCGTCCGCCCCGATTGCCGGGCAAGACGCGCAGCAATCGGAGCGCCCTTATGCAAGCAGCCATCATCCTATTCCCCGGCATCAACCGCGAGCGTGACATCGCCATCGCGCTGGAATCCAGCCTCGGCCATCACCCCAAGCTAATCTGGCATCGCGAAACCAGCCTCGCGGGCATCGATCTGGTGGTAATCCCCGGCGGCTTCTCCTATGGCGATTATCTGCGCGCAGGCGCCATGGCCGCCCAATCGCCGATCATGCGCGCCGTGGCCGATCACGCGGCGCGCGGCGGCTATGTTCTGGGCGTGTGCAACGGCTTTCAAATCCTCACCGAAGCCCAATTGCTCCCCGGCGCCCTGCTTCGCAACCAATCGTTGCGCTTTCTTTCGATGGATTGCCATTTGCGCGTCGAGCGGAGCGATACCGTCTTTACCGGCCATTATCAGCGCGGTGCCGTGTTCCGCGCCCCGATGGCCCATGGCGATGGCAATTACATCGCCGACCCCGCGACGCTCGACCGGCTCGAAGCCGAAAACCTGATTGCGCTCCGCTATGTCACGCCCGCAGGGGAAGCCACGCCAGAGGCCAATCTGAACGGCTCCACGCGCAATATCGCGGGCATCCTCTCGCCCAATTTGCGCGTCCTCGGCCTGATGCCGCACCCGGAGAACCTCATCGATCCGCTCACCGGCGGCACCGACGGCAAACCTTTGTTCGACAGCCTCGCCAGCATCGGAATCGCGTGACCAGCGCGGCACCACCCCCCGCGATCCGCTTATCGACGCCCGCGCCCTCGCCCGCCAGGCTTGATTATTTGGATGGTCTGCGTGGTCTGGCCGCCCTGCAGGTCGTGTTCCTTCATTACACCAGCGCTTTCTTGCCGGTCATCGCAATGGCCGGAACCGTCCCTTGGTATCCCGCCGCCATGCCCGGTTGGCAAGCCGCCATCGCGCGCTCGCCGCTCATCTTCCTGATCAATGGCTACAGCGCGGTTTACATCTTTTTCCTGATGAGCGGCTTTGTGCTCCGCCGGGCCTTCGCACGGATTAATCATGGGTTTGAAGGCGTCGGTCGCCGGGTCGTCCGTCTGGGTCTGCCCACCTCGGCAGCGGTTGGCATCGCCGGTATCCTGCTCGCCGTCGATGACCGCGCGCACCGCGCGGCGGCGGCAATTTCCGGTTCCACCCACTGGCTGGGGGCGCTGATGCAGGCACCGCCAACCTTCGCAGCGGCGATCCGCGATGCGCTGCTGAACAGCATGCTGCTCGGCTACCGTGAAACCACCTCTTTCCCGCCTTTGGCCCATCTCATCAGCCTGTCGCCCCTCAACACCGCCTTCGACGTGCCGGTCTGGACCTTGAATGTCGAGTTTGCCGGCTCCCTTATTTGCCTCGCCCTCAGCCTCATCGGTCGGCGCAGCCGCCTTGCGTTCGCGCTGGTTGTCATCGTGTTGGCCTTCAGCGCGGGGGCCAGTCAGCTTTTCTTGTTCGTCATCGGCTATCTTCTCGCCGGGTCTTATCCCCGGCCAAGCTGTCCGGTGGCCAAACGCCTCGCGGTCATGGCGCTGATCGGTGGTGTTTTACTGTGCCGCCTCACCGCGTTCGGTCCAATCCTGGCATTGCGCACCCTGCTCCGGCATCAACATGCACCGGATGGGTTCCATTTCACCAACCAAATCGGTGCCATCCTGATCTTCATCGCCATCCTGAACCTGCCCATGGCTCAAACCATCCTCAGTGCCAAACTGCCCCAATGGCTCGGTCGCATCTCGTTCAGCCTGTACCTCCTGCATTTCCCGATCATGGCGACACTCGGCTGCAGCCTGTTCGTCGCTACTGCGCCGCAAATCGGCATCATGGCCGCAACCCTGCTCGCCATGGCCATCGGCTTACCCATCACCCTGCTCGCCGCGACTTTATTCGAGCGCTGGGTTGATCGTGGGGCCGTGCGGCTCAGCCACCGCGTGCGGTGGCTTCAATTCGCGCCCGCACCCGGCTAAACCGACTTGATATTCGAATGGATCGCACGATGACACCTCAGCCAGCTGCCCAGCCAGTAACCGCCGACCTCGCCCGCTCCTTCGGCCTGTCGGACGCCGAATATCAGCGCGTGCTCACCATCATGGGCCGCACCCCGAGCCTCACCGAACTCGGCATTTTCTCGGTCATGTGGTCCGAGCATTGTTCCTACAAATCCTCGCGCATCTGGCTGAAAACCCTGCCCACCACCGCCCCTTGGGTGATCCACGGCCCCGGCGAAAATGCTGGCGTGGTCGATATCGGCGCAGGGCTCGCCGCCATTTTCAAAATGGAAAGCCATAACCACCCCAGCTTCATCGAGCCGTTCCAAGGGGCAGCCACCGGCGTCGGCGGCATCCTGCGCGACGTGTTCACCATGGGGGCGCGCCCGATCGCCAATCTCAACGCGCTGCGCTTCGGCGATCCCGCTTTGCCCGTCACCAAACGCGTGGTCGATGGCGTGGTGCGCGGCATCGGCGGCTACGGCAACTGCGTCGGCGTGCCCACCGTCGGCGGCGAGACCAATTTTCACCCCGCCTATAACGGCAACCCGCTGGTCAACGCGATGACCGTCGGCATCGCCGCCCAAGACAAAATTTTTCTCTCCGCCGCCGCCGGCATCGGCAATCCGGTGGTCTATGTCGGCTCGAAAACCGGGCGCGATGGCATCCATGGCGCCACCATGGCCTCCGCCGAATTCGCCGCCGACAGCGAAGAAAAACGCCCCACCGTGCAAGTCGGTGACCCGTTCATCGAAAAACTCCTGATCGAAGCCTGCCTCGAATTGATGGCGACCGACGCCATCGTCGCCATCCAAGACATGGGCGCCGCCGGCCTCACCTCCTCCTCGGTCGAAATGGCCGGCAAAGGCGGCGTCGGCATCGCGCTCGATCTCGACGCCGTGCCCCAGCGCGAAACCGGCATGAGCGCCTATGAAATGATGCTCTCGGAATCCCAAGAGCGCATGCTCATCGTGCTCAACCCCGCCCGCGAAGCGATGGCCCGCGCCATTTTCGAAAAATGGGAGCTGGATTTCGCCGTCATCGGCCGCATCACCGATACCGGGCGCATCGTGGTGCGTCACCAAGGCCGCATCGAGGCCGATATCCCGCTCCAACCCCTCGCCGACGCAGCCCCGCTCTACGAACGCCCCTATGCGCTCCCCACCCGCCCCGAACCGCTCGCCCTCCCGCACGACCCGGTCGGCCTCGAAGCCGCCCTGCTGCGCCTGCTCGCCTGCCCAGACCTCGCGGCGAAAAACTGGATTTGGGACCAGTATGACGCAACCGTC
>JAKBBY010000146.1 GCA_021808315.1 Pseudomonadota bacterium | reverse complement strand
AAATCTCACCGCGCGCACTGCGCCGCCAATCGATTTGTCGCAGCGAATCCCCTGGCTCGGCCTCACGATATTGCCAAAATTGTTCGCCCTGACCTGTGCGCCTGCGCCCATGCAGCCCGGCATCGAGCTGTCCGGCTAGCAGCCGCGCCGCCAAGACCAAGGCGGGTAAGCTTGCTGCGAGCGCCTCGGCGCGATTCCGATCAGCGCGGCTGCTCATCCCAGCGCGGCGGCAACCAAACGTGGGATCAACGCTTCAATATCGGCCCCCTCGGCCCGCGCCGCAAAACCAAGCCCGAGCCGATGCCGCAAAACCGGCGCCGCCAGTGCCGCCACATCTTCGAGCGTTGGTGCCTCGCGCTGATGCAGCAACGCCCGCGCCCGGCACGTCAACATCAAAGCCTGCGCCGCGCGCGGCCCCGGTCCCCAGCTCAGCAGGCTCGCCAATTCCGGCAAAATCGGCGTCTGTGGCCGCGCACCACGCACCAGCCGCATAATCGCGCCCAACACCCGCTCACTCACCGGCATGGTCCGCACCAAACGCTGCAACGCCATCAACCCCGCCGCATCCAGCACCGGCGCGGTCTGCACCGCCGCCACGCCGGTCGTCGCCAGCAGCATTGCCTGCTCATCCTCCACATTCGGATAATCGATCCGAATTTCCAGCAAAAACCGATCGAGCTGCGCCTCTGGCAACGGATAGGTGCCCTCATGCTCCAGCGGATTTTGCGTCGCCAACACATGAAACGGCGCTGGCAAGTCCCGATTGACCCCGGCAACCGCAACCCGCCGCTCCGCCATCGCCTGCAACAAGGCTGACTGCGTGCGCGGACTGGCCCGATTAATCTCATCGGCCATCAGCAACTCGGTAAAAACCGGCCCCTCGATGAACCGAAACCGCCGCGTTCCGTCACGATCCTGATCGAGCACCTCGCTGCCCAAAATATCCGCCGGCATCAAATCCGGCGTGCATTGCACCCGTCGGCTGCTCAGCCCCAGCGTCCCGGCCAGCACATCCACCAGCTTAGTCTTGCCCAAACCGGGCACCCCCACGATCAACCCATGCCCACCCGCCAGCAACACGCTCAAACAGTGCTCGACCACCTCGCTTTGGCCAAAAATTTCGCGCGCCACCGCCGCACGCACATGCGCCATCCGCTCAGCACCGGCGGCAAACCCGGCAAGTGTGTCGTCAAGGTCGCTCATCGGCACCGAAATGCGAATAGATGTCATTTGTGATCGTCCAATAGGTTTTTTCGTCGGCAAGTCCTCCCTATATGGCATGGATCAGCAAAATACATGAAGGGCCGCGTTGGATATCGTGAGTGAAGCAAGCCGCAGCATCGATTTAGGCAAGCCGAAACGAAAAGCCCCCGGATCGGGGCGCGTTGCGGTTGATTGCGGCGCTTTACCGTTCCTGATCCAACGTGACGGCACATGGCTCTATCGCGGCAGCCCCATCGGGCGAAAATCCATGGTCTGCCTGTTCGCCAGCGTCCTCAAACGTGATGAGCATGGCAAATTCCGCCTCGAAACCCCCGCCGAACGCGGCGAGATCGAGGTGGAGGATGCGCCCTTCATCGCCATCGGCCTGGATTGGACGGGCAGTGGGCGCACCCAACGCCTCAGTTTTTGCACCAATATCGATCTGATGGTCACTGCCGGGCCAGAACACCCGATTCGCATCGCCCATGATTTATTTAGCTGCCATCCCACTCCCTATTTGCATATCCGCAATGGCGATGGCCGCTACCCGATTGAGGCGCGGATCAACCGTGCCGTCTATTACGAGCTGGTCGCCCTGGCCGAGCCCGGCTTTTGTCGCGGCAAACGCGTCATGGGCGTCTGGAGCGAGGGGGTGTTCTTCCCGCTCGGTGAAATTCCGAACACCGATAGCTAGAGCGCGTGTCTCTCTCCCATCGCCCGGCGCCGGATGCCGATTTTCTGCGCCGCACCCTCGTCAACCGGCCCGCCCGCGCGCTTGAGGCGGGCATTGCGCGCCCCGCCGCCGTGCTGGTGGCGCTGGAGCCGGGGCAGGGGGTCTGGCTCACCCGCCGCGCCGCCCATCTTTCCAAACATGCCGGCCAAGTGGCGCTCCCCGGCGGCACCATCGATGCGGCGGATGGCTCGCCCGAAGCCGCCGCCATCCGCGAAGCGCATGAAGAAATCGGCCTTGATCCCGCGCACATCGAACTGCTGGGCCGCCTCGATGATTTCCCAACGGGCACCGGCTTTCGGATCACGCCGATCACCGCCATCCTGCACGGCGCCCCACATTTCACACCGGCCCCCGGCGAGGTCGATGCGATTTTCCGACTCGATTTTGCCACCTTGCTCAGCGACCACCAGCCCGAATGGCGCCGCGCCAATTGGCACGGCGGCACCCGTGACTACCCGGTTTGGCCGCACCCTGATCACGTGATCTGGGGTGCCACCGCCTGGATTTTGCTCCGCCTCGCCAAAGCGCTGCGCGAAACGCCAGCCCCTTAACTTAATCGTTTAAGAGGTCGGCTGCCCGCCCGCGGCTGGGGCTGGCGTGACCGACGCATGATCGGTCGGCAACGGCGTCATCGGCACCGTAATCGAACTCGGATAATCATAAGCCGCGCCATCCGCGACATCGACGCCGGTTCCAATCAAGCCGCCGAACAGCAAATTACCAAACGCCATCCCTTTGGTGCTGGAAGCCACATTGGTCAGCCCCGGCTGATACCCCGCCTTGGTGCAATCCACATGCAACGCGCCGTAATCACGATGCACCGTCACCGTCCCCGGCGTTTTCACATAAAACGTCCCTTCGCTATTTTTGAGCGAACATTGCGCACCATCAACATCCTGCGCCGCGCTGATCGTTTTCACCGACACGATTTGTTTGGTGCCATCGACGATGGATGCGCAGCCGGCAAAGGGGAGAATGGCCACAAGCAAAACAACATTCCGCCAATTTTGACTAATCATGCAAATCCCACACGGTAATGATATTAACAATCCGCAACCATTGCAGATATGTTTCAGGTTACCTATCGGTAACGTGTGGTGTCAACCAAACTGACAATGACGTTTTCGTGATCAGTTCGTGATCAGCGTGTCTAGCGGCTGGCCGTCTGCGTCGGCAAATCCGCCTGATTAACCATCGTCACGGTCACCACGTCCGGATATTTATACGCGCCACCGGTTCCCATATCGACGAGCGTGCCAACCATCAGCCCGGTAATCGGATTGGCGAACGCAATAAACCGCGTATGCGAATTCACCGCCCCCGCATTCCCCAAATAGCCTTTTTTGGTGCATTCGATGTTCATCGGCGAATTGCTCTGCCGCACCTCCACCACGCCCGGCGTCCGCACAAACCAACGGCCCCGATTATTGGTCAGCGTGCAAAACGCCCCGTCAACCGGTCGCCCCGCCCAAGCGGTCTTCACCGTCATGCTCTGATTAACGCCGTCAACCATCGTGCCACACCCGGCCAACGGCACCACCAGCGCCAATGCCGAGATCAAACCGAACCGCCAACCCGCCATGAATGCCTCCATCACCATGCGCCATCATCACGCGCTCTCGCTATCCATTGCAGAGGCTTAACCGTTCTTCAATCCCAAAATCACCTCCCCGCCCCGATTTACCTAAAATCATTGCGCCTGTAGCCTGCACACCATGACCATCCCCCGCCTTGACGATCCGGCTTTAACCCGCCTCTGGGTCGCCCTGCCTGAAGCGCGCATCGTCGGCGGCGCGGTGCGCGATCTGATCGCGCGCCACCCGATCACCGATATCGACCTCGCCGTGCCGCTGCCGCCCGAAACCGTGCAAACCCGCCTCGCCGCTGCCGCCATCCGCACCATCCCCACCGGCCTCGATCATGGCACCCTCACCGCCCTGATCGATGGGCGTGGCTTTGAAATCACCAGCCTGCGCCGTGACATCGCAACCGATGGCCGCCACGCCACCGTCGCCTTCACCGATGATTGGCAAACCGATGCCGCCCGCCGCGATTTCACCATCAACGCAATGTCGATGGACCGCGCCGGTCAAATCTATGATTATTTCGGCGGTCAGGCCGATCTCGCCGCCGGCCGCGTGCGCTTCGTCGGCGTCGCCGCCGCCCGCATCACCGAAGATTATCTGCGCATCCTGCGCTTTTTCCGCTTTTTCGCCCGCTATGCACAATCGGCTCCCGACCAAGACGCTATCGACGCGATCCAAACCCACCGCAATGGTCTCGCCCGCCTCTCGCCCGAACGGATCTGGTCCGAACTCAAGCGCATCCTGCTCGCCCCCACCCCGCTCACCGCCCTCGATTTGATGGCGCAAACCGGCATTTTGCCGCTGATCCTGCCGGGCGGCACCAATCTCGCCGCCGCCCGCATCGCGATCACCAACGGCCTTTCGCTCCCGCTCGCCCGCTTTGCCCTGCTCAATGCCGGCCCGATCGATGAAACCGCCGCCGCCCTGCGCCTGTCGGATGCCGAACGCACCAGCCTGCACCAAATCCAAGCCGCGCCGATCTTGCCGCCCGACGCGGATGATTTTGCGCTCCGCACCGCCCTCGCCACCCATGACCGCGCCGCCTTGCTGGTCAAATCCTATCTCGCGCCCCGTGCCGCGCCGGGGAGTGACAATCTGCGCGCACGCCTCAGCGCCATGCCCCAGCCCGAATTTCCCCTGCGCGGTGCTGATCTCATCGCCCTCGGCCTGCCCCCCGGCCCGGCCATCGGCGCCGCACTCCACCAAGTCCGCCAAGACTGGCTCGCCACCGGCTGCACCGCTGACCGCACCGCCTGCCTCGCCCGCCTCGCTGCAATTCTTGACCAACCCCGCCCAACCAAAGCATAACGATCCTATGGATAGGTATGGTTTTGCTCCGATCGCACGAACGAGATCAATATTGGTTTAGGTTGAATCGACAGATTCAACCTAAACCAGTGAAATTGATCGGCAAACAAGGGCTAGAGCGTGATTGATGACAACCAATCACGCTCTAGCCGCCCGGCCGCCTAGCGTCCCGTTTTCTCTGCGGCCGGGTTTCTTCGCCTATTCCCTCCCACGATGCGCTCGCCGCACAACCGGATAACCCATCATGAACGACCAACCCGCCCCGCCGCGCGACTATCGCAGCACCGTATTCCTGCCCAAAACTGAATTCCCGATGCGCGGCGATCTGCCCAAACGCGAACCCGAAACCCTCGCCCGCTGGCAAGCGCAAAACCTGTTTGCCCGCCTGCGCGCCGATGCCAAAGGCCGCCCGTCCTTCATCCTGCATGACGGCCCGCCCTACGCGAATGGCAATCTGCATATCGGCCACGCGCTCAACAAAATCCACAAAGACGTCATTAACCGCGCTCGCCAAATGGCCGGGTTCGACGCCAATTACGTCCCCGGCTGGGACTGCCACGGCCTGCCCATCGAATGGAAGGTCGAGGAGCAATATCGCAAAGCCGGCAAAAACAAAGACGACGTGCCCGTGCTCGATTTTCGCGCCGAATGCCGCGCCTACGCCGCGCATTGGCTCGCGATCCAGGCCGATGAATTCAAACGCCTGGGCATCGAGGGCGATTGGGCCAACCGCTACGCCACCATGGATTTTCGCTCCGAAGCCGCCATCGCCGCCGAAATTCACAAATTCGCGGCCAACGGCGCGCTTTATCGCGGCCTGCGCCCGGTCATGTGGAGCCCGGTGGAGAAGACCGCCCTCGCCGAAGCCGAAGTCGAATATCAAGACAAAAAGGACACCGCCATTTGGGTGCGGTTTCCCATCATCGGCGGCCCGCAGCAGGGTGCAGCCATCGTTATCTGGACCACAACACCCTGGACCATCCCCGGCAACCGCGCCATCGCGGTCGGCCCCCGCTTCACCTACGCCCTCCTCCGCGTCGATGCGGTCAGCGATACCAGCCACGTCGCCGCCCATGATCGCCTGTTCGTCGCCGAAGATTTACTCGAAAAATTCGCAGCCGAAACCGGCATCACCGCCCATACCATCCTGCACACCTGCGCCGGTGAAGACCTCACCACCAGCCTGTGCGCGCACCCGCTGCGCCACCAAGGCTACCCGTTCGACGTGCCGGTGCTCGCCGGTGATTTCGTCACCACCGAAGCGGGCACCGGCTTTGTCCACATGGCCCCGGCCCATGGTGAGGATGATTTCTTCCTCTGCCGCGACCATGGCATCGAAGTCCCCGAAACCGTGCAGGATGACGGCACCTACGCGCCCAATGTGCCACTGTTCGCGGGCGAGCACGTCTACAAAGTCGCCAATCACGTCTGCACAGAGCTGGAAAAAGTCGCCGCTTTGCTCAAACGCGAAGAATTTTTGCACTCCTACCCGCATTCTTGGCGATCGAAAGCCCCGCTAATCTATCTCGCCCGCCCCAACTGGTTCATCCGCATGGATGGCCCCGAGCATATCCGCGACCACGCGCTCAGCGCCCTCGATGCCACGCGCTTCGTGCCAGACCAAGGCCGCAACCGCATCCGCTCGATGGTCGAAAC
>JAKBBY010000145.1 GCA_021808315.1 Pseudomonadota bacterium | reverse complement strand
CGGCTCGATCCGCCGCATTTGGCTCTGCGTCAACCAAAACAAATCGCTCATGGCAGGCTCCTCCCGCCATCTCCAGAATCACATCCAACCGCGTCGATGCAAGAATTTTAATGGGTCCTGACCGTAGGGAGTACAATCCGCCGCTTTGCTTAATAGATTCAATATTTTACTGGTCAGTGAAGTGCCAAATACCCTCAATTCTGTATTTTTCTATGATTGATTGCAATTTTTTCTCCTGATTTACCGATTTGTGGTTAGGCGATGCGGGCCAAGGCGGCATCGAGGCGGGAGAGTTCGGATTGGGCGGTGGTCAGGCGGTCTTCATTTTCGGCGATGATGGCTTCGGGGGCGCGGGCGCGGAAATCTTGGTTGGCGAGTTTGGTGGTGATTTTCTCGATCTCGGCTTGGGTTTTGGCGCGGGTGGTTTGCAGGCGGGTGCGCTCGGCGGCAAGGTCGATCAGGTCGGCGAGCGGGAGCACGAGCGTGAGTTCATCGAGGATGGCTTGGGCGGCGCCGCGCGGCATGTCACCCGTGAGCGGCTCGATGGTGGTGATGCGCGCGAGGCGGGCGATGGTGCTGTGCCAGGTTTGGCTCCGGGCGAGGCTAATGGGGCTGGCATCACGGAGCAGCAGCGGAATGCGGCTGGCGGCGGGGACGTTCATTTCGCTGCGCACGGCGCGGATTTCCGAGATCAGGCGGATGACCCAGGTGAGTTCGGCGCGGGCGGCTTGCGCATCGGCGATGGGTTCGGGGGTGGGCCAGGGTGCGGTGATGAGGCTGCCGGGCGCGCCATAGCCGAAATCATCCCACAAAGCTTCGGTGACGAACGGGATCAGCGGGTGCAGCAGGCGGAGCAAAAGCCCGAGTACATGGGCGGCGACGGCGCGCAATTCGGCGGCTTCGGGGCTGGCGGCTTGATCTGGCGCCAGGGCGGGTTTGGCGAGTTCGAGGAACCAATCGCAGAAATCGCCCCAGACGAAGCGGTAGGCGATTTGGGCGTAGTCACCAAGGCGGAAATTTTCGAGGGCTTGGGTGGCTTCGGTGATGGCGCTGTTGGCGGCGTCGAGAATCCAGAGCGAGAGCGGAAGTTTGGCGTCGGTTGGTTGAAAGCCCGCGTTGGGCGTGCAGCCATTCATTTCGCAGAAGCGCGCCGCGTTCCAGATTTTGGTGATGAAGCTGCGATTGGTCTCGACCAGGGCCGGGCCGAGTTTGATGTCACGCCCGCCGCCGCTTTGGACGATGACGGTGTAGCGCAGGGCATCGGTGCCGTAGGTTTCGATCAAGGCGAGCGGGTTGATGACGTTGCCCTTGGTTTTGCTCATTTTCTGGCCGCGTTCATCGCGGACGAGGCCGTGCATCAGGACGGTGCGGAACGGCACATCATGCATGACGTAAAGCCCCATCATGATCATCCGGGCGACCCAGAAGAAGATGATGTCAAAGCCGGTGACCAGCACGTCGCCGGGATAATAGCGGGCGAGTTCGGGCGTTTGATCGGGCCAGCCGAGGGTGGAGAATGGCCAGAGGGCGGAGGAGAACCAGGTATCCAGCACGTCCTCATCCTGGCGCAGCGCGGTGGCTGACCCGTAATGGGCGGCAGCGTCTGCATGGGCGGCTTCGGCGGTTTCGGCGACGAAAATATGGCCATCGGGGCCATACCAGGCGGGGATGCGATGGCCCCACCAGAGCTGGCGGGAGATGCACCAAGGCTCGATGTTGCGCATCCAGGCGAAGTAGGTGTTTTCCCATTGTTTCGGGGTGAATTGGATGCGACCGGTTTCGACCGCTTCGATGGCGGGTTTGGCGAGGGTTGCGGCGTCGCAATACCATTGCTCGGTCAGCATTGGCTCAATCGGCGCGCCGGAGCGTTCGCCATGGGGGACGGCATGGGTGTGTGGCTCGGTTTTTTCGAGCGCGCCGATGGCATCGAGATGGGCGATGATGGCTTTGCGGGCGGCGAAGCGATCCATACCCTCAAGCGAGTCGAGGAAGGCCGCGTCGGCGGGTTGGCAGATGGCGCGGATTTCGTGGAGCGCGATGCGCCCGGCGCGATCAATGATGGTGGGGGTGGGCAGATGATGGCGTTTGCCGACCGCGAAATCGTTGAAATCATGGGCGGGGGTGATTTTGACCGCGCCGCTGCCTTTGGTGGGGTCGGAATGCGCATCGGCGATGATCGGGATGGTGCGACCGGTGATCGGCAGGATCACGGATTGGCCGATCAGGGCTTGGTAGCGTTCATCCTCGGGATGGACCGCGATGGCGGTGTCACCGAGCATGGTTTCGGGGCGGGTGGTGGCGACGATGATGGTGCCGCCGGAGGCGATCGGGTAGCGCAGATACCAGAGGCTGCCTTTGACCTCGCGCATATCGACTTCGAGGTCGGAGACGGCGGTGGCGAAATGCGGGTCCCAATTGACCAAGCGTTTGGCGCGATAGATCAGCCCGTCGCGATGGAGCATGGTGAAAATGCGGGTGACCGCGCGCGACAGGCCCGCATCCATGGTGAAGCGCTCACGCGCCCAATCTGGCGAGGCGCCGAGGCGGCGGAGCTGGCCGGTGATGGCGCCGCCTTGTTCGGCTTTCCAGTCCCACACGCGCTGAAGGAAGGCGTCACGCCCGATGCCAAGGCGGGTTTTGCCTTCGGCGATCAATGCGCGCTCGACCATGAGTTGGGTGGCGATGCCGGCATGATCGGTGCCGGGCTGCCAGAGTGCGTCGCGGCCCTGCATGCGCCGCCAGCGGATCAGCACATCCTGCATGGTCATGTCCAGCGCGTGGCCGACATGCAGGCTGCCGGTGACGTTGGGCGGCGGGATCATGATGGTGAACGGGGCGGCGGTGCTCGCGGGGTTGGCCGCGAAGGCGCCGGATTGTTCCCACAGGGCGTAGAGGCGTGCCTCGAAGCTGGCAGGGTCGTAGTTTTTATCGAGCATTGGCCTACTTTACGTGCGGAAAGAAAAGATTAGGAGCGAGCATCACGCAAGGCAGGCCGTCGGCACGATTAACGATCAGACGGGTCGATCAGGCGATCAATTTCGGCGCGGACGACGCGCTCGACGATGCTGGCGAGATTGGCATCGAGCCAGGATTTGAGCATCGGGCGGAGTTCTTCGCGCACGATGTCTTCGATGGTGGGACCGCCACGCGAGATCGCGACGCGGCGCTGGCCGTGCAGGGTGCGGACCAGCGAGCCGATATGATGGCTGGCTTCGCGGGCGGTTTCTTCGCCGATGATGCCGGCGGGCACGCTGATCTCCGGGGTGCTGGAGAAAGCGGCTTGCGCGCCCTGCTCGCCGATTGGACCCGATTGCGGCGGCTCGGCGCTGGGGGCCGGTTCGGCGGACTTTGCGGGTTCGGTGGTTTGGAACGCCTCGAACGAGGGGACTTGGAAATCCGCCATTTTCGCGATGGCGGGCGGTTCGGCTTCGGCTGGGGCCGGTTCGGGCGCGGGTGCGGGCGCAGGTTCAGGGGTGGGTTCGGCCATGGCAGGTTGCGGAGCGGTTGGGTCGAGCATCGAGGTGTCGAGCGCGATCACGTTGCCAAGCTCGGGGCTGGGCGGTGCGTTCGCATCGAGCGCGGGGGATGATGATTTGCCGACGCTGGTTTGATCGTCCTCCTTGAGCATGCGCCGGATGGAGGCGAGGATTTCGTCCATTGACGGGTCGGCGCTGGTGGTCGGTGTGGACACGGTCATCGATCAACTCCTTGGGGCGGACGCGGACGGCTGCGACAGGTTGGGCTTCGATATTGTTGGCACCGGAGCCGGATTGGTAGGCACGGAATTGGACAGCAGATCGCCATTGGGTGCGATCCCGGCATCATGATAGGCCAAATTACCGTTGCCAAACAATGCCTCTTTGACAGCATGATAATATTTTAGATCATCATAGTGATGAACTGGCAAGCCTAAATCGGTGGCGGTGAGGCGACCGATGGCGGCGAGGATGCCGTATGAGCTGGTGACGACGTTGCCGATATTCTGAATTTGCTGGTGTTTGGGCGTTCAATAATGCTTGCTGGGCATTCAAAACATCGAGCGTGGTGCGGGTGCCGACGATCTCCTGGCGTTCGGTGCCATCGAGGGCGATGGCGTCGGCGTGGATTTGCGCTTGCGAGCTGCGGACGGCGGCTTGCGAGGCGCGCAAAGCCTCCCAGGACTGGGTGGCTTGGGCGACGGCGGTGCGTTGGGCATCGATCAGGGCGGCGAAGGCAGCTTGCACCTTGTCCCGCGCTTGGCGGATGGCGGCGTATTCGGTGCCGCCTTGATAGAGCGGCACGGTGAGGTTGGCGAGCACTTGGCCGCCGGTGGAGGCGGTGTGTGGGCCGCTGGGGTTGTTTTCATCAAAGGCGGAGGCGGAGACCGAGAGCTGCGGCGCGAGGGCGGCGATGGCGACATCGACCGCGTCTTTGGCGGCGGCTTGGGCGAACACGGCGACCACGACATTGGGGTTGTTGCGGGCGGCTTCTTTGGCGGCTTGCGCTTTCGAGCCGACCGGCAGGGCGAGCGGTTGCGGCGGGACGAGGTTTTTGGCGGGGTAGGCGCCGACATAGCGGCGGAAATTTTCGTTGGCGATGTGCAAATCACCCCGGGCGATCTCGACGGTGGCGTGGGCCTGGGCGACCGAGGCTTGGGCTTGCGCGACTGAGGTTTCGGTCAGTTCGCCGACATTGAACTGGTCTTGCACCGCGTGGCGCTGCTGACGCAGGACGGCGAGATTGTTCAGATCGAGCGCGAGGAGCTGACGATCCGTGATGACGGCGACATAGGCTTGGACGACGTTGGTGAAGACGGTTTCCTCGGTCGCGTAGAGCTGGGCGCGGGCGGAATAGACGTTGTTTTTCGCCTCGTGGGTTTTCGCGAGGGTGGAACCGCCCGTGTAGATCGGCTGGGTGACGGTGAGCTGGCCGATGACTTCGTCGCGCGATTGGGGCAGTTTGATGTGGTTGAGGACCGTTTGGGGTAGGCCGGTTTGGAAATTGAATTGGGTGCTGGGCAGGGCTTCACTGCTGGTGCCGGTGATGCGCCCGACGGTGCCTTGGATGGTGACCGTGGGACGCCAGCCGGCGAGGGCGGCGGGGACGTTTTCATCGGTGGCGCGCAGATTGGCGCGCTGCTCCTGCAAAGTGGGGTTGTTGGCGTAGGCTTGCGCGAGGGCTTGCGCCAGGGTGCTGGGGCTGGCCTGCGGATTGGCGGCTGAATTGGCGTCCGCGCGGGCGGGGGTGGCCGCCGCGATCGCGAGAAGCAGGGCGGTGATGCTGAGGGTGGAGCGGAATTTGATCAAAAGACGAACTCCGGCTTGGGGGTAAAGCCGGGCAGGAAGGGCGCTGCGCAATCGGCGATGGTGCGGTGCGCAAAGCCGCCGCCGGTGACGGCTTCGGCGATGATGACGCGACCGAGGCCGCGCACGCGCAGGATGGTGATCAGGCGGCCGGTGGCGCTGAGCTGGTCGGCCAGCGCGTCGGGCAGGGTGGCCACTTGGCCTTCGAGGAGGATGCGGTCATAGGGCGCGCCATCGGGGTCACCCTGAGTGAGATCGCCCGAGAGCAGCCGCACGGCGGGGGCATGTTTGGCGAGCGCGGGGGCGGCGATGGCGTGCAGGGCGGCGCTCGATTCCAGCGCGGTGACGCGGCAGCCGCATAGGGCCAGCAAGGCTGCGGTGTAGCCGGTGCCGGCACCGATGACGAGCACGGCGAGGCCGGGTTGCGGGGCGGTTGCGCGCAGCAAGCGACCGATGGTGAGCGGGGCGAGCAGCGCGCGGCCCTCGGGGAGCGGAATATCGGCATCGATATAGGCACGAGAGGCGAGCGGGGTGGGTAGAAAATCTTCGCGCGGGATGGCGCGGAAAGCGGCGATCAGATGCGGCTCGACAATGTCGTTGGGCCGGATTTGCCGATCGACCATCAGGGTTCGCGCTGTCGTGAAATCGGTTTTTTGCTCAGTCATGCCACCGCCTCATTCTCTCGCACCATGTTTTCGCTCTCGCCCAATTGGGCCCCAAATTGATGCTAGGCTTATAGAGGGAGTGTAAAGCGACGGTAAAGCGGTTTGGGGCGGAAATGACGATCACGCTCTTGACCGCAGGCCCCGCATGGCTTGATAAGCGCGTCGGCCCCGATGGTCCGGTGGCAGAGTGGTGATGCAGCGGACTGCAAATCCGTGTATGCCGGTTCGATTCCGGCCCGGACCTCCATATTTTTGTGCCCTGCCCTGGCCTTGTTTGGGGCTGACGGGTGCATTGCGCCGGTTGGGTGATCGGCATAGTTTGGCGGCTAATCAGAATAAAGAGGACGCCATGACTTCATCCTATCACGATATTTATGCCGCGTGGCAGCGCGATCCCGAGGGATATTGGGCCGAGGCGGCGCGGGCGATTGACTGGATGTTCGCGCCGACGCGGGTTTTTGATCCATCGGTGGGGCCGTTTGGGCGCTGGTTTGTCGATGGGGTGATGAATACCTGCGCGAATTGTCTGGATCGGCATGTGGACGCGGGGGCGGGAGAGCGGGTCGCGCTGATTTGGGATAGTG
>JAKBBY010000144.1 GCA_021808315.1 Pseudomonadota bacterium | reverse complement strand
TTTCCGCGATTAGGGCGCGCAGGCTGGTGAATGCATCGCGCGGGTCAGCGGCGAACGTGTCAGGATCGCTCGCCGCATCGCGATTGATGCTGACCGTGCCCGCCTCGCAGCGCCAGACCAAATCGGGTGCGAAGGCGATGACCGAGTAGCGCCCGCGCGCCGCACCGCCTTCGACGCTTTCAAGCAACAGCGAAAAAGGTTTGCCGTGCGCGAGGCGCAGAAACGCCGCGACCGGCGTGATCAGATCGGCAGCCAGAACCCGCCAGACCAACGCGCCCGGGCCAGCGTTGTAGGTCGTGACGAAGGCGCTTTGTTGATCGGCGGTGGCGGCGTCCATTGTGGCTCCGGAGGGTGTTGCATCGGGTAACGGGATTATGAGCTGATCTGATGAACGATTTTATCGTTGATTTTGACGTGATCGCGTTGGCGCAAGCCGGTGGCGAAGCTCTGCAGAATGGCCGTTTGCATGCTGTTATCGAGCACTTTGGCGAGTTGCGTATGCAAATTTTTGGCGGCTTGGCCGGTCGGCGGCGTGATCGCGGTGACAGTGGCAACCACAAAGCCAACGCGGGTCTCGACCATGGTTGGCTGGCCTTGCTTTAGCGCAAACAAAATCGGCAATAGGCGCTTGGGCAGCGGCTTGGGCAGTTTGCTGCGGCCAAACGGCCCGACCACCGTCATGGGCAAACCAGCCGCACTCGCGGCTTGAGCGAGCGTTTGGCCGGATTTGACGGCGGTGACCAATTGGGTCGCCGCGATATTTTGCGCATGCTCAAGCTGATGCGCGGTCCAATCAGCCAGCACGGCGGCCTTCACGCTATCATAGGGCTTGAGCTGCGGCGGCGTGATTTTACTCACGCTGAGGATGAAATCATTATCGCCGGGCGCTTTATGGAATGAAGGCGCGGCCCCTTGCGGGGTGGTGAAGGCAGCATTGATCACGGCCTGACGCAAGGTCGGCGGGCCGGGGATGGTGGCGGGGCTGCCATCCGATTGCTGGCCTTGGGCGTTGATCGTCAGCGTCGTCAGGGTCAAGTGCAGATCAGCCGGCATTTTATCGAGCGGGGTGTTGGCAGACAGTGCATCCTGCAATTTCGGCATGATCGCGTCGATTTTCGCGCGGGCAGCGCGCAATTGCAGCGCGGCTTTGATCTGATCCGCGACTTGGGCGAGCGGGGTGGCACCGGCTGGCGTCGCGGCGGTGACTTTGAACACATAGGTGCCAATCGCGCCTTTGATCGGGCCAGTGACGATATCGGGGCTGGCCGCAAACACCGCTTTCGACAAGCGCCCGGAGGGCAGGGAGTCGGGCTGCGCGTCTTGAAATGTAACGGCTGTTGCCGTGGCCGCGTTCGCAGCCGCTTTCATCGCCGCCCAGTCTTTGCCACTGCGCCACGCGCTCGCAAGGGCCTTGGCGCTGTCTGCGGATTCGGCGGTGATGATCTCAACGGTGCGCTTGGCTGGCGTTTGATAGCGGGCAATGTCGGTTTGATACTGCGCCTTGATCGCAGATTGACTGATCGTGAGGGTGGGTGCCAGCAGGCTTGGGGCGAGCACCGCAACCTGAATGGTGCGCTGTTCGGGTGTCGAGAAGCGGCCTGGATGGTTACGCCAGAATCGGCGCAACACCGCCAAAGCAGGCGGGTTCGGCGCGGTCGCGGCGGCAAAGGGCAGCTCGACATAAGCAGCGCTGCGCGATTGACCGAGGAAATTCGAGAGCTGATTGACCAGCGGTTGGGGCGCAATCGCACCGGCAGACACCGCTTGGACCACCTGATCGGCATCGATGCTACTGCCGAGCTCGGTCATGAATTGATCGGGCGTGATATGGTTTTGCGCGAGCACCTGATTGAAGGTGGCTTTGCTGAATTTGCCATCGGTGCCTTGGAACGCGGCGATGGCAAAAATCTCGTGGCGCAGCGCCGTCGGCGCGGCGGCAACGCCGAGGCGATTGACTTCGCGCGCCATGGTGGCGCGATCAATCGCTTGGCCCACGGCTTGACCGGCGAAAATGCGCCGTAGCGTGGCGGACGGCGCTTTGCCACCCGATTGCGCGGCATAGCGGTTGATAGCGTTTTGATAGGCGGTTTGCACCGGCGCGAGCGGCACGGCATTGCCCGCAACCGTCGCGACGGCGGTGCTGGAACCAATCAGGGTCACCACATTGGCGATCCCCCAGAACACGAACACGATGATGAGGATTCCGAAGAAAATCCGGACAATCCAGTTATCGAGCAATTGGCGTATCGTGGAGAGCATGCGTTGTTCCTGATCGGCTGAAGGCGCACCGTTTACCACGAGCGCGCCCGATTGCCAGCCTCCCGATTGCCAGCCTCCCGATTGCCAGCGTTCCGATTGCAAGCCTCCCAATTGCCAGCCTGGGCGATGAATGGTTTATCGGCGGGAGCATCGCAGCAGGAGCAAAAATGCGTCAGTTGATTGCGGGTAATTGGAAAATGAATGGCTCGTTCGCCGCATTGGCGGCGTATGCGGGCGGGCTGAAGGCGGGCCTTGCTCGTGTGAGTGCGGTTGATTTGCTGGTCTGCCCGCCCGATCCGCTGGTGCGCCCACTGATCGACATGCTCGCGAGCGAGAGTGTCGCGGTGGGGGCGCAGAATTGCGCCGAGAAGCGCGCCGGGGCGCATACCGGCGATGTTTCGGCTGATTTATTGGCGGAATTAGGCGCAAGCCACGTGATTTTGGGCCATTCCGAGCGTCGCATGGATCATCATGAAACCAATGCGCAGGTGCGTGCCAAGGCCGAAGCGGCGATTGGAGCGGGGCTGATCCCGATTATCTGTGTTGGCGAATCGAGTGCTGAGCGCAGCCAAGGCGAGGCGGTGACGGTGGTGCGCGCGCAATTGGCCGGCAGTGTGCCCGAGGGTTTTACCGGGGTGATCGCCTACGAGCCGATCTGGGCGATCGGAACCGGAAAAGTGCCGACCGAAGACGAAATTACGCAAATTCACGAGGCAATCCGCACCGCTTTGGTGCGTCAATTGGGCGAGGCGGGTGCGGGGATGCGCATTCTCTATGGAGGATCGGTCAAGCCGGATAATGCGCAGGCGATTTTAGCACTCCCCGACGTCGGTGGAGCGTTGGTGGGGGGCGCCAGCTTAAAGGCCGAGGATTTTTTGGCCATTGCGGCGGCGGCGGCAGGGGGGTAAGAGCGGCGTGCGTTGATCGAACGAGGCCACACGGCGTCAGCCGAAACGGCCGTTTTGATGCGCGCGTCCTGTCATTCGGAAGGCTGCGATGATTACTGTTTTGCTTGTGCTGCAAGTGTTTGTCACCCTGGCGTTGATTGGCGTGGTGCTGATCCAGCGCAGCGAGGGCGGCGGATTAGGGTTGGGGACCAGCCAGGGCATGGGCAGTTTCATGACCGGGCGCGGCACGGCGACGTTGTTGACGCGCACCACGGCGGTTCTGGCGGGATTATTTTTCTTTCTCTCGATTGCCCTCGCCATGCTCTACAAACATAGCGGTGGCAGCGGTGCTGAATCGATCCTCGATCATCCGCCGGCGGCGCATGCGCCCCTTACCGTGCCGGGCGCCAAGCCAGTGATCCCCACAGCACCCGCGCCAAGCGGCATGGCCGTGCCTTTACCAACGACACCCGCACCAACCGCCCCCGCCGCGCCGAAAGCGCCTACGGCCCCGGCGACGAAATCGCCGTAATCGGAGCAAAAATGATGGTCTGGGAATGCCGGGGGTTCTGGCCTGAACGGGTCGCGCTGTGCTACGCCAATCGTCCATGACGCGGTTTGTATTCATCACCGGCGGCGTGGTCTCTTCGCTCGGCAAAGGCATTGCATCGGCCTCGCTTGGCGCCTTGTTGCAAGCGCGGGGTTATCGGGTTCGGCTGCGCAAGCTTGACCCGTATTTGAATGTCGATCCGGGAACGATGAGCCCGTATCAGCATGGCGAAGTGTTCGTCACCGATGATGGCGCCGAGACCGATCTTGATCTTGGTCATTATGAGCGGTTCACCGGCGTGCATGCGACGAAATCCGACAATGCCACGACAGGGCGAATTTATTCCGAAGTGATCGCGCGCGAGCGGCGCGGCGATTATTTGGGTGCCACGGTGCAGGTGATCCCGCATATCACCGATGCGATCAAACAGGTGGTTGTGCGTGATACTGAAGGGTTGGATTTCGTGCTCGTCGAGATTGGCGGCACGGTCGGTGATATTGAGAGTTTACCGTTCCTTGAGGCGATCCGGCAATTGGGTAATGAGTTGGGACCGGACGCTGCGATGTTTGTCCACCTAACATTGGTGCCGTATATTCCGAGTGCGGGCGAGCTGAAAACCAAACCAACGCAGCATTCGGTCAAGGAATTATTGAATGTCGGCATCCAGCCGCAAATGCTGATTTGCCGCTGCGACCGACCGATCCCGGATGGCGAGCGGCGCAAAATCGCGCTGTTTTGCAATGTGCGCCCTGAAGCGGTGGTGCCGGCCTTGGATGTCTCCACGATTTATCAGGTGCCGATTTCCTATCACGAGGCGGGTATGGACCGCGAAGTGTTGCGGCATTTCGCATTGCCGCACGACCAAATACCGGATTTGAGTCGGTGGCGGCAAATTGTCGATGTGGTGCGCGCGCCGGAAGGCGAAGTGAAAATCGCTGTGGTCGGCAAATACACCAATCTGCTCGATAGCTATAAATCGCTGGCGGAAGCCCTGGCGCATGGTGGGATCGCGAATCGGGTGAAAGTGGTGCTCGAATGGGTCGATTCGGAAATATTCGAACAACCCGGCGCGGTGGCGCGGCTAAATGGTGTGCATGGAATTTTGGTGCCCGGCGGCTTTGGCGAGCGCGGCACCGAGGGTAAAATCGAGGCGGTGCGGTTTGCCCGCGAGCGCAGCGTGCCGTTTTTAGGGATTTGCTTTGGTATGCAGATGGCGGTGATCGAGGCGGCACGTAATCTGGCCGGGTTGACCGCCGCATCCTCCACCGAATTTGGCCCGTGTGAGACGCCGGTGGTTGGCTTGCTGACCGAGTGGGCGCGCGGCAACGAGATTGAACGGCGTGCCGCCCAAGGCGATTTGGGCGGCACGATGCGGTTGGGCGCTTATGCAGCGACCCTCGCTGAAGATAGTCTGGTTTCTGCCGTTTATGGCGGCGCCGTCAGTGTTGAAGAGCGGCACCGGCATCGATACGAGGTGAATATTCATTTCCGGGCAGCGCTTGAGGCGGCGGGATTGCGGTTTTCCGGCCTCTCGCCGGACGGGATTTTACCCGAAGTTGTTGAATATCCGGATCATCCTTGGTTCATCGGGGTGCAATATCATCCCGAACTCAAATCCAAACCATTCGAGCCGCATCCGCTATTTGCCGGATTTATCGAGGCGGCGGTGAAGCAGGCGCGACTCGTATGAGCCAAGAATCGACGGCCATTTCTGCAGTGGAGCCGCGGATTGTGTCGATTGGCACGCTGTTGGTGGCCAATGATCGGCCCTTCATCCTGATTGCCGGCCCGTGCCAAATTGAAAGTGCGGCGCACGCGATGGAAATCGCCTCTGCCTTGGTGGAGATGACCAGGGCGCTCCGCATCGGGCTGATTTTCAAATCGAGCTATGACAAAGCGAATCGCACGTCGGTATCTTCGGGGCGTGGCGTCGGTCTATCGGCTGGGCTACAGATCCTGGCCGATATTCGCGCCAAATTCGGTGTCCCCGTGCTGACCGATGTGCATGATGTGGCCCAAGTCGCCCCGGTCGCCGAGGCGGTTGATGTGTTGCAAATTCCCGCCTTTTTGTCGCGCCAGACCGATTTATTGCTCGCAGCCGGCGCGAGTGGGCGGGCGGTAAATGTGAAAAAGGGTCAGTTTTTGGCGCCCTGGGATATGCGTCAGGTGGCGGCGAAGCTCGCCAGCACCGGTAATCAGCAAATTCTACTCACCGAACGCGGGGCGAGTTTCGGCTATAATACCTTGGTCAGTGATTTTCGGGCGCTGCCGATCATGGCGCAGACCGGCTATCCTGTCGTGTTTGATGCAACCCATTCCGTGCAGCAGCCCGGCGGTCAGGGTCACGCCTCCGGCGGGCAACGCGAGTTCGTGCCCGCCTTGGCACGGGCCGCGCTCGCGGTCGGGTGTGCTGGCTTGTTCATCGAATGCCATGATGATCCGGATCACGCCCCCTCGGATGGGCCGAATATGATCGCATTGCGCGATATGCCTGCTTTATTGGCGCAGCTGCAGCGTTATGACGCGTTGACCAAGATGTGATCCGATCAGTTCTAATTTAGTTGTATCTTTATAAAGATTATTAACAAGAGTGCCGATTATAATTTATTTTTCAACAAACGCCACTTAATCCGCATGGGCTTGAGCCGATTGGCGATATTCATTCGCCATCGGACCTGGTGCCTGAAGCCGAATGCGGGGATCTGATCTGGCGATGCATAATTTGCCTGCGCTAAAATTTTGGTGGATGGCGCTTCAGTGTGACTTGGGTCACAGATTTTAACATCCTCCATGCCCTAATTCTTAGTGACCGAGTGAAACACCAAGGCGGTTGAACGGAGGGCGATGATGAAAAATTTTTCTGAAAATCAAGCGGTTCAGAAGAGCATGATCAAACCCTACTGGACGCTCGCCGAGCTTTGGCCATTTCTATTGGCTGTTTTGCTTATTATTGGGTTTTGCCTCTCTGGAGGCGCGCTGCAC
>JAKBBY010000143.1 GCA_021808315.1 Pseudomonadota bacterium | reverse complement strand
TCGGTCGGATCAAGGACTGGCGCCGTATCGCCATGCGCTACGACCGCTGCGCTCACACATTCATGTCCGCCATCGCTATCGCAGCAACCGTGATTTTTTGGATCAATCAATGAGTCCTGACCGTAGCTATTCGACCACGACCAAATCGCGACAGAAATGTGTGCTGACGGATTCTGTTGGGAGCCAGTAAATAGCCTTGACAAACTTTGCTTAATCGCGTTAGTCTATCGCGACATTAATTTAGATTAAAATTTGGATTTCTAAATGGCACTAGCGTGGGTTGTGACAATCAACAGGGTGATTAACTCGGGGCTGAGTCGACCCTCAGTTCGTAATTTTGTATTTAATAACTATGTCGTTCTTTTTTTGGTTATGGTCTGCGTGGTTAATTGGTGGCAGCCCAAAATTGCATTGACTTTGATAGTGATGGGGCTCATTTCGGACATCTTGCGGCGTAGGTTTTTTTTTAAACCGAGCAATTCAGCGGAAAGTTACTATGAATATAACAAGACTGCTAGGCTGGATAGAGATCAAAGGAATAAAATGAAAAAATTATTTTATACGGCAACTTTACCATTTATCGTTATTAGCATTTTGTCTTGCATAATTCCAGTTATGTTTCGATATAATTTTTTAGATTTTGGAAAGATTATTACTTCTCTTTATCGACTTGTCATAGTGTCCCAGTTTACAGCATTTTTCATTAGATTTTATTCGTTACATACCGATCTTAGTAATTATGAAATTCATTTTTATTCTATGAAATTTGTTTCCAATTTATATTTTTATCTAAGTATGATATTTTTTATCGTTTCTAATGCTTTTTTTCCTCAATATCTTCTAAATTCTTTGAACAATGTGACGTTTGACTATAAGGCAAAACCAAATAATACTGCTGGAAATCGATTGTCCCAGCTGGCTCATAGTTACATAAAAAAAAATAAAATCGGCGGTTTGATTATTTCAGTGATTGCGCTATTTATGTCAAATACTTCTAAAATAATTGCTATAAACAGCCTACAAAGTAATTTATCCTTTTTCCATATTTTTACATATTTTTTTGGTGCAACCTTTTTCATATTTTCTTGTTATGTGTATTTTATGATTTTTGTTTTTTTTATTGCGTTGTCTGAGAGTCCGACTCTGAATGACAGTGACGCTATCATTGGCGAGCGATCTTCCGGGTGAGCAGTCGGATATGGGCGAGCAGGACCCGAGCTGCGGCGCTTTGGAGGGATGCCTTGAAATCTTTGCTCAATCGGCGGCAACGACCGAGCCAGGCGAAAGTTCGTTTAACCACCCAGCGCCTTGGCAGAAGCTCAAATCCGGATGCTTTGTCTGAGCGTTTGATGATCTGAATGGTCCAGTTACCGATTTTGGATAGGTGCCGTTTGAGTTGTGGGCCGGGGTATCCGCCATCGGCGAAAAGATGTCGCAACCACGGATACAGGGTCCGGATTGCCTTGATGACCCGAGCGGCGCCATCGCGATCCTGGATATCGGCGGGATTAACATCGAGACCGAACGGGGCCTGCCGCGCGGATGATACATGGGCATAAAGGGGTCGATCAGTGCCCATTCGGGAGCGGTCAAATCGCTTGCGTCGCGCAGCCCATCCCGGCACTATCGCGGGCGGGTGATTTCAGTCCAGGCCATCGTCATTCTGTCCGTTGTTGTAGATCGACAGAATCACAACCGGCTGGAATCACTCAACTATCTTTTTTGGTCAGGCTCTAAGAATTTTATCATGTGGATTTCGTCTTCATAGCCATCGGGGGTTTTCAAGGCGCGTGGCTCGATGCCGTAGATTTGGAATCCAACTTTTCGATAGAGAGTGGCGGCGGGATCGTTGCCTTTGACGATTGATAGGGTGAGTTGCTCGACGAGGGTTTTGAGACCAGGATCAATTCGTGCAGCAGCGCGCTGCCGATACCGGTGCCGCGACAATCTGGTTGGACGTACATGCCCCAGACATAGGCTTTGTGGCTATCTTTTTGCCCGACTTGCCGCCTGAGCCCGGCCATGCCGACGATGGTGCCTTCGGCATAGGCGCCGAACACGATGTTATCGGTTAATCGCTATTCGAACGCGGCGATGGGTCGTGCTTGTTCGATTTCGAAGGTGGAGCCGAAGGCTTCTGGGTTGTGCTTCAGCGCATCAAGCCGGATGATGCGGTAATCGGCTTGATCAATGGGGCCTAGGCGACGGATGGCGGGGGCAATCATCGGGCTTATGCTCGATCAGAATTTTTGATTGGTGGAGATTGTATCGTCATTGATGGTTATTGTCATCGTGACGAATCAGGGTTTGCGCCTCGGCGATTTGGGCGGGCGTCATAAGCTGGGCGATGCGTTTGAGGTTGCGGGCGGCTATTTTATTATGATTTTTGGCGGCGAGGGCAAACCAAAAATACGATTTCACGTTATTCTGTGATACGCCATGACCGTGTTGATATAGGGTGCCGAGAGCCAGTTGTGACCGTGCGAATCCTTGATGCGCCGCGAGACGGAACCAAAAAGCGGCCATGGTGTAGCTTTGTTGCACACCGAGCCCTCGGGCATAAAGGATACCGATATTGGTTTCTGCCGCCGCCTGGCCGTGAGCGGCGGCACGATGGAACCAGTAAGCGGCCTTGGCGTCGTTTTGTGGCGTGCCACGGCCCCGGGCGTAAAAGGTGCCGAGGTTGGCTTCGGCATTAACATTGTCCTGGTGGGCGGCGCGGCGGAACCAGTGAAAAGCTTTGATGCTATTCTGCGGAACGCCAAGGCCTTTATTGTAGAGCACGCCAAGATTGACTTCAGCGACGGGATTATCTTGATGGGCGGCGCGGCGGAACCAATAGGCGGCCTTGGTATTGTTGGGTGGCACGCCTCTGCCCAAGTGATCGAGAACGCCTAAAGCTGATTCTGAAGCTGCGTAACCCTGATCGGCGGCCAGACGAAGCCAGTGCCTCGCTTTGCTGTAGCTCTGTTTCACGCCCTGGCCGTTGCCGTAAAACAGGCCGAGATTATATTCGGCCTCTGGGTAGCCTTTATCGGCAGCGAGACGGAACAGCGCCGCGGCCTTGACGAAGTTCTGCGGCACGCCCTGACCCCGCGCATAAAGGAGGCCAAGATTGCTATCGGCGTCGAGATGCCCCTGCTGGATGGCGCGATGGAACCAGTAAGCGGCTCTGCTATAATTCAGAGGCACGCCCTGACCCTTGGTGTAGAGGAGGCCAAGATTATTTTCTGCCGCTGCGTAACCCTGATGGGCGGCACGACGAGCCCAAAACGCGGCTTTGGGGTAATTCTGTGGCACCCCGTGGCCGAAATAATAGAGCGTGCTGAGATTAAACTCGGCTCGTCTTAGTCGTTGATGGGCGGCGAGACGGAACCATTTGGCGGCTTTTTCATCGTTCTGCGCGACAGCTTTGCCGCGAAGATAGAATAACCCAAGAAGAAAAGCCGCGTCTGCATTTTTTTGATCGGCGGCGCGGCGAAGCCAATAGACGGCCTTGGCATAATTCTGCGGTTCGTTGCGACCGAGGGTATATTCCATACCCAGCGCTGCTTCGGCCTTAGCGTCTCCCTGGGCGGCTTCTGCCGCTATGGTTTGGGCTGATTGCGCGCGTGCGAGGCTGGTGGTGCCCAGCCAGAGGCAAGCGATCAAGGTCAGACAACGGATGGCGGGGGTGGTCATGGTTCGCCGGGCTGGCCGTTTGTGTTCAGGGCTTCGTTGGCGACGCGATCAGCGGTATCTCTCTGCGCTGCGATGACTGCGATATCGACATGCGTTGATCGCTTTAGACGAGCGCGTAGATGAGCCACCCGCCGCCGATCACGGCTGTCCAGAGTACGATTGAGATTGCGAGGCCGGTGATGATGCCGCGTGAGGCGCGTAGATCGTCGCGGACGCCGTTCTCGATGTCGTTCGCGATGTTGTTCGCGATGTCGTTCTCAATGTCGTTTTCGCAGTCGTTTCTGCTGTCCGTGTTCGGGGTGGACGGCGTGGCGGCATCATCCGGCAGGGTATGGATATTGGGCAGGAGCGAATGACCGTCTGGCGGGTAGATCGACTGGCCACGCATCAGGGCGATGAGGGCGGGGCTGGGATTGCGCAGGCGGCCTGGGCGGCGGCGATCATGCAGCAGATCGCTCCTGGTGCCACCATCCGCGCGGTGACTGTTTTCCACCTGCCGGGGTGGGGGCGCGCCGGTGCTTCTGTTTGACGGGTCGTTGCGATGGTCGTCAGCCATAAGGCACTCTCCTGATCCGATCCTATCACGCGGCCCATGCGTGACGTGGTTGGTGACTGACGATGTAAGTCCATGACGTCGTGACTTCCAGGGTCAGCCCGTTGCATCCGCCCCCATTTTTGGGGAAATCCTCGCTATCGGTCACGGGCGGTCCGAAAACGACGCAGCGATGATTGGCTTGTGTTACAAGTCGCTGATGTATTTGAGCCGATTATTGCTTGAGCACAAGCAGATTAATTCACGGTGAACAAGAGGCGGGTTGGTTTGATTGACGCGGTTAGGTGCGGAGTAGCTGGGTGAGTGGGGCGGCGTCCGTGCTGTTGGGGAAGATGCGCTCAAGGGCGGCGGGCGGGAGCGCAAATTGGGCGAGGATGGCGCCTTTGGCGAGGCTGCGAATATCGGCGGTGGGGGCGAGGTCGCGATTTTGGAAGAGTTGGCGATCTTTGAGGCCGGGCCAAATGGTGCGGACTTTGCCGCCCGCGACGGTGCCGCCGGCGAGGAAGGCGATGGTGGCGGTGCCGTGATCGGTGCCATGGGTGCCGTTGATGCGCGCGGTGCGGCCAAATTCGGTGACGATCAGGATGGTGGTTTGCCGCCAAGCCGGGCCGAGGGCGGATTTCAGGGTGGCGATGCCAGCATCGAGCCCGGCGAGGGGTGGGGTGAGCAGGTTGATTTGGTTGACATGGGTGTCCCAGCCTTCGAGCTGGAAGGCGGCGATGCGCGGGCCATCCGCCGCCGCGAGCAGGGTGCCTGCGGCTTGGGCGAGGCCGCTAAAACCATAAGTTTTGGCGTGCGGGTCGGCGGTGCGGTCGAGGAGCGTATGATCGAATTTTTGGGTTTGGAGGCCGGTGCGGATCGCGGGGCCGAATACCGGGTCGGTCGCGTTGAGGGCGGCGATGCGGTGATAGAGATCGGGGCTGGGTTTGGCGAAGCCGATGGGCGCGTAGGATCCGATGCGGGCCGGGCCGCGCAAGAGGAGCGGCATGCCCATGCCGACGGCGAGACTGGTTTTGGCGGTGTTCAGCGCGTTGTTTTGCGCGTGCAGTTCAACGATCAGGCGGTTGAGCCAGCCGGAGCGGATGCTGGTTTCGGCGACGCCGGTTTGCAGCAAATCCTGGGCTTCGAAATGGCTGCGGGTGCGATACGGGCCGGCGATGGCGTGGACCGGCAGCACTTCGCCCGTCTGATAGAGTTTGTGCAGGTTTTTGAGGGCGGGGTGGAAGGCGAAAAAGCCGCCGAGATCGAGCATTTTATCGCGCGCGGGGATAAGCGGGGCGCGCAGGCGGGCGAGGTCAGGATCGCCATAGGGGATGACGGCGTTGAGGCCATCGAGCGCGCCACGGAGCAAAATGACGATGAAGCGGCGATCCGTGGGGGCGGCGGCGAGGGCGAGGCGCGTGCGCCCGGCGATGGCGGCGGTGCCGAGGCCGAGCAGGGTGGCGCGGCGGCTGAGGGTGAGCGCCATGGAATTATCTCCGTTGGAATTCGGGGGCGGCGAATAGGAGCGCAAGCGCTTCGCGTTTCGAGCCGGCGTGGCGGATGGCTTGGAGTGTCGCGGGGCGCAGCAACGGGCCGAGGGCGCTGTGGGCGAGGTCCAGCGGGTCGGCCTCGTGCAGGCGGGCGGCGAGGGTGTAGCCGAAATCGATGCGCCCGAGCACCGCATCCGAGCCGGACCAATCGGCCCCGAGATCCGACCAGCCATTGGGCAAGGGGGCGCGCCAGAGCGGCTGGCCGAGGCGGTTGAGGGTGCCGAGATAGAGCATGGGCGGCAGGTCAGAAAGGTTGCCGGCGCGCAGGCTGGAGAGAAAATATTCGAACGGGGTTTTGATTTTGGTGAGCGGCGTGGACGCCTCTGGCAGGTCAATCAGAGCGAGGGAGGCGGCGCGCAGATCACCGCCAGTATCGGCGAGGACGCTGGCGATGTGGTTGATGGCGGATTGCGGCGGATGGTCGGCGATGAAATGGCGGGTGAGTTTGGTGGCGAGGGCGACCCAGGTGGTGGGGTAGGTGGAGAGGAAGCGCAGCGCCTCGATCCCGCCTTCCTCGCCTGCGGGGAACGTGCGGCCCATCAGGGTTTGCGGGCCGGGCTCGTGCAGGAAGCGGCGGAACATGAAGCCGGTGGGTTGGTTTTGCGCGTTGATCGACCAGCCGGTGAGCAGTTTCGCCATATTGGTGACGTCCGACTGGTGGTAGCCTGCGCGCAGGCTGACCGTATGCAGTTCCATGCATTCGCGGCCGAGATTTTCGTTCAGGCCCCGATGAGTGCGTTGGCCGACGCGGCTGTTCGGGCCGGCGGAGAAGGCGTTGCCGAGATAGAGCAGCATGGCGGGGTGGCGTTCGACGGCGAGCACCATGTCGGTGAATGTGCCGGTGACGTGCGGGCGGATCGCCTCGCGCAGATAGGGGCCGACGAGCGGTTGGATGCCGCCCTGGCGGAGCGAGACGGTGAAGTGA
>JAKBBY010000142.1 GCA_021808315.1 Pseudomonadota bacterium | reverse complement strand
TGCCCAGTCATCATGTTTCTCCCTTTCAGAAGATAAAGCGTCCCGGTGGGGGGACGTGGCCCAATTGCGGCCTTATCGCCTTCGCGGTTGCAACGCAAGAGGGGGGATTTTTGCACCTTGTGAACATGACGGCTTGATGGCGGCGCTCGGTTCGGCTATTTGACCCTCCAGTGCCCAGGTAGCTCAGTTGGTAGAGCATACGACTGAAAATTGTAGTGTCGGTGGTTCGATCCCGCCCCTGGGCACCATTCGCTGGTTAATCCAGTCCCCATTCCCCTGCACCCAGAATTTACGGTGGTCATGACCATGGAACCTTCCGAGCTCGCGACCGAGACGTTGGAGCGCCACAAGCATATCGAGGAACATCCGCAAAACGACCATGCCAAGCGGATGGGCTTGTTGATCGGCGTTTTGGCCGCGTGTCTGGCCATTAGCGAGATGGGCGAAAAATCGGCGCAGAACGATTACATCGCCAAACAGATCCAGGTGACTGATACGTGGAATTTTTATCAGGCTAAGGCGATCAAAGCCGAGCTTGCAGCGGGCCAAGCCAAAACATTGGCAGCCTTGGCACGGTTGAATAACGATCCAAAATTGGTGCAGGCCGCAAAATTAGCCAGTCAAAAGGCCGCAAAAAATCTTTCTGATACCACCAACGGAAATGGAAAGGCCGAATTGCGCCGACAAGCCGAGCAAGAAACGCGCGAGCGCAATCATCAATTGCATCTTTATCATTTGTTGGAACTCGCCGTCGGCGCGCTGCAAATTGCGATTGTTCTAGCCTCCGTTTCAGTGATTACTGAGATCAAATCCTTTAGCTGGGCATCCATCGCCCTTGGTGCCAGCGCTTTTGTCGGTGCGGCTGTGGTCATGGGTTTTCTGTAATTTCATTTTGATCCCCCTGTTCAAAACCTCCGCGAATCGCTAGAAGAATCGAGCGTGCCGCATCGCAGCCCGATGCTAGCGCAAGAATCTTCAACCCGCCGACAAACCGGCGTCCGCATCGAGGGCAAACCCCGATCGGATCGGACACAGAGAGGGGCTTTCACCCATGTCGAAAGCGTTTATTGCGCAAGTTATTCAGGAATCGGCTGAAATCACCGGCGTAGCGGCGAATCGGGCCGCGACCGACCTGATCGAAGAAATCGTGAAAAAGCTGAAAAAGGAAGGCAAGTTCACCCTGCCCAGCTTTGGCACGTTCACGGTGCGCAAGACCAAGGCCCGCAAGGGCGTCAACCCGCGCACAGGTGCCGAAATCAAAGTCAAAGCCGGTAAAACGGTCCGCTTCAAGGCCTCGCCGTCGCTCAAAAAAATGGTCTGATACTCATCGGGTCCCGATCCTGATTTCGGATCGATTTCAGAATCGGGGCATCGGTGATTAGTGTGTTATAGGCTTCACGAGAGCAATTTCTGTCCGGTATGACGGGCATGTCTCTGCTCGTTTTTGCATGGCGATGGTTGGTGCGCTAACCGGGCGATGGGTTAAGCGCCCCAGCCCGCGTGCGACGATAAAAGATTGAAGATACTGGCAGGGTTGAGCCAAATGGTCTTCACTGTCGTAAAAATCAGCGGGCGGATACCGGCTGTGATTTGCCGTGATCAAGAATGCCCCGCCGTTTTTTGTGTATGTTGCTTGAATGATCGCAATATCGGTGGCGGATAGCGGCACCGTGTCAAAATCGGTTGGCAATCCGCCAATCATCGTGACCCCCGCCGCCTGTTCGGCGCGCACGAATCGGGCGATGATCTGGCGGCCATACCCCGCGCTGATCATCGCGGGTGATGGCTCAGGACGATGCAGCAAAGCGAGGAATTGCGGATCGGCGGTTAAAAGCGTGGTGCCGATCCGATCGCCTTGCCGATCAAATTGCGCCGCCAGCTTGGCGCGGCGATGCCCATAGCCAACCCCATGCGCGAGCATCTCAATCACCGCCTCAAGCCCATCGGTCAGGCGGTTGGAAAAAGCACCGGCCAAGGCGCGTTGTGGCCCCAAGCGCCAAAGCAATGCGCGATGATCGCGAAACAGCAGCGCGCTATCAACCGACAGATCATTTTGCGTCCGGGTAACGTCATATTGCTGTATTTCCATCGGCAAATAGACAATATCGCCACGATGCAGCAACGGTCGCCATCGGGCGAATAAATCATCAAGGCTGAAACCCACGGCAATCCCAGCATTTTCGCACGGCATCTGCAGCATTGCGCCAATCACGCGGCAGGAATGCGAATATGGCGCGTTGGATCCAGCCAGGATCACGATCTTTGGTGTCGGCAGCCGAGCACCGCGCGCTAATTTCTGTTGCATCTCCAATCGGATCATGCCCAGCGATAAAGGCCTATTCAGCACGAACGCAAAGCTGGCCAGATACAGCGCCACCGAGATGCAGCAGCAAAGCAGTAAGCGGCGCATCAAAACTGAAAATAAATAAAGGGGCGCGCAAACGGCGCAAAGAATAAGGCTTGCACACTAAAGGCAAATCCAGCGATCAACGCGGCATTGCGCCCCCGCAACGAGAGGGAATGTAAATCGGGCATGCGCAAAATGATCACCCAAGCGAGCGTCAGCAAGGCGGCACCTTGCACCACGCTCAGCGTGCGGGCGGCCCCGAGATAAGGCAGCACGGCAACGGGCGTGGCAACGAGGCGCAGCGCCGGGACAGCCCTGAGCACCTGCGTCGGTAACGCAAACCCGTCAAGCCCGATCAGGCCGCGCGCCATCATGGCGCAAGACGCGAGCGATCCGGCGCGAAACGGCACCCAGGCGAGTAGCACGGCCAGTATCGTCACCGCCTGCGCCAGAGAGCGATGCAATGGCCAGCCGATGCGGCGCCATTGATGATGAATAATCAAATATAATCCATGCAAGCCGCCCCAGAGTGCAAAGCTCCAGGCCGCGCCATGCCATAATCCGCCCAGCAGCATCGTGATCATCAGGTTGGCATTGCGCCGCCCTTCGCCCCGGCGGTTGCCGCCCAGCGGAATATAGAGATAATCCCGCAAAAACATTGATAACGTAATGTTCCAGCGGCGCCAGAAATCACTAATGTCACGGGCTTGATAGGGGCTGCGGAAATTCAGCGGAAACGCAATGCCCAGCATGCGTGCAAGGCCAATCGCCATGTCTGAATACCCTGAAAAATCGAAATAGATTTGCGCCCCATAAGCGAGCAGCGCGAACCAAGCCTCAACCAGCGTCAGCGAATGCCCGGCCATCGTGGCGCGAAACCCAGGATCGGCAAATCGCGCCAAACTATCGGCCAAGACTATTTTTTTACCAAGACCGATTAAAAATATTTCAAGGCCCGCCACAAGATTGGCCCGATGCACGCGCCCGTCATGGTTGGCAAATTGCGGAATAATATCAGCGGGCCGCACAATCGGGCCCGCAATCAAATGGGCGAAAAAACCGACGAAACAGGCATAATCGAGCATGCCGCATCGCGGCACCTCGCCCCGATACGAATCGACCAGAAACATCACTTGCTGGAAGGTGAAAAAACTAATGCCCAAGGGCAGAATGATCCCGAGTTGCACCGGGCCATGTCCCAACAGCGCGGCCCCCGTATCGGCGAGCAACCCGGCATATTTGAACCAGCCCAACACGCCGAGATTGCCGATCAAGCCGAGAACGAGCCACAGGCGCGGTTGCGTTGAGCGCCGCATCACCCCAACCAACGCGTAATTAGCCAGGATTGAGCCAATCAGTAACGGCAGAAATATCGGCTTCCACCATGCGTAAAAAACGAGGCTGGCCAGCAACAGAATCAATAACGCAGCGCGCGGACTCCAGCGTCCGGCCACGGCAAACCCGAGTATGGTGAGCGGCAGAAAGGCCAATATAAAGGTTGGCGTGTTGAACAGCATGATAATGCTCGCTTAGGTTGTAAGCACGTAAGCATGGCACGCGGAATTTGCCAATTATTTTCTGCGCTGCCGGGCGCTGTCTCGCCGCGCCTCGTTTGGCGTCAGCCCGCGCTAATGGTATGAGGCCGCGCAACGCTGGGAAGACCGAAATGACCGAAGATTTGCCACCGCATCGCGGATTATTGCCAGCCGGTTTCGGCGATACATTACCGCCGGACGCTGCCCGCGAGGCGCATTTGATCGAAACCCTGATGCACCGGTTCGATTTGAACGGGTATCAACGGGTCCAACCGCCATTGGTCGAATTCGAAACCACCCTGCTTTCCGGCGCCGGTGCCGCTCTTGGCGAGCAAATCTATCGGATTATGGACCCGGAATCACAGCGCATGATGGGGCTGCGCGCAGACACCACGCCACAAATTGCGCGGATTGCCACCACCCGGATGGCAAGTGCGCCGCGCCCGCTGCGCCTCGCTTATGCTGGCCCGTGCCTGCTGGTGCGCGGCACCCAAATGGCTCCTGAGCGTCAGGTGTCGCAGGCAGGGATTGAATTGATCGGCCCGGACTTGCCGCAAGCCGATGCCGAGGCCATTTTGGTCGCCGCCGATGCGCTCCGCGCCGCAGGCATTGGGGCGATGAGCATTGATCTAACCATGCCGCCCTTGATTCCCGCTTTGATCGGTAATGACGCTCTGGGGGCCGCTGATCGGGCGGAACTCGCGCACGCGCTTGATCGCAAGGATGCCGCCGCCATCGCCCGGCACGGCGGCGATTGGGCAAATTCCCTTTGCACCTTGCTTGATGCCACCGGCCTTGCGTCGCGCGCCCTCGATATGATCGCGCAAATCGATTTGCCCAAGCCAGCCCGCGCTCTGGCGGATCGTCTTGCCGCAATCGTTGCCTGTATCGCTGCCGCCGACCCCGCGTTGCGCGTCACCATCGATCCGGTGGAATTTCGCGGCTATCGCTATCATACCGGTGCCGCCGTCACAATTTTTGCACCGGGCCGGCAGGTCGAATTGGGGCGCGGTGGCCGTTATCTTTGCGAAAATGGCGAATCGGCAACGGGCATCACGCTGTATCCGGACACAGCCTTGCGCGTCGCGCCAAAGCTGATCCTGCGCGCCCGGCTTTATCTGCCCGCCGGTGCGCCGGTCGAGGCCGGTGCGGCGGCGCGCGCGCAGGGCTTCGCCACCCTTGCCGGCCTCAGCCCGGTGGCGGACCTGGTTCACGAGGCCAGCCGCCTCGGCTGTTCGCATCTCTGGCGCGACGGCGCCATTATCGATCTTTCAGGAGTATAATCCATGGCCAATGTCACAATTATCGGCGCTCAATGGGGCGACGAGGGCAAGGGCAAGGTGGTCGATTGGCTTGCGTCGCGCGCGGACATCGTTGTGCGGTTTCAAGGCGGGCATAATGCCGGGCATACGCTGGTGGTTGGCAATCAGACCTATAAATTATCGCTCCTACCCTCAGGATTGGTGCGCGGTAAGCTCGGCTTGATCGGCAATGGCGTGGTGATCGACCCGGTGGCGTTGCTCGCCGAGATTGATCGGATTCGCGCGCAAGGCTTATCAATCACGCCGGAGACGTTGCGAATCGCGGATAATGCGCCGCTGATTTTACCCGTGCACGCAGCCCTTGATCGTGCCCGCGAGGCGGCACGAGGCGAACGGCGCATTGGCACCACCGGGCGCGGTATTGGCCCGGCTTATGAGGACAAGGTGGCGCGCCGGGCGATCCGGGTGTGCGATCTGGCCGAGCCGGAAACGCTCGATTGGCGCCTCGATGAATTATTGCTGCACCATAATACCCTGCTCGCCGGTCTCGGCGCGCCGATTTTCGCGAAAGACGCCTTGCTCGCCGAATTGCTGGCCTTAGCGCCGCGCATCCTCCCTTATGCCGAACCGATCTGGGAGCGTTTGGCCCAAGCGCGGCACGAAAATGCCCGCATCCTGTTCGAAGGCGCGCAGGCGGTGATGCTCGATGTCGATCACGGCACCTATCCGTTTGTAACCTCGTCCAACACCGTCGCGGGCCAAGCGGCGGCAGGGGCGGGCATTGGGCCGGATGCCGTGGGTCGTGTGCTCGGTATCGCCAAAGCCTATTGCACGCGGGTTGGTTCCGGCCCGTTCCCCACCGAACTGCATGACGCCACCGGCCAGTTGCTGGGGGAACGCGGCCATGAATTTGGCACCGTCACGGGTCGGCCGCGCCGCTGCGGTTGGTTCGATGCGGCCTTGGTCCGTCAAGCCGTCAAGGTCGGCGGCATTCAAGGCTTGGCACTCACCAAACTCGATGTTCTCGATGGTTTGCCAGAATTAAAAATCGGCGTCGGCTATCATATCGATGGCACCATGACGCGGCATTTACCGCCCGGCGCACGGGCGCAGGCCAAGGCCGAGCCGGTTTTCGAGACCATCGAAGGCTGGACCGACTCGACACGCGGCGCCCGATCATACGCCGAACTCCCGGCACAGGCGATCAAATATGTCCGCCGCATCGAGGAATTGGTGGAATGCCCGGTGACCTTGCTCTCCACCAGCCCCGAGCGCGACGATACGATTTTGATGCAAGACCCGTTCGCTGATTAATATCACATTTTCGTGAGTATTGGGAAGGATAGGGCGGATTTTCGTCCTATCCTTCGGCACTGCACAAAATTGAACGACATTTTATTTCGCCGAGCGTGATCGTAACAGGACAGGTTACACGGCGTTTCCCATTGCCAAGCAGTATCCGGAAATTCGGTGTCGATCGCCGCCTGATCGCCAAGTTTGGCGGATTTTCCTCGTAATTTCAGGACTAAACCGGCATATTATGCCAGATCGGAA
>JAKBBY010000141.1 GCA_021808315.1 Pseudomonadota bacterium | reverse complement strand
GTGCCATCGAGATAGCGACCACCGGCGCGCGGGGCGAGCAGCATCACCGCCTCATCGCGCATCACCGGAATATGGCTGAACCCGCTCATGCGCTGGGCCCGGCAGGGAGTGTCAGGCCACGGGCGCGGGCACGCTCACGCGCCTCAGCGCGGCGACGCTCGGCGGCGGCGGGCTCCCAGATTTGGAAAATCCGGCCCATGCCCATGAACACCACGCTGTCGCTCAAGCCGGCATGCGCCACCAATGGCTCGGGCAGCAACACCCGGCCTTCTTTATCGGCCTCCAGCGGAAATGCATCAGCATAAAGCGAGGCGGCCAGATCGTCATGCGCCTCGCTGAACAGGTCGATCTCCTGCATTTGCCGCTCAAGGGCGGCAAAGACCGGTGCCGGCCAGGCTTCGATGCACGGATGCTTATGCGAAGGGCGGAGGATCAGACTGCTACGGCCCGCATCATCGGCGGGCGCGGTTGCGCGCAAGGCTGCGCGGAAGGACGCAGGCACAGAGACCCGCCCTTTGGCGTCGAGTCGGTTCTGATGGGTGCCGAGGAACTGGCTCATCCCGCTCTGCTGTAACCTTTCGTCTCGCCTGTTTTGCCCCGCTCTTGGCGTGTGGTGCGCGGCCCAAATTCAGTCGAACTGGGTTTTCATGGGATAACATGGGCAAATATGGGCGTCAAAGGGATTACGCCGGTTTGATTGCTGTTTTTCCTAGGATTCCCATTAAAAATTGCCGGATTCTGACCCTAGGTGCGATGTTATTGTTTTGTTCTCCATGGCAGGCGCACAAAATCGATGCCCCATCAGGCGCCGGATCGCTGTGAGGGCAAGTCGATCAATCCGGTGCGGTGGATCAGCGGATGGTCATTGGCGGCATTTCCAGCCGGTGTAATTGCGAGAGCGTGGTGATCATCTGAGCATCGCTGCGCAGCCTTGGTGGCAAGCTGGCCAAGCCCAGCGGATTGAGCTTGCCAATGTCCCGATGCAGCAATTGCTTGAGCAATGCCTTGAAATTCGGCTTGCCATTATTGATCGCGAGCGGCGCGTTCGGGGCCAAATGCAAAGCGGTCCGCACTGCGGCAAACGCCGTGTGATAGCCGCCGATCTTGTCAACCAATCCGCGTTTCAACGCCTGGGTGCCAGTCCAAACCCGCCCTTGGCCGATAGTGTTGACGGCAGCAGGCGTCATATGGCGGCCCGCCGCAACCCATCCGACGAAATTTTGGTAATCCTGATTGAGCATCGTCTGCAGATTAGCCAACTCAGCCTGATTCCAGCGCGTGGTTTGGCCGTCGAAATCAGCATTGGCACCGCGCGACGCGCCGGCGATGGTCACGCCGATTTTGCTCAAGAGCTTGCCGAAGCTCAGCTTGCCGCCGAGCACGCCAATCGAGCCGGTCAGCGTGGCCGGATCGGCCACCAGCACGGCGCCATGGCTGGACACCCAATACCCGCCCGAGGCATCAAGCCCACCCATCGAAATAATCAGCGGCTTATGGGCCCGCGCCGCCGCCGCCACTTGCGCACCAATCACGGCAGAGCCAGTCACCGTCCCGCCCGGCGTGTCGAGCCGCAGCAAAATCGCCTTGATGTCCTTGTCATGGATCGCATGATGCAATTCAGCGGCGAGCTGCCGGGGCGCAATCGCGCTTTCGGTATCACCAGCCGACGGCGCCTGGATATCCCCATGCGCAATGATCAGCGCAATATGCGTTGCATGGTCGGGCGGCTTCGGCGCATCGGCCACATAGCGCGAAAAACTCACAGTCCGCCCGGCGAACACCGAAATCTCGGCGTCGAGCGGCAACACCGCGTCGATCAAACCATCTTGCTTGGCTTGCTCGGCACTGAAGGGCGCCTGATCGATCATGGCGCGCACCGCCGCAGGAGGTTGGTTCAAGCGCACCGCAATCGGCGCGATGGCGGACCGATAGAGCGAACCGGCAAGGCTATTGAGCATATGCAGATTGGCTTTGGAGGGGGCCGAGCGGGTATAAAGCTGTGGATAGGTTTTATACTGGCCCACATGCTCGAACTGCGCATCGACGCCGATGGTCTGCAACGCCGTCGCGGCGAACGGGGTTTGCAGCGACAGGCCCGTGACGCCGAAATCCCCGGCTTCGGAGAGCTCAATCCGGCTTGCCGCCGTTGCCACGATATACGCCCCAAGCCCGGTCGCGCCATCAAAGGACATGGCACGGGCAATCACCGGCTTGCCGGATTCCGCACGAAACCGCGCAATCGCGTTGTGCAGCTCTTCGGCGGTGGTGAGGCTGCAACATCCACTACCCAACGTAATATCCAGCCCGGTGACCCGATCATCATGCGCTGCCCGGTCAATCGCGAGAACCGATTGCAGCAAGCTCGGTTGCGGTGCTTGACCGAAATGGAGCCAGAATGGCGTGCTCGCCGCGTCAACCGGATTATTCTCCAAATTGATCGCCAGATTGAACTTGCCGGTCAGCGTCTGTTTGACGTTGATTTTATGGGCGTTGAAATTGAGTGCGGCGGTGATGATCCCGACCAGGATCAAGGTGGTGATCGCGCCCAGCACGAACACAATGCCAACCACACCATTAAACATCCACGTAAGTAGCCGATTAAAAAACGAGCGGCGTTGCGGACCAGCGTTCATGCTCAAATCTCTCCGTTAGAGGATCGCTCCCTATCACGTTGCGCGATCATAGCAAGACACATGCGTGTGTGCCCTAAATTTTCTCAAAGCCCGGTTGCCCGATCTGATCGGGGAATTGCGCAACGCGGCGGAATTGCCGCGCATCGAAGCCATGATGATAGAATGTTTCAAGTTTGGCTTGGTAGGTAGCCTCATCCATCCGATTGCTGCGCGCGAACACCCAGCCGAGCGAGCGGTTGGGTAAGCCGGACAGGGCAATGGTGTAATCGTCATTCACATCGAAAATCACATAAGGCACGCCAACGGCGCCGCCGAGCACAGTCACCCGCCAAATCGCGTTGCTGGTGCCCGGCTCGACATAATCAATCGAGGCAAAACGGAATAATTTGGCCGAGAACCGATCTTTATGGCCGTGATACGCGTCAATGATCCCGCCAGCCGGGCGCGGCGTGTAGGTGGCATAAGCCCCGACATAACCCGCTTCGGCGAAATAAGGGATATGGCCGATGATATACCATTTGCCGTAATATCGGTTGAGATTGATCGGCGCGCGCGGTCGCAACGGCGGTTGCGGATATGAGCTGGTCGCGAAGGTGCAGGCGCTGAGCAAGGCGGGTGCTGCCAGCAAAGTGCTGCCAGCGCTCAGCACGCGGCGACGGGAAACGGGCGATTGGCTGCGCATAGACATCATTGCTCCTGAAAAACGCGCGGTTGGACCATAGGTCGGGATGGCGCGTAAAAACGGCAAGGGTTGATGGCGGGAATACCCGCACGCATGTCAGATGGATGTGGGTGAATGGATCAGCCGTCCCGATTGTTGCCCAGATCATCGGCTCACGAGAGTTGTGCCAGTGCGATTATCGGGAATAGCGGCGCTGGTCTGGTCGGAGTGAGAGGATTCGAACCTCCGGCCCCTGCGTCCCGAACACAGTGCTCTACCAGGCTGAGCTACACTCCGCTGGAGCGGGCTATAGCCAAGGGGGGCGGGTTACGCAAGCGGGCAGGGATTTCGCGCGCCGTTCCGCCTGCACCGTCCGGCCCCGCGTAGATCGACCATCATAGGCCATGGTAGCCCACGGCCCAGATTAGCCCATTTTATAATCAGAAATACGCAATATAATTTCATAATGAATAAATTATAGACATTTTGTGATTTTTTTATAATCGTGTATCGAAAAAACAGTTGGGTTGGTGCACTCTAAGCGTCGCTGTGCGGCGTCCGGATCAGCCAGCCGCCTTTCATCCAGCGCCCTGTAGGAGGTTCATCATGAAAATAATACGCTGCTCGATTTTGGCCCTGGCCGCTCTCGCAAGCTCAGTCATGCTCGGCGTCGCGCAGGCGGCGATCACCTTGCCGCCCTCGATCGCGAAATCAAAAACGCTGCGCATCTGCAGCGCCATCAATCTGCCGCCGATGGAGTTCATGAATGCCAAAACCCAGCCCGAAGGTGTTGATATTGATCTTGCCAACGCGATTGCGAAAAAGCTCGGCGTCAAAACAAAATTCATCAATATGCCGTTTGCGGGGCTGATCCCCGCCCTGCTCGCGGATCATTGTGACGTCATTATGTCACAACTCTTTATCAAAAAATCGCGCCTGAAGGTGATTGACGAAATCCCATATATGTACTCGCATGAATCGGTGCTGATCAGACCAGGCTCACCCAGAGTGCCTGATCTCGAAGCCCTGTCCGGCAAAAAAGTCGCGACCGTAACCGGGACCACCGCGACCGTTCTGCTTGATGCCGCCAATAAAAAACTCAAAGCCGCGCATAAAACACCAATCAATCTGGTCTTGTTCCCTGAAAACACCCAGGCCCTCCAGCAACTCCAACTCGGGCAGGTCGCGGCCTATGGTGTCGCCTACGAAACGGCGCGTTATTACATCAAACATGTCCCCAGCCAATTCGCGATGGGAGGGAAGCCTTATTTCAAAATCGCCACCGGCATCGGCCTGCGCAAAGATGAAACGACGTTAAACCACGCGATCACCACCGCGCTGGACACAATGAAAAAAGATGGTGAATATCAGGCGATCTTCAAAAAATGGGATTTGCAGCTCGACATGCTGAAATCCTGAACCCGCGCTATCCGCATGCATTTCGACTGGCCCTATTTCTGGCACCAGCTTTTGCAGCCGAACAGCGCGTTCCTGCAAGGGTTGTGGCTAACGTTGTTCATTAGCATCGGCGGGCAAGTGATCGGCCTCGTGATTGGCTTGCCTGCTGCCTTGGCGCGTCGGTCAACCAACAAGCTGCTCACATGGCCGGCGCGCGCCTATATTTTACTCATGCGGGGCACGCCGCTCCTGGTGCAAATCGTGTTCATCTATACCGGCCTGGCGGCGGCGGGCATTCTGCGCTTTCACGATATCCATTGGGGCGGCATGGTACTGGCTGGCAATGTCCAGGCAGGCATTTTGGCGCTGGGCCTGAATGAAGGTGCCTATATGGCGGAAATTTTCCGCGCCGGCATCGATGCCGTTGACCCCGGCCAGACCGAAGCCGCAAAATCACTGGGCATGACGCCAAGCAAAATCCTGCGCTACGTGGTGCTGCCGCAAGCCTTTCGGATCATTCTGTTGCCTATCGGCAATCAGTTCAACATCATGCTGAAAAATAGCACCTTGGTCAGCGTCATCGGCGTGTCTGAAATGCTCTTGGTCACCGAAACGATAAATTCGGCCACGTTCCGCACCTTCGAGCTTTATTCGGTCCTGGCGATCTATTTCCTAATCCTAACCTCGATCTGGGGCTTGATCATGCGCCTGGTCGAGCAGCGTATGGATCGCAGCCGTCTGCGCTCACCCGCAGCAAGCCTTGGAACCACGTTGGCGGAGACTGTGTGATGAGCGAGATTTTGGTCCAGGCCGAAGGGGTCGTGAAGCGGTTTGGCTCGCACACCGTGCTCGATGGTGTCAGTTTCAACATCTATCGCGGTGAGACGGTGGTGCTGATCGGCTCGTCAGGCTCCGGCAAAACCACCTTGCTGCGCTGCGTCAATCACCTGGAAAAAATCGAAACCGGGCGCATCACCGTCAATGGTTATCTGATCGGCTACCGCCAACATGGTGGCCGGTTGGTGGAAGACCGCGAAGCCAATATCGCGCGGCAGCGGCGCGATGTCGGCATGGTATTCCAGCGCTTCAACTTATTCGCCAATATGAGCGTGCTCGATAATATCATCCTCGCGCCGATGAAAGTGCGGGGCGAAAATCGCCAAATCGCGACCGCCCGCGCCGAAGCCCTGCTCGCGCGCGTGGGTCTGGCCGAAAAAGCCAATGCCCATCCATCCTCGCTCTCTGGCGGGCAACAACAACGCGTCGCCATCGCGCGGGCTTTGGCGATGCAGCCGACCGTGATGCTGTTTGATGAACCCACCAGCGCGCTCGACCCCGAAATGGTCGGCGAAGTGCTGGCGGTGATGCGCGATCTCGCGCAGGAGGGCATGACCATGATGATTGTCACCCATGAGATGAACTTCGCCCGCAACGTCGCTGATCGGATTATCGTGATGGATCAGGGGCGAATCGTCGAAGATGGTCCGCCCGCTCAATTATATGATCGACCCGCCCACGCCAAAACCCGCGCCTTGCTCGCCCCCGCCCGATAACAGTGTTGCGCGCACGCAGCAACGGCGAGCCAGCGTTGTCGGCATGCAACAGAGGCGGCTAGATCGATGAAATTGCTAAGATTTAACAGGATCGGCCCCAATCGGTCGCACGGCGGCGGGCGCATACGCGCTTTGTAACACCCTGAAATATATAGAAATTAGCGTATGTGGGGCAAAGCCGCCGCTGCCGCCGCGCAACAATTCGGGGTTCTCGCCGTTTCCGACATTGGGTGGTAATACGCGCGCATGAGTGGACCGTTGAAGGCAGGAAATCGATTAGCGCAAGACCGGCGAGCGCGTCGGGGCGGCGCGCGCACCAATGCGAGCGCCGATGCGTCATCGGCTGCGGGGGCTGCCTCAGGGGGGCGCGGGGCTGATCAGAGACGCGGTTCGCGCAAAAAACCGGCGCGCCGTGGATTTTGGCGCTTTACTGGCGGCTTCCTGGCGCGCAGCCTCTATCGGCTCGCGGTCTTAGGCATTCTGGTCGGGCTGATCGGCGGCGGCGGTCTGTTTCTCTATTTCAGCACCGGCCTGCCCAGCGTCAAGGCGCTGCGGCATTACCAGCCGCCGTTGGAAACCCGCATTTATG
>JAKBBY010000140.1 GCA_021808315.1 Pseudomonadota bacterium | reverse complement strand
CCAGCTTGGGTGCTGCGCCAAGTGCCCGGTGAATAGGTATAAGCGAGCGTGCCGGCACCCGGGGGCGCACTAACCCGCTGCATTTGGTCGGTCCAGCGCGCCGATTGCACGTGCAACGCCTGATAGCCCGGCGTTGAAACATTCGCGATATTATTGGCGATCACATCGATCTGACGCGATGCCGTGGTCATCCGCGATAGAATAATGGATGTGGTGTTTTGCATAAATTTCAGAGCGCCCTTGGAGTGATCGTCACGGCAATATCAACGGTAATTCTTAATATTTGATTTCTATCGACCCGATATTTTCAGCGAAATACAAAAATTTTTTTGGAACGGTTGGTAAGAAGTTATTTAGATTTTTCCGGCATGCTCCTGTTTATCGCGATCAAATTGCTCATGGTTTGATCGTTTGGCACGGTCATGATTATCACGCGTTAGGATAGCATATGGCGAAATCTCCAACGGCGGATGCGGCAGCGAGCTTGGTGCCGCCGAGCAAGACAGGACGTGGCAAAAAACTGATTATGATCGCGGGGGCCGTTCTGATCATCGGCGCGCTGGCAGGTGCAGGATTAATTTATGCAGGCGTGCTGCATCGATCCACAAAGCTCGTCCACAAGGTCGCGCCGCAGATGGATGTTTTTGTGAGTGTTCCACAGCTTGTCGCCAATCTGGATAGCAATGGCGGGTCAATTTCATATATCAAGCTGAAAATCAGCCTCGCTTTTCCCGCCCATACCCCGCTCAAGCCGATTAAAGCGCGGATGCCTGAGGTGGTGGATGTGGTGCAAACCTATTTACGGGCACAAACCCGTGAGACATTGCGCGGCAAGGTTGGCACTGCCGCGTTGCGCGCTGGAATTGAAAAGCGGCTCGCCCCTTTATTCATGCCGACTAAGTTGCATAAGGTTTTGTTTGAGGAGCTGATTGTGCAATGAATAGCGAGCTCAAATCGGACATCGAACCCCAATCGAACAAGGAGGCCGATGCCACTACGGCGTCGGCGCAACGCCCTGGGCCCACCGCGCCGGTCCCGATCACGATTGAGGCGCTCGCGGATCAAAATAAGGTTTCATATGAGCGCCTGCCGATGGCAGAAATTGTGTTTGATCGGCTGGCTCGAATTTTTGCCAATGATTTGCGCAATTTGATGCAAGCGACCGCCGATGTCGAATTGGTGGCGTTGGAATCAGTGCGTCTCTCCGTGTGTTTGGAACAGGTGGCACGGCAGCATTTGCTGATCGTGTTTCGGGCATTGGATTGGGATAATCTTGGGTTGATCGCATTCGATGCAGCGTTCGTGCAGCATCTTGTTGAGGTGATGCTGGGAGGTCGGCATGCGGGTGCTCATCGGGAGCCGAAAGTAGGCGGCTTCACCTCGATCGAATCCAATATTGCAGATCGGATTGCTAAGCTGATTTTGCGAGACTTGACGTCGAGTTTTGCACCATTGGCCGAAGCGCGGTTCAAAGTGGATCGGATCGAAAACGATCCTCGGTTCGCAACAATCGGGCCGGTGACCGGCTCTGGTCTCAATATCGTCCTGCAGGTGCGCATTGAGGAGCGGATTGGACACGTGCGCATGATTTTGCCGTTTGCCACGCTGGAGCCGATCCGTGATTTGCTTTTGCAGCAATTCATGGGCGAAAAATTTGGCCGCGACCGTATGTGGGAGACCCATCTCGCGGAAGAATTACGCCAAACCGAGATGGATATTGAAGCTGTGCTCGATGAACAGGTGGTGCAACTTGATCGAATTTTGCACCTAAATGTTGGCGATACGCTGGAAATTAGTCGCGGGCCGGATGCGCGCATCGTATTGCGAAGCGGCGATGTTCCCTTGTTTTCGGCAACGCCGCGATTAACCGGCGGACAAATGGCGGCGGTGATCGACGCGGGACTTGGCCGGTTGGCCGATGGTTCCATGGGCACAACCTAAGCGATGCTCCCCGAAAAGCGCATCAGAAATCAACATGTTTTGGAGTTTTACCAAGAGCAACGTCGGACCAGGTGGGGCCGTCTGGTCCGATAAAGTTACGCGCCAAAACAATGACCCGGCGCATTGTCCGTGAGCCCATGCGAACGGAAAATGCGCTAAGCCGACACCGGACGGCGCGGAACGATGGCGCTGCTGGTCATCGATTGCACCACCTCGTTATGCTGATTGAAGGTCGTGAACCGCGAGGAAATAATACCACGATCCGGCCGACTTTCGCTCGCGCGCGTCGATAAAAGTTCGATTTGTAAATGCAACGTATCGCCCGGCCGCACCGGCTTATGCCAGCGCAAATTTTCAAAGCCGAGGCCGAGTGTGCCAGGCGCCGGGCGATAGCCGCGGCCAGTGATCAGCAGGCGCATGGTCAAGCTCGCCGTATGCCACCCGCTCGCGATCAGGCCGCCGGTGATCACCTTCGCGGCCTGTGGGTCCGTATGCATCGGTTGCGGGTCAAATTCGGCAGCAAAACGAATAATGTCAGCCTCTGTAACGGTTATCGAGCCACTTGTCGCAATTTGGCCCGGTTGGAAATCCTCGAAATAGAAAACAGGCAATAGACCTAATGCATCGTCATTTTTCTGATTATGGATCGTCATTCCATCACCGCCATCTCATGTTTCTCAGCCGGTATGGCGTTATACCGTGGCGGGCGGCGCATCAAGAGCAGGCAGAAGGCTGCTGGCACACTGATGAACATCATGAATTTAAACGCGTCGATATAAGAGATGATTTGCGATTGTTGATTGATCATCGCCCCGAGCAAGGCGGCCCCGTGCGGCGTCGTCGGATCAAGGTAACGCTGCACTGCGCCGCCAATTTGCAGCGCCCGGTTGAACGGCGTGATCAAGCTGGACAGGCTCGCGTGTGAGATTTGTGCCATTTGCACCTGAAACGCCTCGGTAATCGCAATACCCACCGCCATCCCCACATTGCGCATCAGGCTCAGGATCGATGTGCCTTGTGTGCGTAATGCCGGATCGAGCGTGTAGAACGCTACCACTTGCAGCGGGGTAAACACAAAGCCAAGCCCCGCGCCTTGCACAATAATCGTTTCCAGAATGTACGATCGCGGCGAGCTGGGCAACCAGTTGGTCATCATATCGAACGAGACCAGCAACATCATGAATCCCAAAAACATCAGCCAGCGCGGATCGATCCGATTAGATAGTCGGCCCGCGATCATCATCGCGGCCATGGTGCCAAGACCGCGCGGCGCCATCACCAGCCCGGCTGCCTCAACCGGATAATTGCCAAGCTGCTCCAGGAATGGCGGCATCAAAGTGGCCGATGATAGCAGCACCGAGCCGACCGCAAACATGGTGATTAGCGACGCATTCAAATTGCGATCACGAAAAATCGCCCGTGGAATGAAGGGATTTTTGGCGGTAAACATATGCACAATGAATAAATACAGCCCAATCGTGGCCAACACCGCGTAGGCAATGATTTCTGGCGATGCAAACCAATCCTTTTCCTGGCCGCGATCCAGCATAATCTGCAGCCCGGCAAGAAACAGCGACAGTACCGCAAAGCCGATCCAGTCAAAATTGCCGGAAGCCGGGCGCTTGGCGCGTTTGGGCATGAAAAACGCCAACGCCAATGTCGCCGCGATACCAAAGGGCAAGTTAACGAAGAACACGTAACGCCAATTGTAAAAATAGGTTAGGTAACCACCCAGCGTCGGGCCGAGAATCGGGCCGATCATCACCCCGATGCCCCAAATCGCCATCGCCGAGCCCCGTTTTTCAATCGGATAAATATCCAGCATGGTCGATTGGCTGAGCGGCACCAAGGCCGCGCCGAACACACCCTGCAACAGCCGATCAGCAACCATCTCGCCCAACGACGTCGCAATCCCGCACATCATCGAGGAGATCGTGAAGCCGATCAGCGACACCAGAAAAATATTTTTACGTCCGAACCGTGCCGCAAGCCAGCCAACCGGCGCCGTCATAATCGCGGCGGCAATCACATAGGATGTAAGCACCCAGGTAATTTCATCATAGGAGGCTGATAGTGACCCTTGCATATAGGGCAGCGAGACGTTGGCGATGGTGGCATCAAGAGCCTGCATCAGCGTGCCGATCATGCAGCCGACCGTGATCACGGCGCGCTGCAACCCCTCAACCCGCATTACCTCGGGCCCGGACGCCGCTTGTTCACCAGCCATCGATCGGGCTCAGAAAAGCTGGCTGAGCGAGCGCTGATGCCCGGTCAGAATGGTGATTTCCGCGCTCATTCCGTTGCGCAACGGCAGGTTTTTTGGCCCGCTGATGATTTTAATATGCACCGGGATGCGCTGCACCACTTTCACCCAATTACCCGACGAGTTTTGTGCTGGCAGGATCGAAAAGCTCGAGCCGCTGGCCGGCGAAATGCTGCCAACCACCCCGTGCCACACTTGGCCCGGATAGGTATCGACATGGATACGAACCTTGTCACCTGGGCGAACCCAGGTCAGTTGGGTTTCCTTGGGTTGCGTGCGCACCCAAACATCGGTGCTGGAGACCAAGGCGAAGGCGGCGGTGCCGGCGGGTAAAAACATGCCCGGCTGCAGCTTCGCCGTTTCAGTGACAATACCGGCGAATGGGGCGCGCACAATGGCGTGGCGGGCGTTCAACTCCGCGAGATCAAGCGCCGCCCGGGCGCGTTGATATTGCGGCGTTTTGGCGACGGCGATGTTCGGATCGCCCGAAAGCTGCGCCAGATCAACGCCGGCCTGCGCCGTCATTGCTGCGAGCGATGCTTCATCCATCTTTAACTTATATTTGGCATTATTATAGGCGGTGCGGGTCACCCCACCATTGCCGATCAACGCTTGATAGCTACGAAAATTGATCCGGTCATTTGCAACAACGGCCTTTTGCGCGTCAATTTTGGCAATTTGCGCGGCATAACTCTGTTTTGCCCCGTCAATCTGCTGTTCCGCTTCGGCCAAATTCGCCCGCGCTTGCGCCACCGCGATAGCAAATTGCGCCGGATCAAGCTCAAATAAGATCTGCCCTTTGGTCACCTTCTGATGGTCATGCACCGCCACCTTGGTCACGAGGCCAGAAACGTCGGTCGAAAGCGCAACGCGCCGGGCTTTGACGTAGCTATCGGTCACCGACACTGAGCCGCCGCTGAACAACCAATAGAGCAGCACGGCGAGCAGAATAATCGCAACCCCGCCAATCATCAGCACCGGGCGCAGGCTGCGCGCGCTGCGCTGGGTTTTCGACGTATCGACGGACGCTTCGCGAGCGGCGGCGGTGCTCAGGGGCGATGATTGTGACATTCGTCAATCTCCGATGAAGCTGAATGAAGCGGTCGTGCTGGAAAAGAGCTGTTACCGAATCGGTCTGATGGATCGTTCGCGGCGTCCGGCGTCTCGCCCTCGCGGTGCTCGTCGGGCTGCATCGCCTCGGCGAGGCTGCGTTTGATGGCGAGCAAGGCTTGTTCGGTCGTCTCGCGCATCGGCGCGGGCAAATCGCGGGTGATCAAGGCTGCAATCGCCGCCCGCTCAGTTTGGATTTGCTGGATCAGCGGCGCCGCTTGATCGCGCAAATGAAGCCGCCAAATCCGCCGGTCCGCCGGGTCGGCCCGCCGCTCAACTAGCCCGCGCTCGGCCAAGCGATCAGTCAGGCGCGCCACAGTCATCGGCTCGACCTCGAGCAACTCCGCCAAATCTTTTTGCGATAGGCCAGGATGCCGGGCCAATTTGAGCACCATCACCCATTGCGCCCGCGTCATGCCCTGCGCCCGCGCCCGGCGGTCCGTCTCAATCCGGGTCAGCCGCGCCACATCATGCAGCAATAGCAGCAAATCAGCGCGATCCGTGTCATCGCCGCGCTCGGTATCGTGAATATTGATGTGTGATCGGTTTGCAGCACTCATAGCACGCGAGATAATAAGCAGCGTTACGAGTAAGCGCTACTGTCCTAGTTCTGCGTTTTTCGCAAGGGTCGCCCGCCGCCGCGCGTGGCTTGATTTTTAGATGTCCGACCCGAACACGCGACCAAATTGCACCCGCAACGCCGCGTCGATCTGGGCCATGTCGGCCCGCACGCCGAGCGCTGCCATCGAGGTCACCCCATGCTGGCGGATCCCGCAGGGTATAATGCCCTGATAATGATCAAGATCAGGCGCGACATTCAGCGCCACACCATGGAAACTGACCCAACGCGAAACCCGAACACCGATGGCCGCAATCTTCGACTCGCGCTGCGTCATCGGATCAACCACCCAAATCCCCACCCGTCCGTCGCGGGTTTCGCCGTGAATGCCAAACATTGCCAGGGTTAGGATCAGCCAGCGTTCCAAGGCCGCGACGAAGCCGCGCACATCGCGCGCGGGCACCATGCCATGCGCCCTGGTCAGGTCGAGCATAACATAAGCAATCCGTTGACCAGGCCCATGATACGTCCATTGCCCGCCGCGCCCGGTGCGCAGCGTTGGGATCGACGCGTTCCCCAGCACATCGCTCTCGCGCGCCGAAGTGCCCCCGGTATAGATCGGCGGATGCTCGACCAGCCAAACTTGCTCGCCCGCGCTGCCAGCCCGGATCGCGGCGGCGCGCGCCTGCATCACCTCAACCGCCATCGCGTAATCGGTCAGGCCGGACGACACCACCCATTCGATATCATCGATGGAGGCCTCCCTGATTGATCCCCCCCTGATTGATGCGAGCTGATCCATCGGCTATAGGGCCTTTGACACGATGCGGTCGTGGCGAAATGGTAGACGCGCAAGCTTGAGGTGCTTGTGGGGGAAACCCTGTGGAAGTTCGAGTCTTCTCGACCGCATTTTTGCTCCTGGCGAGCCTGGCCCTTTGGCCGATAATCCGTCATTTTTGATCGAACCGTAATTTTTGATCGAAC
>JAKBBY010000139.1 GCA_021808315.1 Pseudomonadota bacterium | reverse complement strand
CTACGAAGAAACCGAGGCCTGCGCGCAGGCGGTCCGCGCCCTTGGTGTGTCTGCGATCAATCTGGATTTGATTTATGGCTTGCCGCTACAAACCGAACAGAGTGTGGCTGAAACCGCGCGGCGGGCGCTGCAGTTAGAGGCGGGCCGCGTCGCGGTGTTTGGCTATGCCCATGTGCCTTGGATGAAAAAACATCAAGCGCTGATCCCCGAGGCGAGCTTGCCCGGCGCACAGGCTCGGTTTGATCAGCGTGCGGCCATTGGCCGGGTGCTTGAGCAGGAAGGCGGCTATGTGCCGGTTGGGCTTGATCATTATGCCCGCCCTGATGATGCGCTCGCGCAGGCGGCAACCAGCGGCGCGCTGCATCGCAGTTTTCAGGGCTATACGACCGATGCGGCACCGGCGCTGATTGGCCTTGGCGCGAGTGCCATTGGCTGTCTGCCGCAAGGCTATGTGCAGAATGCGACCCGTGTTCCCGACTACCGCCAAGCGATCCGCGCTGGGCATGCCGCCATTGTGCGCGGTGTGGCGCTCTCACCGGAGGACCGGCTGCGGCGGGCAGTGATTGAGCAGGTGATGTGCGATTTACAGGCCGATTTGCCGGATATCGCACGCGCGCATCAGGCCGACCCCACCTTGTTATTGAACGCGGCCCAAAAGCTCGATGGGTTCGCGCGCGATGGGCTGGTGCGTTGGGATGGGGCGGTTGTGCGCGTTACGGAGACCGGACGACCATTTGTTCGCAACGTTGCTGCTATATTCGATGCTTATCTCAACCATCACCATACTGAAAATAATGACCAGCCGCGCCACGCCCAAGCGGTGTGAGCGATCCGGGGAGGCTAACTGATGCGTATTGTGTTGATCCATCCCAATTATCACTCTGGTGGCGCGGAGATTGCAGGCAATTGGCCGCCCGCCTGGGCCGCTTATTTGGCCGGAACGTTGAAGGGCGCTGGCTATACCGATATTCGCTTTATCGATGCGATGACGCATCAATTATCCGACGAACAATTACGTGACCTGCTCGCCGCCGAGCGGCCCGATATGATCGGCGCAACCGCGATTACCCCATCGATCTATAAAGCTGAGCGGGCATTGCAGATTGCCAAAGAACTGCATCCCAACGCGGTGACGATTTTGGGCGGCATCCATGCCACCTTCATGTATCAGCAAGTGCTCAGCGAGGCACCCTGGATCGATGTGATTGTGCGCGGCGAGGGCGAGGAAATTCTGCTGGATTTGGTAAAATCCATCGAGGCTGGTGCGTGGCCGGCCAATCGGCATGCGATCAAGGGGCTGGCCTTTAGCGAAAGCGATGCAGAAGGCACCCGGATCGTCGCGACGGCGGCGGCGCCGACGGTGAAGGATTTGGATGCAATCAGCCCGGATTGGGGCATTTTGGAATGGGATCACTATAAATATATCCCGCTGAATTGCCGGGTCGCGATTCCAAACATGGCGCGCGGTTGCCCGTTCACCTGTTCATTTTGCTCACAATGGAAATTCTGGCGCGATTACCGGGTGCGCGATCCGAAAAAAGTGGTCGATGAGATCCAAACATTGTTTGAGCGCTATGACGTGCGGTTTTTTATTTTGGCGGACGAAGAACCGACGATCAATCGCAAGAAATTCATTCAATTCTGCGAAGAGCTGATTGCGCGGGGTTTGAATGAGAAAGTGAGCTGGGGCATCAATACCAGGGTCACCGATATATTGCGCGATGCCGATTATTTGGCGCTGTATCGGCGCGCGGGCTTGCTGCATGTGTCGCTGGGCACCGAGGCGGCGGCGCAGATGAAGCTTGATCGGTTCAACAAGGAAACCAAAGTTAGCGACAATAAGCGGGCGATCCAACTTTTGCGCGAGGCCGGCATTGTGGTGGAAGCGCAATTCATTGTCGGGCTGGAAAACGAAACGGCGGAAACGCTGGAAGAGACCTATCAAATGGCCCTCGACTGGAAGCCGGATTTGGCAAACTGGTCCATGTATACGCCGTGGCCGTTCACCCAGCTTTTTAAAGAGTTGAGTGGCAAAATTGAGGTGTTTGACTTCGAGAAATATAATTTTGTCACCCCGATCATGCGGCCTGAAGCCATGGATCGGGCGGAATTATTGGATCGGGTGATGAATAATTATCGCCGGTTTTATTTGCGCAAGGCGTTGTTCTCCTATCCATGGGCCGGGAGCGGGCAACGGCGGCGCTATTTGCTGGGATGCCTTAAAGCCTTTTTGAAATCGGGGTTTGAGCGGAAATTCTATGATCTGGGCAAGGTTGGCTATTGGGGCCCGCAATCGAAAAAGAAGGTCAATTTCCATTTCGATGAAAGCCGACAGGCGGCAACCGCGCAGACGGCGGACTGGGTGGCCAGCGCTGATCGGTCGCGCAAAGCCCAGCCCCAGGCGCCGACCGTGACCGCCTGTGGCAGTGAGCATCGGGCGGCGGAGCCGATGGCTCATGACCACCCGCACCCCTGATCGGGACGCTGGCCGACATCAACCCACGGCGCATACGGGCAAAATTGGCCCGAATGCGGTGATCCAACTGATCGAGGCGCTGCGCGCAGCGGGGCTGGATGCGGCGATGGCGCCGATTTTTGCCGAGGCTGGCGTGCGCGATTGGCTGCGCGATCCGCCAACGGCGATGGTGGATGCAGCCCCGGTGGGGCGGTTGCATCAGGCGGTGCGCGCCGCGCTGGCGCCACAGCAAGCGGCGTTGTTGATGGCGGATGCGGGACGGCGAACGGCGAATTACCTGCTGGCGACGCGGATACCCAAGCCCGTGCAATTTTTGCTCCGGTTATTACCGGCCCGGCGCGCGGCCCGCCTGCTGGTTGCGGCTATTCGCGCCCATGCCTGGACATTTGCGGGATCGGGGCGGTTTATCGCCGAGGCGGGCCTGCCAACCCGCTTCGTGCTCATCGGGAACCCGCTCTGCGCAGGAGAGCATGCCGATCATCCGGTGTGCGCCTGGCATGCAGCGGTGTTTGAGCGGCTGTTTCAGGCCTTGGTTGCGCCATCGGCTCAGACAATAGAAACATCTTGCGCGGCGCGTGGCGATGATGCTTGCTCGTTCACTGTAACGTGGCACTGAGCATAACGCCGCTCATCACGCGTTGAAACCGGCCCTCTTGATCGGGCGCGCAATCCGGCGTTGAACAGGGCCATGAACAAGGTGATGACATCATTGAGTGAAACCGCCCCGGCGCGCCGGTTGTTCGGGACCGATGGAATTCGCGGCAAAGCCAATAGTGCGCCGATGACCGCCGAGATGGCGCTGCGCCTGGGCCAGGCGGCGGGGGTGATGTTCGTGCGCGGGGCGCATCGGCATCGGGTGATTATCGGCAAGGATACCAGGCTCTCGGGCTATATGCTGGAGCCTGCGCTGACGGCGGGTTTCATTGGCGCGGGGATGGATGTGACGTTGGCCGGGCCCTTGCCGACACCGGCGATTGCGATGCTGACGCGCAGCTTGCGCGCTGATTTAGGGGTGGTGATTTCCGCCTCGCATAATCCGTTTGAGGATAACGGCATCAAATTATTCGGCCCGGACGGCACCAAACTCTCGGACGCGACCGAGGCGGCGATTGAAGCGCTGATGGCCGAGGATTTGAGCGCGCGGCTCGCGCCGCCGGCCGCGTTGGGCAAGGCCAGCCGGTTGAGCGATGCGGCGGGGCGCTATGTGGAATGGGTCAAGGCGAGTTTTCCGCGCGGGATGAGCCTGGATGGGATGAAATTAGTGCTCGATTGCGCGCATGGCGCGGCCTATCGGGTCGCACCCGCCGCCTTGTATGAGCTGGGGGCCACCGTGATTCCGCTGGGCGTGCAGCCGGATGGGTTCAATATTAACCGTGATTGCGGCTCGACCGCTCCTGGCGCGCTCTGTGCGGCGGTGCTGGAGCACCGGGCCGATTTGGGGATTGCCCTGGATGGCGATGCGGATCGGGTGATTTTGGTCGATGAGTCCGGTGCGGTGATCGATGGCGATCAAGTGCTGGGGCTGATCGCGAGGCGGTTTCAGGCCGCGGGTCGGCTCACCGGCGATGCGGTGGTGGCCACGGTGATGTCGAATTTGGGGTTGGAGCGGTTTCTCGCCGGGATCGGGCTGGCGCTCCAGCGGACAGCGGTGGGGGATCGCTATGTGGCGGAGGCGATGCGCGCGGGCGGGCGCAATGTCGGTGGCGAGCAATCGGGGCATGTTATTCTCACCGATTTCGGCACCACTGGCGATGGGCTGATTGCAGCCCTGCAAGTTTTGGCCGCGATTGTCGATGAGGCGCGCCCCGCAAGTGCGGTGTGCCGGGTTTTTGCGCCCCTCCCGCAGCTCTTGCGCAATGTGCGCTATCGCGGCGAATCGCCGCTCGGACGCGCCAACGTGCAGGCGGCGATTAGCGCCGCTTCCGCGCAGTTAGACGGCGTTGGTCGGCTGCTGGTGCGGCCCTCAGGCACCGAAACCTTGATCCGGGTGATGGCTGAGGGCGAGGATGCCGCGATGATCGAGGCGCTGGTCGGCGCGGTGGTGGCGGCCATCGAGCAGGAAGCCGCGGGCTAGGGCGCGAACGCTGATGATCCGGGTGCTGGCCATTGGCGGCTCGGATAGTGGCGGCGGTGCCGGCATTGAGGCTGACATCAAAACGATCACCGCCTTGGGTGGCTATGCGCTGACCGCGATTACGGCGGTGACGGTGCAGGATACACGGGCGGTGCATCAGATCGTGCCAATCGCACCCGACATTGTTGCGCGCGCGATTACCGTGGGGCTTGCGGATATTGGCGCGGATGCGATCAAAATTGGCATGCTCGGTTCATCCGCGATGGTGGTTGCCGTCGCGGAGGCGCTGGCGGACTGGGCTTCGCGCGTGCCGATTGTGCTGGACCCGGTTTTGGCGGCCTCGACCGGGGTTTCGCTGCTCGCCGCCGACGCGCTGACCGCTTTGCGCACGCGGCTGATGCCTTTGGCCGAATTGGTGACGCCAAATTTGGCCGAAGCCGCGCTGCTGAGCGGGATGCCGGTCAGTGAAATTGACCAAGCGCAAGCGGCGGCGCTGGCGCTGGCCGGACCCTGTGCAATCTTGGTCAAAGGCGGGCATTTGACCGGCCCGCTTTTGGTGGATGTGTTGGTGCGCGACGGCGCCGTGTCACGCTTCAGCGGCGAGCGGATCATCACCAAGGCCGGGCATGGCACGGGATGCACCCTGGCCTCGGCCATTGCCGTTGGGTTGGCGGAGGGGCTGGATTTGGGTGCCGCAATTGAGCGGGCGCGCCAGTTTTTGCGCGCGGCCTTGGCGCAAGCGCCGGGCTTTGGCGCAGGCGCCGGGCCGTTGGGCCATGCGGCAGTGGAAATTCGATCCGCACGCCCTATCTCACAGAGGCTTTAACCCAGGAGGAATATGATGAAGGCTTTGTATCACGCGCATGGTCATGCAACGGGCGGGCGAACCGGCCATGCCGAGACCGATGATGGACGTCTCAAAATCGATTTGAGCACACCCAAGGAGTTGGGCGGCGATGGCGGCCCCGGCACCAATCCGGAGCAATTATTCGCCCTGGGCTACTCGGCTTGTTTTCTCGGCGCGCTGAAATACGTGGCGATGCAGGAGAAGGTTAAGCTGCCCGAGAGCACAGCGGTCAAAGCGAGCATCGGCATTGGCCCGCGCGACGATGGCACTGGCTTTGGCATTAATGCGCATTTGACCATCACCATCCCCGGCATGGAGCATGAGGCGGCCAAGGCGCTGGTGCATAAGGCCGAGATTGTTTGCCCCTATGCGCACGCGACGCGGGGCAATATCGATAATCGCTTCACGGTCGGCTGAAAAACGCGGATTTGTTGATCGAAGATTAAGTTTTTCGGTGCATCGTTGCGGTCATGATGATCGTAACGATGCGGCTGAGTGATCGAGGATGAGCGAGAGCGCGCCGCGTGATCGCAGCCCAACGCCCATGCGCCGGACCAAGCGGAGCGTGATCGGCTTTGTCGCCGATGCCGCGAGTGAGGCGGTGTTGCAGGATGCGCTGCGCGATTTGGTGCAGGCGGAACTGAGCCATAACGGCGTTGAGGTCAGTTTTGACATCAAACGCGGCCCGCTGAAAAGCGCGATCACCGCGATGATGCGCGCGCCAGCGCCGGATGTCTTGATTGTCGATATTGGCGCGGACCCCGCGCCAGGGCGGCTGCTTGCGGCCTTAAGCGAGGTGATCGAGCCCTCGGTGGCGCTGTTCGTTCTGGGTGAGGTTGATGATATCGCGCTGTATCGGATGATCACGCGGGAGATCGGCGCGGCTGATTACATGTTCAAGCCGCTCACCCGCGAAACGGTGGCGCGCTATCTTGGCCCATTGATTTCCCACGATCATCAGGCCACCGAATCCACACGCGGGGGCCGGATCATCGCTTTGACCGGCGCGCGGGGCGGGGTTGGCACCAGCACGATGGCAGCGATGTTGGCGCTTTATCTGGGTGAAACCTCGAATCGGCACACATTACTGCTCGATGCCGACCCGTTCATTGGCATCGGCCACGAATTATGCGGAGGCGCGGGCAGCGAGGCGCTCGGTGCCTTGCTGGGCGGTGAACGCATGATCGATGCCGATGCTCTTGATACCGCAATCAAGCCGGTGCAGGGGCGATTGAGCCTGTTGGCGCTGCCGCCGGCGTTGGATCGGCGCTTTGTATCGAAAGAGGGGGCGGCCAAGGCGTTGATTGCCGCACTGCGCCAGCGTTTCAATTTCATCGTCGTCGATTTGCCGTTTTTGCCACTGCAATCGCATCGGGAGTTATTGGAGCTGGTGCATCATCGGGTGATCGTGCTCGACCCATCGATTGCCGGACTGCGTGACACGTTGCGGCTGCTGGCCTTGCC